>JAZLCQ010000036.1:0-29661 GCA_045614285.1 Alistipes sp.
GCTTTGATACTGCCGAAGTAGTGGTGTTCTGCACCGAGTTCGAGGTGAATAACGGTGCGTTCTTGCTTATCTGTTGCCATAGTAAATCAAATTTAGCCCCAAAATTAAGAAAATATGGAAAATAATCAAAATAATCCATAAAATTATTGCCAAAAGTTTGGATATATTAAATATATTCCATATCTTTGTTATCAGAAAAGGAAACGAATTAAACATTACAGATATGACAACAGTAGTAGCAGTAACAAACCGAGATATGTACCGTGCAGCGGTAATCTCGCAGAGAGTTCAAAATGATTTCGTAACGGGTTTGCAGGTGGCAAAGTTGAACGAGTTGAAGGCTCGTATGCGCCGAGAGGTGGTGAAATTTGCCTACCTCAAAAAGAGCGGAGAAGTTCGCATCGCATACGGCACTATGATGCCCGCTTTGGTCGGCGACCACATTAACGGTAGGGGCATTTGTGGCGATGCTCGCAAGGTATGCACCTACTTCGATGTAGAGCGTGGAGAATTTCGATGCTTCCAATTACAATCTTTGGTAAAGATATTCTAACTATGTCAACAGCTGTTATTTACGCAAGAGTTTCAAGCACTGGCGAGAGGCAATCGACCTCTCGTCAGGTTGCCGACCTAACCAACTATGCCAATCGTAACGGATTGGAGGTTGTTGAGGTATATGAGGAGCATATATCAGGAGCCAAGCGTAACGAAGAGCGTGCTGTGCTCACAGAGTGCATTGACTACACAGTTACCAACGGCGTTGAGGTGGTCTTATTCTCGGAACTCTCCCGTTGCGGTCGTGCTGTTTGGGAGGTGCTGGACACTATCCGAACATTGAAGGACAACGGTATCAATGCCTATTTCCAGAAGGAGGGTTTGTCGCTGTTCGGTGCAGATGGTAGAGAGAATCCATATTTAGCAGTGATGGTGTCGGTGCTTGGTGTCTGCGCCCAGCTTGAAAGAGAGAACATCACCTATCGCCTCAATAGTGGTCGTGCCAAGTACATTGCTGATGGTGGCAAGCTTGGGCGTAAAGTAGGCTCGGTAAAGACCAAGGAGCGGAAGCAAGAGGAGTACAGCAAGGTCATTCGCTCGTTGAAGCAAGGTAAAAGCATTCGTGATACAGCGGCGATTTGTGGAGTGTCAGTATCGACAGTTCAACGAGTTAAGAAGGAGTTTGCCATATAAGAGGTCGATTTTTCTGGAAGCAAAAATTTTGGGAAAATTTTGGGAAAGCACGGTTTGTGACTCGATGACAGTATCCGCAAATTTTCGCTGAAAGGCAAGGGACACTTTTGAAAAACACGCACTATACCCCCTACCAGCCCCTAAATTTTACAAAAAAATATCCATGTAAACTTACATGGTAAAAATTATATAATCCTCAATAAGTCTGAATGTTATGGATATATAGAAACAATAGTGTTTAGGCTTACTTGTAATAGGAGGCAAGTCGCAATCAAGATAGACATGTATAATTTGAATTTGGAATTCTCGTTTTTTATTTGTATATTTGTAATACTTCGGTTCCTTCGCAAGAACTGATGTCCTTCCAAATAAATCAATAATACATACGCCGATGAAGTAACATAGGATAACTGCGCCCAGAGCGCAAGGGTTCTACGCATATCCCTGCCGACCAGAAGTCTTTTCGAGAGCGGAGAGAGGCACAAAAGCAAATAACCCTTCGAGGGAATAGAAAGACTTTAATATAAATATGTTCGTAAATGGACAAGTAGATGAAATATATATTAAACAATTTGCAGAGTTGGGTGTTACCAACGAAAATGACATAGTTACCATTCTTAATGGATTGGACAAAGTAGCTGATATCTGTTATGCGTGGTATATAAATAATAAGGTAAATAAATTAAACAATGATGAAGCGAAAAATTAAAAATATCAGCGCAGAGCAGATTATCAGTAGAAGAAAGGCTCTTACAGCGAATGGTAAGGGCAAAGCTGCTACTTGGACACGAGTGTCGTCAGAGGAGCAGTTCAGAAACAATAACTCGATTGATACGCAGTTGGAAGCGTGTCATAGATATTGCGATAGATGTGGCAAGGATGTCAAGTATGACTTTGGTGGTACTTTCGAGAGCGCAAAGAAGGCAGGAGAAAAGTTCTTGGATATGGTGGGAGCGGTTCTCAATGACCCCGAAATTGATACCATTGTTGTATATGATTACGACCGATTTAGTCGTAATATGGAGGAGGGCTTGACATATAAAGGTCAATTGAATAGAAGCGGTGTAACAATCATTGCAGTCAATCAACCTGTGGATAAAAGCAATATGTTAGCCGAACACATTGAGGCTATTCTGCTTATCGTGGCAGATATTGACAATGCAATGCGCCGTCATAAGTGTCACGAAGGTATGGTTGCGTGTCTGAATAGGGGCGAATGGTATAGTAGACCTCCACTTGGCTATACATCAGAGAAGGTCAACAAACAGCATATCATTACTATAAATGACAAAGGTCATATCTTGAAAAAGGCTTGGGAGTGGATTGCCAGCGAACCAGATATATCACAAGCGAAAGTTATTGAACGATTAAAGTTGCGAGGCTTAAAGATAGACAAACAGCGTTTGTCAAAGTGCCTACACAATAGGTTCTATTGTGGCAAGATTGAACACCAGTATCTAAACGGAGCTGTTGTTGATGGTAAGCAGGAGAAGCTCGTTTCGGAGGCTCTTTTTAATAAAGTGCTTAACATTATTGACGGCAAGAGTTGTCGAGGCTACGAACACGCTGCCGAAACTCCTCGTTTTCCGTTGAAGGGGCATATATATTACGAAGGGCATCTGATGACGGGATATACCGTCAAGAAGAAAGACAAGGATTATTACAAGTACAATGGAACGATTGGCAATGTGAATGTTTCGGCGCAGGAGCTACACGCAAAATACTTGGAACTGCTCAATGAGTTTAGCGTACCAACTGAATTTACGCCTATGCTGGTTAATCTTCTGAAAAGTAAGTTCGCAGAGAAGGAGAATGTTCAGGTCGATGAGATTAACACAGTTAGGAAGCATTTGGCGACCATCAATACATATATCAAGACGGCTAAAAAGAACTTTGCAATCGGGAAAATAGATGAGGATGCTTACAGTAGTGCATTATCAGACTTGGAGGCAGAAAGGCGTGATACAGAGCGTGAACTTGAAAAGTTATCCGTGAACCTCTCGAACCTTGCGGAATTTCTTGGGCGGTCGATTGAAATAGCCTGTAAATTAGGCAGTTATTGGAGTAATGGAGCTTTTGAGATATGCCAAAAAATACAAAAATTGGTATTTCCTGATGGGGTAATATGGAACAAGGAAAATAGAACTCTTCTAACCAAAGGTGGCAACTTGTTCTTTGATTTAATACGCACTATATCAGCGAATTACAAAAATAACGCCACAAAAAAAGTGGAGAAATCTTGCGATTTTTCCACTTTAGTAGCGGGAGAGAGACTTGAACTCTCGACCTCATGATTATGAATCATGCGCTCTAACCAGCTGAGCTATCCCGCCATTGCGTTTAAGCGAGTGCAAAGATAAAGCAAATTTCCGTTTCTGCAAAATTTTTTATACTTTTTTTAGAAATTTTTATTTGTGCGCCATTTTTGGCACCCGCGAATTTTTGTAGAATTTTGCCCATTTATTGTTGCTTTTCTCCGAGAAATTTATTAATTTTGTTATTGCGAAAAGTGAAAATATACAAATAATATATATTAAATAACCTTAAAACTATGGCTAAAGTACTTAAAATCAGAGATTTGAGCTTGCGAGATGGTCAGCAGTCATCTTTCGCAACTCGTATGACTCAGGCACAAGTTGAGCGCTGCCTCCCTTACTACAAAGATGCGCACTTCTATGCTATGGAGGTGTGGGGTGGTGCAGTGCCTGACTCGGTAATGCGCTATCTCGGTGAGAATCCTTGGTATCGTCTCGAGAGTATCAAGAAGGAGATCGGTGATATTTCGAAGCTCACTGCTCTTTCGCGTGGTCGTAACCTCTTCGGTTATGCTCCATATACCGACGAGATTATCGAGGGCTTCTGCCGCAACTCTATCGAGAGTGGTCTCGGCATTATGCGTATCTTCGACTGCTTGAACGATGTCGAGAACGTAAAGTCTACTATTAAGTATGTAAAGAAGTATGGCGGTATTGCTGACTGTGCAGTTTGCTACACCGTAGATCCAAAATATCCTAAGTTGTCGTTCTTCCAGAAGTTGATGGGCAAGAAGAATCCTGCACCAGTCTTCACTGACGACTACTTCGTATCGAAGGCTAAGACCTTGGCTGAGCTCGGCGCTGATATGATTACCATCAAGGATATGTCGGGTTTGATTCCGCCACAGCGTGTTAGCGCACTCGTTAAGAAGTTGAAGGCTGCGACAGGTATTCCTGTTGACTTCCACACACACTGTACTCCTGGTTATGGTCTTGCATCGGTTTACGCGGCTATCGCAGCGGGCGTAGATGTAGTTGATACAAACTGCTGGTGGTTTGGTGGTGGTACCGGAGCTCCTGCATTGGAGTTGGTATACCTCTTCTGCCAGAAGCTCGGCATCGACCTCGGCGTAAATATGGAGGCTGTAGCTAAGATTAACGAGCAGTTGAAGGATATCCGCACCGAGTTGAACGTATCGGTATTCGGCTCTGATAAGCCGGCTCCAAAGCCATTCAACCCACTCGTTGACGCAACTCCTGCAGAGGTTGAGGAACAACTCAATCGTGCAGTAGCAGCAGCTCAGAAGGAGGACTTCGCAACATTGCTCGATGCGGCTCAGAAGATTGAGGCTTACTTCGGCTTCCCAGCACCTAACAAGCTCGTTCAGGAGGCTGAGATTCCTGGCGGTATGTACTCGAATATGGTGGCTCAGTTGCAGGCATTGAAGGCAGAGGATATCTTGCCAAAGGCTATGGAGTTGATCCCTGAGGTGCGTCTCTCGGCGGGTCTCCCACCACTCGTAACCCCTACTTCGCAGATTGTGGGTGCTCAGGCTGTGAACTGCGCCCTCGACTTGAAGGCAGGTCGCGAGATGTATACAACAAAGAATAATCAGTTTGTTAGCCTCGTGAAGGGTGAGTACGGAACTACACCTGTACCTGTAAACCCTGAGTTCCGCTTCAAGATTTGCGGCGTACGCGAGGAGAGCAACTACGATATCTCGAAGTATCAGAGCCAGCCAAATCCTGAGCTCCCTGAGGCAGGTGGCGCGAAGCTCGCTGAGAACGAGAAGGAGGTTCTCTTGCTCGAGTTGTTCCCACTCGTGGCTAAGCCATACCTCACAGGCGTTAAGACTAAGGCATACCAGGCTAAGGTTGCTGCTGAGGCTCCTGCAAAGGAGGAGGCTGCAGTAGTTGCAGAGCCTAAGGCTCAGCCTATTACAGGCCACACTATCGTTGCTCCACTTCCAGGCAAGGTTATCGAGTTCAAGGTTAAGGTTGGCGACGCAGTGGCTGTAGGTCAGGAGGTTGCAGTTCTCGAGGCGATGAAGATGGAGAACTCTATCACTTCGGATGCTGCGGGCTATGTTAAGCAGATTTTGGTTGTCGAGGGCGAGAATGTAGCTACCGACGCTGTGCTTATCGAGTTGGGTGATGCTCCTGCAAAGGTTGAGGCTCCGGCTGCACCTAAGGCTATTGTTGGCAATAAGGTTGTTGCTCCACTTCCTGGTCGTGTTATCTCATTGAAGGTTAAGGAGGGCGACACCGTAAACGCAGGTGACGAGGTTGCAGTTCTCGAGGCGATGAAGATGGAGAACTCTATCACTTCGGACTATTCGGGTACTGTTCAGCAGGTTGTTGTTGCTGAGGGCGACAATGTAGCAACCGATGCTGTGCTGATGATTATCGGCTAAATATTGACTATTTTACGAGTGTATGAGGGCAACCCCTTGTACACTCGTATATACTTATAGGTATAACTAAAAAAAAACTTAGATTTATGGGATTCTTGAAAGACTTTAAGGCCTTCGCAATGAAGGGTAATGTAATGGATATGGCAGTCGGTGTTATCATCGGCGGTGCTTTTGGTAAGATTGTAACATCGTTGGTTAACGATGTGCTTATGCCACCAATCGGTTTGTTCGTAGGCAATGTAAACTTTACAGACCTCAGCTTGACACTCAAGAGCGCAGTGCTCAATGAGGCGGGTGAGGTGCTCACTCCTGCAGTTACATTGAATTATGGTGCATTTATTCAGCAGGTTGTTGACTTTACAATCCTTGCACTCTGCGTCTTCGTGATGGTACGAGTTATGGCACGTCTCACCGAGAAGAAAGAGGAGCCGGCTCCAGAGCCAGCACCAGCACCGGAACCAGCACCGGAGCCAGAACCAGAGCCAACAAAGGAGGAGCTTCTCTTGACTGAGATTCGCGACCTTTTGAAGGAGAAGAAGTAGTCTAATCACCCCCGCTTTAGGGGGATAAATCGCTTTGATATGAGAAGGGGATTGTTTGCATTGGCTTTGCTTTTAGCATTGGCTGTCACTTTGCCTTTGTCGGCGCAGAAGATCGGAGGTGGGTCTCTGTACTCTATAGCTAAAGCGCAGATAATAGGCAAGGCGGGTGTCGATGTTGACCCTTCGGTTATTGCGAACGCAAATGCTGTGCTCTCGAAAAAAGATAGGGAAAGTGTCGACTTTACGGCATATGATGTGGAGAGTGTGCCCATTCAGAACGTAGCTGTCGTGGATGAGGTTATCGAAGATGACGTGCCTTTCGTAAAGGTTGAGCAAATGCCTTCATTTATGGGCGGAGATTTGATGACATTCCGTAGTTGGGCGATGAGTAAGGTGCGATACCCTCAGGTTGCTATCGAGAATAACATCACAGGTCGTGTACTACTCTCATTCGTGATTGAGAAGGATGGTCGTTTGACCAATATCCAGGTACTCCAGACCCCAGATGAGTCTCTATCAAATGAAGCTATTCGTATTATGAAACTGTCACCAAAGTGGACACCGGGAATGCAACGTGGTCAGGCAGTTCGAGTGAAATACACTGTGCCGCTAGAGTTTCGATTGCAACTATAGCGATTCAATAAAAAAGACGACCAACGGTCGTCTTTTTTTACATTACTCGGCGGAAGATTGCCAGCGGGAAGCGGCGGAGAGGTCGAAGCCATACCCACAGTTTCGCAAAGAAAAGATGGGTACGTGAGCAATCGACTACGCCATAGATTTTATCGCGTGTAACGCACTCAGTGCCACGTAGATTGCCGTCGCCAAGGAGCGTGATGCTCTCTTTGCCAACCTCGACAATGCGATGCACCACATAGGCGTGTCCTGCATCGGCCATTACGACATTATATTTGCGAATATCCTCATCTCGCACTGGGCGGAGGGTGATTGTCGAGCCGCTACGGAAGAAGGGTAGCATACTCTGCCCATTGACCGCCACGCGCACGGTCTTGCCCTCGAGCAAGGTGTCGCGCACGATGGAGAAGAGTTCGCGGTTGGCTATCGCACGAGCGTTGTTCATCGTTAGATTCCGTATATTGTTGAGTAGGACAACTCGGCTGCTGCAGCGTCAGGCAGACACTCGAGGTGGTAGACCGGAGTGCACGCGAGAATGTCCGAAACTGCATTGCAGATGTGGTCTTGCAACTTGCCATCGTAGGCAAATGCCGGTGGGCACGATGGAAGTATCGCACCAATCGCAAAGAGCGAAGGCAAGCGACGAATCTTGTTGTGTGGAGCCTGAGAGAGACGCATCAAGGCGCGTACAGGTACACACTTATTTACATAGCAATGGGTCTTGCCACTCCAAGGCGAACCATAGACAATCGCCTTGCCGTCGATGGCGCGGATGATAGGGCTATCGTCGTTGAGGAGTCGAGCACCCTCGATATGCTCAAGCCATAGACGTGTGTGGGTGCTCTTACCGGTGCCCGATTCGCCGAGGCAGAGAACTGCGCCTTCATCCTTCACGACTACCGACGAGTGGATGGCGATAGCGCCATGTGGAGCGATAATGATGCCGAACATAATCCAGATGCCGAAACGTACGAGCGAAGGATCAGCCTCCTCGTAGCAGCCGAGGTTGCTCTCCACGATGTTCGAGCCATCCTCCTTTACGAGAACGAAGGTTTTATCCTCGCGAGTCATGGCAAAGCGGTATCCCGTAGCATAGCGCGACAACTCGCCCGAGGCGTAGTTCTGCTCGAAGTCAAAGGCGTGCAGTACCTTGTAGTCGGTGTGACTATTCTCGTTAATCGGGCTGTTCATTCGCAGTACCATTGTAGGCTCGACGGTGGCGTCGGTCTCAACCTCGAAGGGCTTGAAACCACGCAAGCCGCAAGCCACAATATCGCTATGTGGGCCTTCGGTGCGGAGTATAAAATCTGCTATGCGATAATCCATATCTATTGTTCGTTTTTCTCGAGTGTTATGATGCGGTCGCAGTAGTCGAGCGAGCTCTCGCGGTGTGCCACAACCACAATTGTAAGATCTTTATTCGATGCCGAGAGGTGCTCAATCGCGCGATTGATGCTCTGCTCGGTCGTTTTGTCGAGTGATGATGTCGCCTCATCAAAGAAGAGGATGTCGGCCTGCTTGTAGAGTGCGCGCGCAATGCCGATGCGCTGTCGTTGACCACCCGAGAGGAGTGCGCCACATTCGCCAATGCGGGTGTGAATACCATTTGGTAGTGATGCCACAAACTCCGAGAGCGATGCCGCCTTTATTACGGTCTCGATACGCTCCATATCGACACTCTCCTCGTCACAACCGAATGCGATATTTGCGAGGATGGAATTGTCGGTGAGGAATGTGCTCTGTGAGACGTAGCCGATGCTGTTCTGCCACTTGCGGCAGAGCGACTTGTCGAGTGGTGCGCCATCTACAAGGATTGCACCCTCGGTCGGTGAGTAGAGTCCGAGCAGGAGGTTGAGTAGGGTGGTCTTACCCACACCCGACTCGCCATTGATGCCCACCTTCTCGCCCTTGCGGATAGTGAGTGAGAGGTTGTGTAGGGTGTCGCTTGCGCCCTCCTCGAATCTGAAAGAGAGGTTGCGCACCTCGATTGCGTCGTTGAATGGGAGCACCTCGTTTGTCTCGCCCTTGCTCTCCTCGTTCTCGCTGAGGTCGACGCTGCTCAAGATATCAACGGTATAGCGGTTGTAGCGCAGTGCGCTCCACGCATTCATAATGTTGCGAGCCGATGGAAGGAGTCTGAATCCTGCCACAGCAAAGAGTCCGAAGAGAATCTTCATATTGCCGGCGTCGAGCACCGCACCGAGTGCAAGCAGAAGTGCCATACCCAGTGCCAAGCCCACCTCGGTGAGGTTTTGAGGCAGGAGCGAGATTGTTGCATTCTTGCGACCAACCTTGATGATGGTGTCGAGCTCCTCGTCGAAGCGCGAGAGTTGATGGTCGAAGGCATTGTTTATCTCGATGTCGGCATAGCCTCTAAAGCTCTCCATCACGTCACGCTGCTTGCGGCGCTGAGCCTCATTCTCGATATTGCCGTAGCGGTCGAGGCGGTAGCGCATAAGTGCAAAATATATCCACGCCACAGGGATAAATACTGCAAATGCCAGCAGTGCTCCGAGTGGCGAATATATTGCGATGGCAATCAATATCATCAGCAGTAGCAACACCTCGCTTGCCAGCGATGCAATCGAACGCAAGACTCCCATAATGAAGGTGTAGCATACGATGTTTACGTTGCGTGATAGTGTCACCGAGTTCTCGCCCTTGATAAACTGCAAGCCTCGTTTGAAGTAACCCACAAAGAGCTTGCGCGAGAGGTAACGATAGAGTGAATAGGTGTAGTCGCGCTCTACGCGGTAGAGGAGAATGTTGACGACGCTCTTGGCTACGATAAAGAGCACTACGGCTACGGCCGTAGCGATGATGAAATGTTTGTCGGAGCTGAAACCGAAGAGTTCGTAGATGCGATGGATGGCGCTATTGGAGTGTATGCCATTCTCGTCGAGAATGAGATACAACACCGGTAGCAGTGCCGCCAAACCCACAAAGTTGAGGAGTGCGCGTACGAAAATTGTAAGCGACACGCCTATGCCCTTAGTGCGAAACTCTCTTGGTATTATCTTCCACAAAGCCGATTTCATTCTGCAAAGATAACTCTAAATCCTAAAAAATCAACATTTATTCCTTAATTGGAATAATCTTTCCCGCAGGAACGTACCAGATATATCCCTTCACCGAGGTGTAACCCATGCTCTGCAACTCCTCGATGTAGGTCTCGATTTGTCGCTTGTAGAGCTCGTTCTCCTCGCCAAACTTGTAGTCGACAACCACCGCCTCCTTCTCGCGTGTCATCACTCGGTCAGGGCGTTTTGTACCACCCTCACGGTTGATGATATTGCGCTCGCGGTAGAGCTGCTTCCACGTTCCATCGAACCACTCGCCTGCAATGGTTGAGGAGAGTGTCTCCTCAATTTTTTCGCGTAAAGCACGCTCCTCAGCACTGCTCAACTCGCCATTTACGACCATCTCGCCGAGGGCGTTGAAAATCTCCTCGCGAGAGGTTGCACCCTCGAATACGCGGTGCAGACGGATACCCATACTGCGCGGTGAGAGCGGGCTCTCCTCGTCGGAGAAGTAGCGCGAAGCCGATGTTCGCAACTTTAGCGATACGGGCGATACGCTGTGGTGTGTGATAACCGTATTTGAGGTGTTGCCCTTGTCGCTCGCCTTCTCGGGGTTCGGGCCGTCAAATGTTCCAATCTCATATTGACGATACTCCTCGCCATCGACCTGCTGCATCTTCTCGCCGTAGATGGAGAGTAACATATGGTTGACGTCGTTTGCCTTCTTCTTGCTTGGGAGGAAGATATGTAGCTGCTCCTTGGCACGTGTAGTAGCCACGTAGAGCATATTCAAAGCGTCGACGCAGCTATAGACCATCTCGCGGAAGTAGCTGTCGGCAAAGAGTGAATCTTTCACCGCACCGCTGAACGCTACAGGGAATTGTCCGATGTCGGTAAGGTGCGGATTAGGTGCAGGCTTTGACCATACGATGTTCGAGATGAGGCCTCCCGAGTTGAGCGGCTCCAATGACCACGAACAGCGTGGTATGATGATGACCTTATTCTCGAGTCCCTTCGATTTGTGGATGGTGAGAATCTCTATAGCACGGTCGTTACGCTCGACACGAATCGAGAGCGAGCCGCTCTTCTCGCGCCACCATTTGTCGAAGAGGGCGATGTCGGCCACCTTGCCTGATGAGAAGCGCACGATATGCTCGTGCAGAGTCAAAATATATGCGGTCTGACCCTCGAAGTCCTTGGCGTAGCGTATTGCGATATGCTCGAAGGCCTCCTCGGGCGACATTGTACGAATCGAGTCGAGGAATGCGTTCTCCTCGTCGCTCAATGTGGCATCGAAACGATCTCTGTTGTGGAGGTGGTTGTAGAGTACCAAAGATGCTGTATCCTTGCGATTTATGGCGAGACGCATAATCGCAATTACGAGTTTTACAGCGGGTGAAGCCGCCAGACTCAGCGCCTCCTCGGTTGTAATCTCAAACCATAGCTCCTTAGGCAGTTGGTTGCGATAGAGTAGCAACTCCTCGGCAATCTCCATACCTTCGTTATTCTTGCGCACAAGGATGGTGATATCGCGAGGGAGGAAACCGCGTTCCAACACCTCTTTGATGCGCTGAATGTAGAGCGGCAGACCACTCTTGCTCATAAGCGGAGTGTTCGGTGCGGTACCCTCATTGGCTGCCGAAATCGAGATATATCCCTTGTTTACGTGCTTACGACGAGCCTCCTGGTCGTGGCCTGCATAGGCGTGAGCAAGTGTGTCGTAGAGCTCCTCCTTGCACTCTGCCGAGATGCGATGTGCCTTGTCGGCCTCGTCAAGTTGGTCGTTGAGGTTGTTATTCTCCTGCTTGATGACGCTCTCGAAGAGGCTCTTGTTGAAGCCTACAATATTCGGTAAACTGCGCCAGTTGTTCTTCAATGGCACGCTCTTGCAGTCGCCCAAATCGTTCTTGACATCCTTGCCGAGGATGCGCCAGTCGCCACCTCGCCAGCGATATATTGATTGCTTCACGTCGCCCACAATCAAGACCGATGTGTCGGCTGACTGCGCCATGGCATTGCGTAGCAATGGTAGGAAGTTACGCCACTCCTTGACCGATGTGTCCTGGAACTCGTCAATCATAAACTTGTCGAAGTAGTTGCCCACCTTTTCATAGATAAACGGTGCTTCAGATTCCGAAATGAAGCCCGCAATGGCGTGCTTGGTCTCGGATAGGAGCATCGAGTTCTCCTCGCGACAAATGAGCTCGACCTTCTTCTGCAAATCGCGCAGAAGGGCAAATCCTCGATAGTTGCGCGCAAGTAGGCGGTGGGTATTATCGAGTGTCTTGAGGTCGATGTAGTCGCTATATATTTCGACAAATTTGGCCTGTATTTCTGTTGCGAGGGCGATGAGCGGAGCCGTGGACTTGCCCTTGGAGAACCACTCCTCGGGACTATCGTCGAGATGCTTCATCATCGCATCGGTAATCTTGTCGAGCGTGCCGTCAGCCACCTTCTCGAAGAATTTCGTGAACTTGCTCTTGAAGTTGTCGTGTGAGTATCCTCGTGATGAGATTGCGGTGAGCACCTCGGTGCCCTTATCCATGAGCTCTTTGCGCTTCTGCTTCACCACCTTGGCAAAGTCGAGAATAGCCTTTCTTAGTGCGGCTTTATCCTTGGTCTCGTCAATAATCTCGCGGGTAGACTCCTTGAATAGCTCGCCCGTGAGTGAGGTGATGGCACTGCGGATATCCCAGCGCTCGCCGTCGCTGATACGGTCGGAGGTGAGCTCCTCCAACCAAGTTCTAAGCTCCTTATTTTCGGTAATATCCTCGATGAGGGCGTCGACACTCTTGGTCAATACCGGAGCGGTGTCCAACTCGGTCGAGAAGTTCATATCGATACCCAGCTCGCGAACAAAGGCTCGCAGGATGCGCTGGAAGAATGTGTCGTTGGTGAGCACCGTGAAGTGTGAGTAGTCGTGCAAGATAAGCGAACGCACAATCTTGGCACGGTTACGCAGAGTCTCCTCCTTGAGCGAAGTCTCCTTCATCAAATCTTCGAGGTGGTCGCTCTTTTCGCCCGAAGCGAGAATGTGAATCTCCTTCAGGATACGACTCTTCATCTCCTCGGTGGCCTTGTTTGTGAAAGTTACAGCGAGGATACGTTTGTAAAACGTACGGTCGAAGCGAGCCACTCCGTCATCGTTAACGTGGTCGCGGAGAACGTCGTATATATATTCGTGAGCGATACGGTATGTCTTGCCCGAGCCGGCACTCGCCGGAACGACTACCGCTCTGCTTTTATTTGAGGTTTTATCCATGCGGAATAAATTTTTTGTAAAGATAAGAAATAATGGCGAAAGAGTGATATTATTGTAAAAAAAAGTTGTAACTTGCGTGCTGAAAAGATAGGTTAAAAAGGAGTATGAGACGATTTTTAGTTACATCGATTCTATTGATGGCGGTATGCTCTGCGTGGGCGCAGAGTGCATCAGCTCCAAAGACTGAGTGGCTTGAGCCATTTACAAGGGTGAAGATTGATGCCCCTGCCAATGTGACATTCAAACAGGTGCAGACCGATGCCGAGTCGCGCATTGTCTTCGATACCAAGGGTGAAAATGTGTCGGAGTTTACAGCCTCCGTAAATGCCAAAGGAGTACTCGTTATCAGCGAGAAAAAGGTCGCCAAGCGTCGCACGACGACCGACGTGGTGATTTACTACCATGCACTGCAGGGCTTGGATGTAGCTCAGGCTGAGGTTACCGTCGATGGCGATATTGTGAGCACGATGTTCGACGTCAAGACCTCGAAGAAGGCATTGGTTGCCTTCTCGGCGAGTATGCTCGATATCGAGGCTGAGTGTAAGGGCTCAAGCCGATTGTCGATTACGGGCACTGCCAAATATTTTAATCTCAAGGCGAGCGGCTCGAAGGTGGAGTGTAGCAAGCTGAAGACCACCTCTTCGGAGCTTCGTTGCTCGGGCTCGTCGTATGTGACACTCTACGTGTCGGAGCGTCTCGAGACCAAGATGATGGCGGGCTCGAAGTTGTTCTATCAGGGTGCTCCTGCCATTGTTCGCAATAGGCAGCGTGTGCTCGGCGGAAAAATTGTAAATCAATAGTAATCAGCCCATTGGGCGGGAGAGTTATATATGGCTACTTTTGTTGAGGATGTTGCACTGCGACTCTACGAGAAATATGGTGACGAAATCTCGTCGCTCACACTTCTCTTGCCGTCAAAGCGAGCGAGATTGTTCTTTGCGGAGGCGCTCTCGAAGATAGCGGTTAGACCCGTGTGGGAGCCGAACTACGCCTCGATGGATGATATAATGATTGCTCTCTCGGGGTTGCGCAAGGCGGATAAATTGCGCCTTGTGGCTGAACTCTATAAGGTCTATTCGTGCTACCACAACGAGACTTTTGACGAGTTCTATCATTGGGGCGAGATGCTGGCATCCGACTTCGATATGATAGATAAGTATATGGTCGATGCCTCGCAGCTCTTCGCCAATATCCGCGACTTGAAGGAGATAGAGGCCGATGTGAGCTATCTTTCGCCCGAACAGATTGATATGATAAATCGCTTCTGGCGCACACTCACAGGTGGCAAGGAGGCTATTACCGAGGGCTCGGCCAAGGAGCGTTTCTTGACAGTATGGCGTTCGCTGGGCGAGATTTACGAGAAGTTCCGTGCGCAGTTGCGAGAGTTGGGCATCGGCTATACGGGAATGATCTATCGCGAGGCGGTGGAGCGACTTGCTGAGGGTAAGGCTGAGCTGTCGGGCGATGAGAAGTATATCTGCATCGGACTCAATGCTCTCTCCAAGTGCGAGAAGAGCCTGCTCGAGAAGTTGAAGAGTGCGGGCAGGGTAGAGTTCTATTGGGACTACGATAACTACTATATCGACAATGAGTTTCAGGAGGCGGGAATGTTTATCCGCGAAAACCTCAAGCAGTTTGGTGGCGAGGAGGGCGTTTCGCACGATAACTTCCGCAATATAGCCTCGGTGAATGTACTTTCGACTTCGTCGAATGTGGCTCAGTGTCAGTGTGTTGTCGATATTTTGGAGAAGATAGCTTCGCGCAATGGCGGTCAACTCGATAAAGATACTGCGGTGGTGCTCACCGATGAGAATCTGCTGATGCCGTTGCTGTATGCGTTGCCCGAAAAATTCAAGGTTAAGCGCGAAGAGAAGGGTGGCAAGGTGGTCGAGAAACCGCTTATAAATGTTACGATGGGTTACCCGATTCGTAACACCTTGGCATACTCATTCGTCGAGCGTCTGCTCGAGTTGCAGAAGCATGCCCGCAAGAGTGATGATGGCGAGGAGAGTTTCTACTATGTCGACGTCGAGGGGTTGTTGAGCCATCCGTATGTGGCGACTATCTCGACCTCGCAGTATGCCTCATTGCGTGCCGAGATTGTCAAACAGCGACTCTTTCAGGTACCTCAGGCTATGGTTGCGGTGACTCCATTATTGCAACTTATTTTCCGCAAGAAGACGGGTTGGCGCGAGCAGTCGGACTACCTCTTGGAGGTGGTTGAGGCGGTCTCGACGAGTACGGGTGAGGGCGATGAGAGTGCATTCCGCGCCGAGTTCTTGTTGGTAATTTACGACGCCTTGACAAAGTTGCACAATGTGGCCGATGCTTGCCAAATCGACCTTCCGGTCAAGGTCTACCATTCGCTTGTGCGACGCCACCTGCAGTCGGAGCGAGTTCCGTTTACGGGAGAGCCGTTGCAGGGCTTGCAGATTATGGGTATTCTCGAGACACGAAATCTCGACTTCAAGAATGTGATTCTCCTCTCGATGACCGATAATAACTTCCCGGGAAATAGAGCTACCGACAAGTCGTTCTTGCCGTATGGCTTGCGCTACGGATTCGAAATTCCGACTGTGGAGCATCACGAGGGAGTCTACGCATATTACTTCTATCGTCTTGCCGAGCGCGCCGAGAATCTATATATGTTGTACTCGTCGGCGGCCGATGATAAGAGCACGGGTGAGCCGAGCCGCTATATCCGCCAGATGGAGTATGAGACCAATTTCGATATCCACTATTCGAATGTGGGTGTCGAGGTGTCATTGTCGGAGAGTGGCGGCATCGAGGTGGCAAAGAGCGATGCTGTGTTCGAGAAGCTTCTGCGTTTCACACGCAATAAGGAGCTCTCGCCGACAGCCTTCTCTACCTATGTGAAGTGTCCGCTTCGATTCTACTTCAATGTGGTGGAGTTGTTGCGCCCTGAGGATGAATTGGAGGAGTCGGTTGATAATATGACCTTCGGAAATATCTTCCACGAAGCTGCAGATCAGCTCTATACGAAGATTAAGGGCGATGCCCAGCCTGCTGTGCGTCTCGAAGAGTTGCGCGAGGGGGGTGAAGTCGAGAAGTGCGTAGATAAGGCGATTGCCAAGGTCTACTTCGGTCGTGAGAATGACCCTCTGCCGGAGCTTGGTGGTGAGTTGCTCATCATTCGCAATATTGTTTGCGAGTACCTCGGTTCAAACTTGCTGAACTACGATATCTCTCACTGCGATTTCTCTGTTGCCGAGACCGAAAGCAAGGTCTCGATGGCTGTCGATATCGAGGCGGGTGGAGAGAAGTTCACCGTGCACCTTGGTGGTCGTGCCGACCGTATCGACTCGCTCAATAATGGTATGTTGCGTGTGGTTGACTACAAGACAGGTAAGCAGAATCTCACCTATAAGGGTATCAGCGCCCTCTTCCACGGAGAGCCAATCCTGGATAATCGTCCGTCGAATATTATAAATACGCTTCTCTACTCGATGATGCTCTCGCACGAGCGTGGCCGTGATGTACGCCCTGAGCTATACTATGTCAGCTCGATGGTGCACGAGGAGTATTCGCCGCTCTTTATCGAGAGTATCGACCGCTACAACAAGCGTACGTTGATGGCCTACTCGGAGTGCGCTGCCGAATTTGAGGAGGAGGTGCTCAATACTCTATGCGAGATGTTCAATCGCTCCATTCCATTCAAGCAGTGCAGTGACGAGTCGGCGTGTAAGTATTGCGACTACAGCTCCGTGTGCCGCAACTATCGCGAAAAATAATCTATTGCATTTCAGCTTTATAGACCTTTCGCCATCGTAGATATCCGACGATGGCGAGGGTCGTATATAATGTATAGAGTCCTGCGGTGAGAGGGATGCCCTTGTAGAGGTACAATCCCACGGTTATCGCATCCACCGCAAACCATACCAACCACTGCTCCATATATTTTCGCGAGAGAAGCCACATTGCTACCATCGACATTGCAGTTGTCATCGCATCCCAGAATGGTACGGTGCTATCGGTGAAGTGGGTCAGTATGAGGTATATAGCAGCGTGTAATAGAGCATAAATCGCCACGAGAGGTGCGATGAGTCGCAGAGGTGTATGGGCTATTTTGAGTGGCTTCTCTGTGCGTTTATGACCGAGCAACCACACCGCCAATCCGTATAGTCCTGCCACGATGTAGTAGGCCTGCATAGCGCAGTCGGCGTAGAGCCCCGACTTGTAGTAGAGTATGCAGTGCACGCACGGCATCAACATTCCCACGACCCAAAGCCAGATATTGGCCTTATACTCCAACCAAAGGTAGAGTAGTCCGAGCGTGATGCCCACAATCTGTAGAATAAGTTTCAGTTCCATAGCTTAGAAATTGATTGTGACGTTGCCGAGTGCCGAGATGGTCGCTTGTGGGAAGTAGTATGCCCACGACTTGCGGTCGGCGAGGGTCGAGCCCTCCAACCACGAGCCACCGTAGCCACTCGCGCAATATTTTGCATTGAAGAGGTTGCCAATCTTCACGCCAAAGCGAACTCGCTCCACTCGCTTGGTGCGAAGCGTATAGCCCAAATCGAGATCGCTTACGCAGTAGTGTGGCAACGAGAGATCTTCGTACTCGCCATTTGTGAGGTACTGCTTGCCGACGTAGCGTGTTGAGAGTCGTGCCGAGAATCCTTTGATGCGGGCCTCGACGAAGATGGCTGCCGTGATAGATGGCGAGTAGGCGATTGTGGTGCGACCACGCTCAAATGCCACCCCATCGATGTAATCCACATAGTTTTTGATATGGTTTTGACTCAGAGTGCAGTTGCCTCCCAGGGTGAGCCACTTTGTTGCCTTTGCCGAGAGTGATAACTCGATGCCTCGACGGTACGACTCGGGTACGTTGCGCGAGAGGAGCTCACCTGTGTCGGAGAGTTCACCTGTCTGCACGAGCTGATCGCGGTAGAGCATATAATATAGGTTGAGCGACAAGTCGATAATCTTGGTGCGGTAGCTGTAGCCCGCCTCGATGTCGAGCATCTTCTCGGCGGTAGGGTACTCGCCCTTGCGGATGTCGGTAAAGTTGTTGCGTGTAGGCTCTTTCTGACCCACTGCAGCCGATGCATAGAGCGCGTGCGACTTGCAGAATGAGTAGTGCAGACCCAGCTTCGGATTGAAGAAGTTGTAGTGACGATTGATGTCGAGTCGCTGCATCGCCCCTATGGTGTCGTCGAAGTTGTCGTTTACGCCCGAAATGAGATGCGTGATGTGTCGGTACTGCACATCTGCGTAAAGATTTAACCCTTTGGTTATCAGCCAGTCAACCTTTGCAAAGCACGATGCGTCGTACTTTGTTGTGTAGTTGCGGTAGTACTCCTTTGCTCCAAAATCGGGTGCAAGGCGCATCCATTCAACCTCGCCGAAGTGTACTCCGTCATAGAGCGAAGCCGAGATTCCCATTGTCACCGAGATGCGTTCGGTTGTGTAGGCTGCCGAGGCTACGATACCGCCAAAATTGTTGCTCATACTCTTCTTGCGAAGAAGGTTTGTGCGAGACACGGTAGCCCCTTCAATTTCGATTGGCGCAATGCCATATTTTGCGAGCTTCTGATCGTTCTTGTAGTTGCGATAGTAACCGTTGCCATAGGTGTAGTGAGCGGTGGCGCTAAGGCTCCACTTATCGTTGAATATGTGGCTAACTACCAACTGGTTATTAGACTGCGTATAGTTGTCGGTGTGGTCGTGATAGTAGCCTACGACGTTGCCGTCGATGATGATCTCGCCCTCGGGATTGTAGCGACGATTTTCGGCCATCTGCTTTGCCGTTACGCCCGTGTACGATAGTCCCACTTTGGCCACTCCGCCAAACGATAGAAGTTTCACGGTAGTAGCGCCCTTGTAGTAGCCCGCCTGGAACATATAGGATGAGAGGTTGCTTGATGCTCGCTCGACGTATCCGTCGGAGGAGAGGTGCGAAAAGCGACCCTCTATAGCCCAGTGGCCTCCGAGTAGTCCCGACGAGAGAGCTATCTCCTGCTTGGCGGTGTTGAATGAGCCATATGAGAGCGATGCGCGACCCGAAAATTTCGCTGCGATTGGGGCTGAGGTCATATTCAACGATGCTCCAAAAGCACCCGTACCGGCAGTCGATGTGCCGACGCCACGCTGCAGCTGTACCGAGCCGAGCGAAGATACGAGGTCGGGGGTGTCGTACCAATAGACCGAGTGGGTCTCGGCATCATTCATAGGTACTCCGTTGAGTGTCACATTGATTCGTGTAGGGTCTGTGCCTCGCACGCGGAACGATGTCGAACCGATACCGATACCGCTTTCAGACGAGATTACTACCGATGGCAGCGATGAGAGCAAAGACGGTATATCCTCGCCATAGTTGCGCTCCTCGATGTCGCTGCGCGAGAGGTTCGAGTGGGCGATGGGGGTGTCGTGCTTGGCACGTGTGGAGGTCACCTCCACCTGTTGGATGTTTTGATAGATTGCGATGGAGTCGGCCTCGTTAGCCTTCGCTCCGATGATGGCGCACAATGTCGCCGCAGTTAAAAGAAAAAACCTTTTCATAACCATTTTTTTTAAGTTAAATAATAGTTTGAAAAGGGGTATGTGTGATTAACACTCTGTCCCGTTCCGGCATTACCCGTTTCGGTTCAATGGGTATAATCTCAGCCTAACAAATTGATAATCGCCAATTGTAATGGTGAATTGTCAACTCTTAAGCACCCCTTATGTCGTGGCAAAGATAGAGAAAAAAGTTGATAGATGAGTGTAGAGAGTTGAAATTTTTTTTCTATCTTTGTAGAATCAAGAAAATGTATTCTTATGGATGTAAAGTTGAGATTGCAACGAGTGTTGCAGATGTTAGCTGAGTCGGAGAGCGTTGAGACGCTTCCAGCTCTTGATAGAGAGGTGATTCTTAGTGAGTTGCGCGAAGTATATTCTGCTGTACGCTTTGGCGAGACGGTGGAGAGTGAGCCAAAGGTTGCGGCGGTAGTTGCTGCACCTGTGGCTGATGCTATGCCTAAGGATGAGGCAGAGGAGGATGTTGAGGAGAAGGAGATTGAGGTCGAAATTCTCTTCGAGGACGAGGTTGAGGAGGAGTGCGAAGAGCCTGCCGAGGACGAAGAGTCTGCACATGAGGTGGTGACCGCACCTGAGGCTGAGCCTGTTGTTGCTCCGGTTGTAGAGGAGGTTGTGAAACCTACTCCGGAACCAGAACCAGCACCAGAGCCAACACCAGAGCCAGCACCAGAGCCAACGCCTGCTCCCGCATCGGTAGTGGAGGAGATTGCTCCAGCTCAGTCGGATGATATCGAGGCATTCCGTCCGCGTCGCAGCTCAATCTTGTCGTTGTATGACGACGACGTAACACCGGTACTCGGTGAGCAGTTCCGCGAGACCACCTCGGTGGCAGATGTGATTGCTTGCCCTAAGGGTGTGGCTGATTGTGCTCCCGTAAAGTCTTTGACAGAGGCAATCGGCTTAGCCGACAAGTTTATGCTTGTGCGTGAGTTGTTCGACGATGATGCCGAGGCCTATGCAAAGGCTATCGAGGCGCTCGACAAGCAGACCTCGTTGGAGGATAGCTTGATCTATATCTCGGAGCACTACGCATGGCGTCCGCAGTCGGATGGCGCGAAGTTGATGATGGAGTTGTTGCAGCGCAAATTTGATAAGTAGAGATGGCTAAACTCTATATCGTACCTACCCCAATCGGTAACTTGGAGGATATAACCCTTCGTGCAATACGCATCTTGAAGGAGGTTGACTTTATTCTCGCTGAAGATACACGCACAAGTGCAGTATTGATGAAGCATCTCGGCATCGAGAAGCCTCTGCGTTCGCACCACAAGTTTAACGAGCACGCCACCGTGCAGATGGTTGCCGACTCGATTGAAGCCGGTAAGGATGTGGCTTTGGTTTCGGATGCGGGTACTCCGGGTATCTCCGATCCTGGTTTTTTGCTCGTTCGCACCTGCGTTGAGCGTGGTATCGATGTTGTGACTCTGCCGGGCGCTACAGCCTTTGTGCCAGCATTGGTGCAGAGCGGTTTTCCGTGCGACAGATTCTGCTTCGAGGGTTTCCTTCCGCAGAAGAAGGGGCGCATGAAGCGTATCGAGGCGTTGGCAAACGAGGAGCGTACGATGATTTTCTACGAGTCGCCTTTCCGTGTGGTTAAGTGCTTGGAGCAGTTGGCCGAGGTTATGGGCGAGGAGCGTGAGGTAGCCGTTTCGCGCGAGATTACAAAGATGTTCGAGGAGACCGTTCGTGGTACTCTTGCCGAGGTGGCAGAGCACTTCCGCCAGCACGCACCTAAGGGTGAGTTTGTGATTGTGGTGGCAGGACGTTCGACCAAGAAAAATCATAACGAGGATGAAGAAATCGAGGATTAGAGAGGCCTACGAAAACTGCGTAGTTGCGCTGCTGTGGGTGATGTGTTGGCTGTTGTCAATTCAGCCACGCTTTATCCGTTACGGCCTCTATGCACCTTTTGTAGCTTTCATAATGGGCAGAGTAGTGGGCTATCGCAAGGCTGTGGTAATGAAGCAGTTGCGCGACTCGTTCCCTGCAAAGAGTGAGGCGGAGATTAACGAAATCAGCCGTCGCTACTACCGTCACCTTGCAGAGTTGGTGATAGGAACACTCTCATTGGCTGGAATGGGAGAGCGTCGTTGTCGCAAGACCAACGAGTTTAGCTTCCCTGAGAATTTCCACGAGACCATAGAGGGAAAGAATATTGTTGTTCTCTCCTCTCACTATGGATTCTGGGAGGTTGCCATCAATCTCTACCTTGCAGTGACAACACACTACTTTATTGGTGCTTACCGCCCACTCAAGAGTCCGATTATGGAGAAGCTCTACAAGAAGTTGCGCAATGCACCTGGTGTAGATGTTGTGCCGAGCCACCTCATAATGCGCCATATTGTAGCTAATCGTAACGGCATAGATGGCAAAAATCTTGTCATTGGACTTATTGCCGATCAGAATTGCCCTCCGACAAAGGATTGTTGCTGGCATAACTTCCTCAATCACGACTCGCTCTTCTTCGATGGAGGCGAGCAGTTGGCGAAGAAGTTCGGTATGCCTGTCTTCTATATGGAGTTGGAGCGTATCAGCGCAGGTTGCTACCGCCATAAGTATACGCTGCTCTATGATGGCGTCGAGGAGGTTCGCCCTCACGAGATAACTGAGCGATATGTCCGCTGCTTGGAGCGCACTATCGAGGCGAATCCGGAGTATTGGGTATGGTCGCATAAGCGTTGGAAGAATAGCCCGAAGCCCGGTGCGCAGTTCTACGACAACTATAAAACCTTGGAGTAGTGATGAAGACGGCTGTCGTAATACTCAATTGGAACGGTTTGCAACATCTGCAGCACTATCTGCCGCGTGTGATAGCTACTACGCACGATGCAGATATCGTGGTTGCCGACAATGGCTCTACGGATGACTCGGTGGCGTGGCTGAGGGAGGAGATGCCCGAGGTGCAACTCGTTCTGCTTGATAAGAATTACGGCTTTGCCGAGGGTTACAATCGTGCCTTGGCACAACTCGACGGCTACGATGTGTTTGTCCTTCTCAACTCCGATATTGAGCCTACCGAGGGGTGGCTCGAGCCGCTCGTGGCGCAGTTGGAGGAGAACGACGATGTGGCGGTCGTGGTGCCGAAGATTTTGGATGATAAGAGCCGTTCGAAGTTCGAATATGCGGGAGCTTCGGGTGGATTTATTGATATTTTGGGATATCCCTTCTGTCGAGGTCGCATCCTTAATGCGATTGAGGAGGATAAGGGGCAGTACGACACACCTCGCGATGTGATGTGGGGTAGCGGCGCAGCCTTCTGCTGTAGAGCCGAGGTCTACAACGAGCTTGGCGGTCTGGCAAATGAGTTCTTTGCGCATCAGGAGGAGATTGACCTCTGCTGGCGCGTATGGCTCTCGGGTCGCAGAGTTATGGTCGAGCCTCGCTCGAAGGTCTACCATTTGGGTGGTGCGACGCTCTCGACAGACTCGCCATTTAAGACGATGCTGAACCATCGCAACAACCTCGCAATGCTCTTTAGATGCGCTTCGCCTATGCAGCGTGTATTGGTGGCGGTGGTGCGCCCTGTGCTTGATATGGCAGCTGCGATGAGCTATCTTCTACAGGGTAAGAGGGCGAGTGCAAAGGCTGTGTGGACGGCGTGGCGAGACTTTATCGCGTGGCACCGTCGCCTATCCGTTGAGCGCAAGGCGATACGTCGCAATGTGAAACGCGAAGCGCCGATATACTACGGCTCGGTGGTATTGCGTTATATGTTTGGAAAGAAGATTTTTTCAAACTTGGCTGATAAGATAAAATAGGAAATACTAATGGCTAAAAGCCTATACGATATGAGAAGAGTTGTAATTATTCCGACCTACAACGAGTGTGAAAATGTGGCTCGTATGACCGATAAGGTGATGTCGCTTGAGGGCGATTTCGACCTTTTGTATGTTGATGATGGCTCGCCCGATGGCACTGCTGATATCATTCGTGAGAAGATGGCAGAGTATGGCTCGCGCGTAAACCTCGTTGAGCGTAGCGGTAAGCTCGGTCTTGGTACAGCCTATATCGCAGGTTTTAAATGGGCTTTGGAGCGCAATTACGACCAGATTTTCGAGATGGATTGCGACTTCTCGCACAATCCTGATGACCTCATTCGCCTCGCTGCCCGCCTTGAAAATGATGCCGACGTAGTTGTGGGCTCTCGCTATGTGAAGGGTATGAACGTGGTGAATTGGCCTCTCTCTCGCATCCTTATCTCGTACGGTGCGTCGCTCTATGTTCGCGTTGTCACCCATATGCCCGTTGCCGACTCTACTGCGGGATTTGTGGGCTATCGTGCCGAGGTGTTGCGTAAAATCAAACTTGATAATGTTAAGATGATCGGCTACGGTTTCCAAATCGAGATGAAGTATACTGCCTGGAAACTCGGATTCCGCCTCCGAGAGGAGTCTATCGTCTTCACTGACCGTGAGCTTGGAACTTCGAAGATGTCGTCAAGTATCTTTGGCGAAGCATTCTTCGGAGTGATGAAACTTCCATTTAGAAGAAAAACATTCTAATCGGCTCTTTCTTCTAGGAAGTGTAGGAGAATAAAAAATGCGATGAATGTTCATCGCATTTTTTGTTGTTATCTATCGAGTTTATCTCTTGTTGCCCTTTGCGGTAAAGACCTTCGACTGGTAGATAATCTCGTAGTCGAGTGAACGGTCGTTCAAGACAAATAACTGATACTTCTTGCCACCTTTGTAGACGCGCAAGACGATGTGACCCGAAGGACGGATGCAACCTGCAAGACCCTGCTCGGTCAACTTGGCGAGATTCTCAGCTGTCATACCCGCAGGGAAAACCTCAGTTACGCCATTGTTGATGATGCGCTTCATTGCGTTTGGATGTGGATGGTACAAATCCCATACTGGCAAGACGATAGCGTTAGTATTCAACGCCTTGAGTAGATTGTCGTTCATCGAGTCGCGGTATCCGTGGTGGTCAGCCAAAGCTACATCGACGGTGCCGATAACCTTACTAACCTGTGTCTGCATATCGTTCCACGGGTTATTCTTCTTCTTTGACCAGGTGCCACCGATATCACCACCCATATAGTATGCGAAGTCGCCATACTCGAGGCGGAATACGCAGCTCGACGAGTTCTCGTTGAGTGCCGAGCCCTCAGGTGCCGTTTCCGGAACGGCTGCGCGAGTATTCTTGCCCTCGCCCGTCCAGATTACACCGTTGCCGGCAATGTTCTGGATGCGGAATGTAGGGTATAGTGCAGGGCTATTCTTCAATACCAACTGCTCATCGCTACCAACTGCAAATTGCTCATTCTTGAGACCCTTCTCCTTACGCTCCTTCAAGAACAACTCATAGTTCTTAAAAAGCTTACCGTTGCGCTTGCGGAATCTCTCGGCTGTCGGGTAGTCGTAGTTCGGGTAGCCTCGGTCGATCATTGTTCGCACTGGCACAAGGTTGGCGAGGTGGGTCATACCGGTGTACTTATACGGCTTGCCTTCAACTTCGATTGCCAGGTGATCAAGAATACCATAGTGGTCGGTATCGAAGTGGGTAATCATCGCATAATCGAGATATAGCTCTCTCTTCAGCGGCTTCGAGAAGTACTCGATGTAGCGTGCAATCCACTCGGCAGGGCGCTTGCTGTCGTTTGGAACAGCGGGCATAATCTCCTTGTGAGTCCAACGAGATGGGTCGCCCAAGTCGCCCGCATCTACGAGCAATCGAGTGCCATCGGGGAGGATGAAGAAGATAGATGGACCACGGCCTGTGCTGATGTGGTGGATGTCCATATAACCCTTGCTCCAATTCTTCAACTGCTTAGCCTCGGAATTGAATGCCACGAGAGTCATCGCCGCAAGGATAAAAATCAATCTTTTCATAGAGTTAACTTTATGAAAAAGGGGACCACACCTATATATATAAGTAGTAGCCCCCTTTGCGTTTATTGCTGATTACTGAATGCCCTTCAACTTCTTGTAGAGTGCATTGTACTTGTTGTACTTGTCCATTACACCCTCCTCGTTGCGGAGACGGAAGCAGAGACCCTTGAGGTACTCAGCGCAGTCTACGCTCTCAGGCTTCAACTCCATAGCACGCTCCAACCAAGGCATAGCCTTCATATAAGCTGCGTTAACCTCCTTCAAACCTGCCTGGTACTCCTCCTGGCTGTTGATGCTGTCGAGGCGAGCGTTGAATGCACGGTTAACCTCATCACCCTTAGCCATATAGAAGTAGCCGAGGTAGAAGTTAGTGTCGTAGTCATTTGGCTTCAAATCGTTGATCTTGAGGAACGAGTTGATACACTCGTCGAAGTTCTTCAACTTGAAGAATACCTGACCACGTGCAAACCAGAGGTCTGCGTTCTCAGGCTTCTCAGCCAAGAGCTTGTCGATACGCTCAACGAGGTCAGCAGGATCGCCTACGCCCTCCTCCGAGGTGTAGAGCTGAATCAAACCCTCCATGATACGCTCGTTGCGTGGGTACAAACCGATACCCTCCAAGAGAGCGTCCTTAGCCTTCAAGAGATACTGCTTGTCAGTAGCACGCTGGCCATAGAGGCAGTGGAAGAGGAAGTAGTAGAGGTTACCCTGCTCATCCTTGTAGCCGAGCTCGAGGGCACGGGTCAAGAGCTTCTCACCCAAAGCGAAGTACTCAACGTTGTTAGCGCCGAGGAATGCAGCGAACTGACCTGCGAAGAAGTAGTAACGTGGATCCTCCTTGCCGATTGCAGGGTTCTTCTGCAACTCTACAGACTTGAGGTATACGTCGATCGATACGTTATAAGCAGCGATGTCGATGCTTACAGAGCCCAACTCCGAGTAGTGGTTAACCAAAACCTCCAATGCGCTCTTAATCTTAGGAGCCATCGATGGATCCAACTCGTAAGCCTTAGCGAAAGACTCCTTAGCAGTCTCGTAAGCGCCCTCCAAAACCTCCTTGTCGATAGTCCAAGCAACTACCTTACCGTTCTTTGCGTAAACGGTGATGAAGTCGAACTTGTGAACACCATCCTTAGACTCGTTTGCAGGAGCACCGATAGTCATCTGAAGCATGCTCTCATCGAGACCCGAGAAGAGGCTCTTTGTAGGAGCTGTGATAGCGTCAGAGCAAACCTTACCACGGTTGAACCAAGTTGCAGCCTTGCCCGCCTTCTTTGGGTTGGCGATGTCAGCATTGCACTTTGCCAATTTTGCCTCGTAAGAAGCAACATTAATCTTCTGAGCGGTAGCAGACACAGCGAGTGTTGCAAAAACTGCTACCATTGCGATAAACTTTTTCATATCAATTTAGCGATTAAAGTTTGTGAATTATTTTGTTTATTATTTTAATTGTTAGCTTCAGTTGTAGGAGCCTCGGTTGCCTCGGTTGCCTCAGCGCCCTCTGCTACTACTGCGCCCTCCTCGAGCTCCTCCTCCTCGGTTACAGGAACTACAGCTACCGATGCAATCTCATCGCCCTCGCGGAGGTTGATGATGCGTACACCCTGAGTTGCACGACCTGCCACACGAATCTGCTCGATTGAGGTACGGATAGTGATGCCCGAACGGTTGATAATCATCAAGTCATTGTCGTCGGTAACGGCCTTGATTGCTACCAACTCGCCAGTCTTCTCGGTGATGTTGATAGTCTTGACACCCTTACCACCACGGTTTGTGATACGGTACTCGTCCAAGTCTGTACGCTTACCATAACCGTTAGCCGAGAGTACGAGTACGTTCTCGTTCGACTCAGGCTCGATGCAAATCATACCGATTGCCTCGTTGTCGCCCTCGAGAGCAACACCGCGAACACCGATTGATGTACGACCTACCTCACGAACGGTTGTCTCGTTGAAGCGGATAGCCTTACCCTCGCGAGTTGCGATCATAATCTCTGCTGCACCGCTTGTGAGCTTAGCCTCGATGAGACGGTCGCCCTCACGAACCTCGATTGCATTGATACCATTTGTACGTGGACGCGAGTATGCCTCCAACTTAGTCTTCTTAACGGTACCGTTCTTGGTACACATAATAATATAGTTAGAGTTGATATACTCCTCGTCGTTGAGCTTCTTGCAATTGATGTAAGCACGTACCTTGTCATCCGGCTCGATGTTGATGATGTTCTGGATTGCGCGACCCTTCGAAGCACGTGTACCCTCAGGAATCTCGTAAACCTTCAACCAGAAGCAACGTCCCTTCTCGGTGAAGAACATCATTGTGTTGTGCATCGAAGCTACATAGATGTGCTCGATGAAGTCCTCGTCACGGGTAGCCGAACCCTTCATACCTACACCACCACGGTTCTGGGTGCGGTAGTCGGCAAGCGATGTACGCTTGATGTAGCCGAGGTGCGAAATGGTGATAACCATATCCTCGTCAGCGTAGAAGTCCTCTGGGTTGAACTCCTCCGAAGCGTAGATAATCTCCGAACGGCGCTCGTCGCCATACTTCTCGCGAATCTCGATGAGCTCCTCCTTAACGATACCGAGCTGCATAGCCTCGTCGCCGAGAACAGCAGTCAAGTAGTCGATAGTCTTCTGCAACTCGTCGCGCTCAGCAGTGAGCTTACCACGCTCCAAGCCTGTCAATGCACGGAGGCGCATATCTACGATGGCTGCAGTCTGAATGTCGGTCAAGCCGAAACGCTCCGAGAGGGTAGACTTAGCCTCATCAACGCTCTTGGCGTTGCGGATGATGCGAACAACCTCGTCGATGTTGTCCTGAGCGATAATCAAACCGAGTACGATATGCATGCGCTCCTCAGCCTTGCGCAAATCGAAGCGGCTACGACGTACGATAACGTCGTGACGGTGATTTACGAAGTGCTTGATGAGGTCGAGCAAGTTCAAAGTCTGTGGACGACCATTTACCAAGGCGATGTTGTTTACCGAGAATGAAGTTTGCAACTCGGTGTGCTTGAACAACATGTTCAACACAACATTTGCTACAGCATCCTGCTTCAAGGTTACAACCACGCGTGTACCCTGGCGGTCCGACTCATCGTTTACGTCAGCGATACCCTCCAAACGTCCCTCCTTGGTGAGAGCTGCGATGTGCTTAATCATCTCCTGCTTGTTCACCATATAAGGAATCTCGGTGAAGATCAACTGCTGACGACCTGTCGATGTGGTCTCGATGTCGTGACGAGCACGCATAACCACACGACCACGACCGGTCAACAACGCCTCCTTAACACCCTCGTAACCGTAGATGATAGCACCTGTAGGGAAGTCCGGACCCTTGACGAAGTGGAGCAAATCCTCGCAAGTGCACTCGCGGTTGTCGATGTATGCACAGCAAGCATCGATAACCTCGGTGAGGTTGTGTGGAGCCATATTTGTTGCCATACCTACTGCGATACCGCTTGCACCATTGACGAGCAACAACGGAATACGTGTAGGGAGTACGGTAGGCTCCTTCTGAGTGTCGTCGAAGTTCATTGTCCAATCGATAGTCTCCTTATCGATATCGGCCATAACCTCGTTAGTAATCTTCTGCATACGCGCCTCAGTGTAACGCATAGCTGCCGGCGAGTCACCGTCCATCGAACCAAAGTTACCCTGACCCTCAACGAGTGGATAACGCATTGCCCAAGGCTGTGCCAAACGTACCATTGCGTCGTAAACTGATGAGTCTCCGTGTGGGTGGAACTTACCGAGTACGTCTCCGACGATACGAGCCGACTTACGTGTTGGTTTGTCGTGGTAGAGGTTCAACTCCGAGTTCATATCGAACAAGATTCGACGATGAACCGGCTTCAAACCATCGCGCACATCTGGCAATGCACGCGACACGATAACCGACATCGAGTAGTTGATGTAGGACTGCTTCATGTGGTCCTCGATATTGATGTTCTCAATAC
>JAZLCQ010000037.1:0-53627 GCA_045614285.1 Alistipes sp.
CCCTACCCCTTATGCGGGCCGAGGGTCTCGAAGCCTTCCAAATGTGGAACGAGAAGGCCGACAAGGTGGAGTACTAAAAGAGGTTGCCGAAATATCGGCAACCTCTTTTTAAGTTGAGAGTTGAAAGTTGAGAGTTGAGAGTTAACAGACCTCTCTCGCCCATCGGGCACCCTCCCCTAACTTAGGGGAGGGAAGTTTCAACTTCTTTGGCAGTTAAAAAATTAAGGGCCCCATTGTTGGAGCCCTTAATGCTATTTAACTACCAAAGTTGTCATACATAATGTTCTCGGGAGGAACGCCCAGGTTGTCGAGCATATTCACAACAGCCGAAATCATCATAGGAGGACCACACAAGTAGTACTCGATATCCTCGGGAGCGGGGTGATCCTTCAAGTAGTTGTTGTAGATGACATTGTGGATGAAGCCAATATACTTGGGATCCCAGTTATCATCGGGCCTGGGGTCACTCAGACCGATAGCAAACTTGAAGTTGGGGAAGTCCTTAGCGAACTCCTCGAACTGCTCCTGATAGAAGATCTCCTGTTTCGAGCGTGCGCCATACCAGAACGAGATGGGCAGGTCGCTCTTAACAGTCTTGAAGAGGTGGAAGATATGCGAACGCATAGGAGCCATACCTGCACCACCACCGATGAACATCTTCTCATTGGGGGTATCCTTGATGAAGAACTCACCGTAGGGGCCCGAAATGGTCACCTTATCGCCGGGTTTGCGCGAGAAGATATATGCCGAGCAGATACCGGTGGGTACATTCATAAAGCCACCTGTTGCCCTATCGAAGGGAGGAGTAGCAATACGCACATTCAGCATAATGATATCGTCCTCAGCGGGCTGGTTGGCCATCGAGTAAGCACGGAAGGTAGGCTCGGGGTTCTTGGCCACGATATCCCACATCTTGAACTTGGTCCAATCGGCGTGGAATTTGGGATCGATATCCATATCCGAGAACTTAATCTCGTCGTACTGGGGAACATCGATCTGGATATAACCACCACTCTTGAATTTGAGCTTCTCGCCTGCGGGCAACTTAACCACAAACTCCTTCATAAAGGTCGATACGCTGCGGCACGAAACCACCTCGCACTCCATCTTCTTAACGCCCAGAACGCTCTCGGGGATACGGATGTCGAGGTCATTCTTAACCTTCACCTGGCAACCCAAGCGCCAATGCTCTTTCTGCTGTTTGCGGGTGAAGAAACCAACCTCGGTGGGCAGAATCTCGCCACCGCCGTCCATCACCTGCACTTTACACATACCGCAACTACCCTGTCCGCCGCAAGCCGAGGGAAGGAAAATCTTCTCCTGAGCCAGAGTTGTCAGAAGCGAGTTGCCGCTCTCAACCTTGAGGGTCTTCTCGCCCTCGTTGATATTGATCGTAACCTCACCCGAGCTGGTAAGTTTTGCCTTGGCAACCAGCAGCAGTGCCACAAGAAGCAACAGTGCCACGAGGAAGACTACGACTGCAACTATAATAATTTGTGTATTCATTTCTCTTTCTTTTGCTTGGTTAAACAACTACATCTGGAAACCCGAGAAGATCATAAACGCCATACCCAGTAGACCGGTGATAATGAAGGCCAAACCGGGACCACGCAGACCCTTGGGAACATTGGAGTACGAGAGCCTCTCGCGGATGGCGGCCATCACAAGGATTGCAATCCACCAACCAAATCCCGAGCCAAAACCGAATACGGCAGCCTCACCAACGGTAGCAAATGCGCGCTGCTGCATAAACAGAGCACCACCCATAATGGCGCAGTTCACTGCAATCAGAGGCAAGAAGATACCCAACTGGTTGTAGAGCGAGGGAGAGAATTTCTCGATGAACATCTCCAGAAGCTGAACGAATGCTGCAATCACAGCAATGAAGAGAATGAAGCTCAAGAAGCTCAAATCGACACCCTCCAATGCGGGAGAAATCCACTTGAGGGCACCTGCCTTGAGCACATAATTCTCGAGCAGATAGTTCAGGGGCACAGTCATCAGCATTACGAAGGTTACTGCCAAACCCAAACCATTCGCGGTCTTTACGCTCTTCGAAACGGCAATGTAGGAACACATACCGAAGAAGAACGAGAACACCATATTGTCAATAAAAACAGACTGAATAAATAGTTTCAAAAGTTCCATATGCTATGCCCTCCTATTATTTTTCCTGTAAATCTTTGTTAGTGGTGCGGTGAACCCAGATGATGACACCTACGATAATAAGTGCAGCAGGGGGGAACAACATCAAACCGTTATTCACATAGCCGGCCTCGTAGAAGCACTCGGGGATAATCTGGTAGCCAAAGAGCGAACCATTACCGAAGAGCTCCCTTACGAAACCAATAATCACCAACACAGCACCATAGCCGATACCGTTACCGATACCATCAAGGAGCGAAGGCAGAGGTTTGTTCGACAGCGCGAAGGCCTCCACACGACCCATAATGATACAGTTGGTAATAATCAGACCGACATATACGGAGAGCTGTTTGCTCACATCATAGACATAAGCCTTGAGCACATCGTTCACGATGGTCACCAGCGCAGCGATAACAACCAGCTGCACGATGATACGGATACGATCGGGAATACCATTTCGCAGAAGCGAAAGCACGAGGTTCGAGAAAGCACACACTGCGGTCACGGAAAGACCCATAACCAGAGCGGGCTTGAGCTGGGTGGTAACTGCAAGTGCCGAGCAGATACCCAGAATCTGAACCAGAACGGGGTTATTTTTTGCCAACGGATTAGTCAGCGACTGAAAAGTTTTGTTTTTCATCTTCTTACTCTGCATTTTCGGTTACAACATTTGCCTGGCGAACTTTGAGGAAAGCATCGTAGTTGTCGAGGCAATTTTTGATCATATTCTGCAGACCCTCAGAGGTTTTAGTACCACCGGTTACAGCATCCACCGAGTGAGCAGCACCCTTGGCACCACCCTTAACCACATAGATACCAACCAGCTGACCCTCCTCGTAGATGGTCTGACCGGGGAACTGAGCCTGGAACTTAGGAGTTGCGATCTCTGCACCCAGACCAGGAGTCTCACCTGCGTGGTCGAAGATTGCACCCTTGATGGTATTCAGGTCAGCCTCCAGAGCCACATAGCCCCAGATGTCATCCCAAAGGCCCTTACCTGTAAGGGGGAATACCACCTCGCCAGTAGCTTTATTCTCAAATACGGGATACTCACCTTTTGCGTGGCTGCCCACCAGGTCAAACAGTTTCTGGAGAGGAGTCTCGGCGGTCTCAATCACCTGACCCTCCTTATTAACTACATAGGCCTCAATAACCTCATCGTAGCTGCCCTTCTCAAGACCGAGCGATGCCACAATTGCATCTTTCTTCTCGTTGAGCTCGTTGGCGTTCTGCCTATCTTTGAGCGAAAGCGAAGTGAAGGCAAGCATAATAGCCACGATGACAACCATTACCGTCGAGTAGAATACGATGTAGGCGTTGCTATTTTTGCCGCCCAAGAATTTCTTTTTACCCATAATTCTATCCTCCATTTTTAAGCGTTAACGGTTTTCTTTGCCCTACGATTGCGGCGTTTGATATTTGCCTGAACCACATAATGATCCACAACGGGAGCCAAAGCATTCATAAAGATGATTGCGAGCATCATACCCTCGGGATAACCGGTGTTGAACACACGCACAAGGATTGCCAAAGCACCAATCATAAAGCCAACGATGCATTTACCTGCATTGGTCTGTGCCGAGGTAACGGGGTCGGTTGCCATAAAGACAGCACCGAAAGCGAAACCACCAAGCAACAGGTGCTGCCAAGCGGGAAGAGCCAGATAGTGCTCGGTAGGAGTCACGGGAGCTGCAGGAGCCAGAAGGTTGAAGATACCACCCATAACCAGACCACCAACAAACACACTGATCATAGTCCTCCAGCTTGCAGTGCCGGTAGCGAGCAATACGATGGCACCCAGAAGGATACACAGCGTAGAGGTCTCACCAATCGAACCTGCAATGTTACCAACAAAGGCATCCAACATCGAGAAGCCCTCGGGAAGCTGACCGGTATTTGCCAACTCGCCAAGTGCAGTTGCACCGGTGCGACCGTCGGTAAACCATACGCTCTCACCCGAAATGCTCGAGGTGTAGGAGAAGAAGATGAACAGACGAGCCAGCAGTGCGGGGTTGAAGATGTTCATACCGGTACCACCGAAAATCTCCTTACCAATAACAACAGCGAAAGCGGTTGCAAGGCCGGTCATCCACAGAGGAGTACCGATGGGGATAATCAGAGGAATCAGAATACCCGACACGAAGAAGCCCTCATTAACCTCCTCTTTGCGAATCTGGGCAAATGCACACTCAATCGAAAGACCAACGATGTAGGTCACAAGAATCGAGGGCAACATTTTCCAGAAACCAAACCAGAAGTTCTGCCAAATGCTGAAGTCAGCGCCGCCAATCCTCTGGAAACCAATGTTCCACATACCGAACAAAATGGTGGGGACAAGGGCGATGATTACCATAAACATGGTGCGCTTCATATCGTTACAGTCACGCACGTGTGAGCCTTTCTTGGTCACATCAGTAGGCACATAGAAGAAAGTCTCCATTGCCTCATAGAACGAATGCAGCCACGAGAGTTTACCGCCCTCCGAGAAGGTGGGAGCAAACTTATCGAGCAATCGTTTGGGAAGGGGTTTATTGTAATTCTGTTTCATACGCTTACATCTCTTTAATCATGAGGTTAATACCATCGCGAACCAGAGCCTGCAACTCCTGCTTCGAGGGGTCAACGAACTCACACAGAGCCACATCCTCCTCAATAATCTCATAGATACCAAGGTTCTCCATCTTCTCCAGATCGCCAGCCATAATAGCCTTGAAGAGATACATAGGATAGATATCCATAGGCAGATATTTCTCATAGAGGCCCGTAACAACAAAAGGCCTTACGCCACCATTCAGACCAGTGCGGAGGTCATATTTCTTCTTAGGCATCAGCCACGAGAAGTAGGTGCGCGAAACGGAGAGTTTGTTCAGACGGGGAGCAAGCCAACCAATCAGCTCCAACTCACCACCCTCGGGAATCACAGTCACCTGCGACGAGTAGAGGCTCATAAAGCCGTTGGCACCGGCATTGCGACCGGTGAGCACATTACCCTCAATGATGCGGAACTTCGAGCCGCCCGACTGGGGTTTGATGCGGGTGGGAGTAAGCACATCGGCAAGCGACGAGCCAACAAGGCCCCTAACATACTGAGGATGCATAACCTGCGAACCGGTAACGGCATAGGTCTTAACCATATTCACCTTACCCTCCAGGAAGAGGCGACCGATGATGGCCACATTCTGGATAGCCACTGTCCACACCTTCTCGCCCTTGTTGATGGGGTCGATGTGGTGGATCTGCACACCCACATTGCCTGCGGGGTGAGCACCCTTGAAGTAGTGCTTCTCAACACCCTCCACAGCCTCCAATACGCTCTCCTTACCGGCCTCAAGACCGAGGTGAACATTGGGGCAGAGCACCTTCAGGGCAGCGAAACCGGCCTTAACAGCCTCCACATCATCCTTCAGGGCGATGTTCATATCGGGAGCCAGAGGTGCGCTATCAAAGCCCGACACAAAGATAGCCTTGGGGGTATCCTGCGCATTGGCAATGATGCCATAGGGGCGCTGGATGATCGAAGCCCAAAGACCGCTCTCAAGGAGTGCAGCTACCACCTGCTCCCTCGATGCCTTGTCGAGTTTGACGGTAAATTGTTTGTAGGTTTGCTGAGCATCAGCTGCCACCTCAATAGCGAGAAGTTTGCGTTTCTCACCACGACGAACAGCCGAAACGGTTCCGCTGACGGGCGAAGTGAACATTACCTCGGGGTGTGCTTTGTCGTAGAACAGAGCGTCACCTGCGGCAACTTTGTCACCCTCAGCCACCAACAGCTTGGGTACAACACCCTCAAAGGCAAGAGGAGAAACTGCGTAACGCTCCCCGATGGGAAGATCAATGACGCTTTTCTCTGCTTCACCCACGAGTTTGATGTCGAGACCCTTTTTCAGTTTAATGACTTTCGACATATCTACAAAGATAAGTGGTTAATAAATTATTGGTTTGTTGTATGTTTGTGTTCTATAGTTCTGCAAAGGCTTCTAAAACTTGGCAAATATAATCCTTATTTTTATAAATAGGTAATCTTCGTGTTATTATTTTCACACATTTTTTCACAAACTAATTTCGTATATTTGCTCTCGAAATGAACACTTTTGTCGACATACACACCCACAACCCCCTGAAAGTCAATCTGGGGATAGTGAATTTTCGCCTTGGAGTGGACAAAAATCCGCCCCAGAAACCCTTTTCGGCGGGAATTCACCCCTGGGATACGGATGTCACAAAAGGAAACCTCGCAACCCTACTCGACCAACTCCGCACCATCAACTGCGTAGCCATAGGGGAGATTGGGCTCGACAGGGCGTACAAATGTTCGTGGGAGGCGCAACTGGAGCTACTTGAAGCCCAACTGAGAATTGCCGAAAATAGAGGGCTTCCAATCATCTTACACTGCGTCAGGGCACAGGCGGAAATACTCAGTCTACTCTCCCACTTCTCAACCATTCCTGCGGTCATTTTCCACGGCTTCATTGGCTCCCCAGAGCAACTTCAAGAATTGGTTTCAAGAGGCTATCACATATCATTTGGTTTCAGCGCATTAAAGTCGCCTAAAACAATCCGAGCCATCGGGATTTGCCCTGCAGAAAACCTACTTCTTGAGAGCGACGCAAGCAGCGAAGATATCGCCACACTTTACCGAGCCATTGCCGAAATTAGAGGCATTAGCAAAGAGCAACTATCAGAACAGATTTCAAGTAACTATAAGCGAATTTTTCAATGAGCTGGCAAGAGAGAACACTACTACTTTTAGGCGAGGAGAAGCTCGCCACAATCAACAATGCCCACATTCTCGTTGTGGGACTTGGAGGCGTGGGTGCATACGCCACCGAGATGCTCGCAAGGGCCGGCGTAGGCGAACTCACCATCGCAGATGCCGACACGGTTGGCGAGAGCAACATCAACCGCCAACTCATCGCGCTCCACTCCACTATTGGTCGCCCCAAGAGCGAGGTATTGGCTGAGCGCCTTCGAGACATCAATCCCGCCATCGAACTTAATGTCGTGAATGACTACATCAAGGACGAGAAGACCGACCTTCTCCTCGATAGCGAAAGATTTGATTATGTGGTAGATGCAATCGATACTCTCTCACCAAAGCTCGCCCTTATCAAGGGTTGTCTTGACCGCCAATACCCTATCGTCAGCTCGATGGGCGCGGGGGCAAAATTGGACCCTACAAAGGTCGAGATTGCAGACATCTCGAAGACTCACCACTGCCCCTTGGCGCATATGTTGCGTAAGCGACTTCATAAAATAGGTATTCGCAAGGGCTTCAAGGCTGTCTTCTCGGCTGAGCCACCCGTTGAAGGGGCTATGATATTGTGCGAGGAGCAGAATCACAAGTCGCAAGTGGGTACGGTATCATATATGCCGGCGACATTCGGCATTGCCTGCGCATCGGTCGTCGTAAGAGGCCTTATAACCACAACCGAAATTAATAATTAAGATATATGGCAAAAATTGTTTTTCTTGACGAGTATTCGTTGGGCGATATGGATCTCTCTCCTATCAAGGAGTTAGGTGACTATGTGGGCTACGACCGCACATCGAAGGATCAGGTATTGGAGCGTTGCAAGGGTGCCGAGGTGGTAATTTGCAACAAGACTCTCCTCAAGGATGAGACTCTCCGCGCACTACCCGACCTCCGCTTTATCGCAATTGCAGCAACAGGTATGAACAACGTCGACCTCGACACTGCGGCAGAATTGGGCATTGGCGTAAAGAATGTGGCAGGCTACTCTACCTCTTCGGTTGCGGAGGCTACTATGACCTTTGCGCTCTCGCTGTTCAAGAATACAGCCTACTTCGACAACTACTTCAAGAGCGGAGCATACGCCGCAACAGAGGACATCTTCCACTTTGGCCGTCCTGTGCGCCAACTACGTGGCTCGAAATGGGGAATCATCGGAATGGGAGCTATCGGCCGTGAAGTGGCACGACTCGCCTCAGCATTTGGTTGCGAGGTGGCATACACCTCGACATCGGGCGCAGTACGCCAGGAGGATTATCCACAGATGCCACTGGAGGAGTTGCTCGACTGGGCTGACGTGGTATCAATCCACTGTCCTCTCACGCCTACAACCAAGGGTTTGATTGGCGAAAAGGAGTTACACTTGATGAAGCCGACTTCGATTATCATAAACGTTGCTCGAGGTGGCATCATCGACGAGGTTGCACTCGCTAAAGCTTTGGATGACAAGGTTATTGCCGGCGCAGGCCTCGACGTATTCTCGCGCGAGCCTCTGCACGAGTCGCCACTCTACGACCTCTCGGACAACTACACGCTCGTAGCAGCACCACACACTGCGTGGGCAGCCGACGTTGCTCGCAAGGTGCTGATTCAGCGAATAGCCGAAAACATCAGCGAGTACCTCGCTACAAAATAGAAGATGCCGAGCAATTTGCTCGGCATCTTTCGTATTATTCATCACCCCTACCACTTAGGATAGATAATTGGTGCACCAATCCAGATTCGGCTTGTTCCGACAGTCTCCTTCTCAATCACGATACGTGCAGCCTTGATTGGGCCAGGATTAACGAGCTTAGCAATACCATAGTGCAAATCGGCAACTCGCTTAAAGTTCTTACCATCGGCACTAATCTCGAGGTATCCCTTCTGCACGAGGCCACTAGGAACATTGTAACGACCGGTGAAGAACTCCACCTGACGGCAATTCAACACTTGCTCGAACTCCCAACAAATCCAATCACCCTCGCGACAGGTGCGGGCTGTCTGAATTCTATCGTAGTACTCAGCTATGCGTGCATAACCGTGCTTCGGATTCTCAGGCATCGACGAGGTCAACTTCACTGCAGGGCGAATAGTTTTGTAGCGTGACGAGTGCGCCACCTCCGGCGACTTCGCATTGCGATACTCGCACCAGAAGGCATACTTACCAGGAACGGTGGTTGCGATTGGCTCACTGTACATATATACAGTAGAGGCATCGTCGCTACGGTAGTAGATAGTACCGTTATCAATCTTCTCAATCGACAACATACCATTCTCGTACTTTACGGTTGGAGGTGTGATACGGAAGTTGAGACCCATATCCGCCATACGGTCGTAGTGGCGAGTGTAGAGGCGCTTGTGGAACTCTGCCCACTCATTACCGCCATTCTTACCCCAGCCCAATTCTGCAACAGCACAAAGACGAGGGAAGGTCTGGTACTCGATGAAGTCGATATTCTTGTCGCCACCCTGTGAGAGGAATACCTCGCTCCAATATGGAGCCTCGAAGCCCTCCACGCAAGCAACCTCCTCAGGAGTAAAGCCCTCCTTCGCGAAGTCGAACGAGTAGACCTTGCGTACATCGAAGCAACCGCCCCAAACAGCACCTGCCTCATGCTTGCTCTGCGCCATATCGAAGTAGAAGAACTGCTGCGGCATAAAGATGGTTGGATAACCCTTCATCATCACCTGCTTGCACACCTTCGGACTCTTCCAGCCGTGTACGCGGGCTGTCTTTGCCAAGCCGCCACCAAATGCAGCCTCATTCCACACTGCTGGGGTCTTGCCATACTTGGCCAAGATATCCTGAATGCGGGCGATAAACATATCCTCCAACTTGTAGCCATCGGTATAGCCATTATTCTTGAGCCAAGCCGAGCAGTCTGGGCACTTCTTCCACTGCGCCATGCGCACCTCATCACCACCAAGATGTAAGAATTGCGACGGGAAGAGAGCACACACCTCAGCGAGAATCTCCTCGAGAATCTTATAGTTGTTCTCCTTGGTTGCGCAAACTACGTTGCGGTTGTCGTAGTTACCATTGATATGCAACTCGTCATTTGTGTAGTTACAAAGCATCTCGGGATATACGCGAGTAAGCGCCTCGCTATGGCCTGGGAGGTCAATCTCAGGAATCACCTCGATATTACGAACTGCTGCGTAGGCCACAACCTCACGGATATCGTCCTGGGTATAGTAGCCGCCATACTTTCTATCCCACGCACCCTGCGAAGCTCGTACAGGCGAGTCACCACCACGGAAAGCGCCCTTCTCGGTGAGCATCGGATGCGACTTAATCTCGATGCGCCAGCCCTGATTATCGGTCAAGTGCCAGTGAAACTTGTTGAGTTTGTGGTATGCGATATAGTCGATATATCGCAACACATTCTCCTTGGTCATAAATGTACGAGATACGTCGAGCATAAAGCCACGATATGCAAACTTAGGCTTATCGGCAACCTCGCAGCCCTCTACAACTGCAGGCAACGACATCTGCTTGGTGTAGACCGAGCTTGGAAGGAGCTGAAAGAGTGTCTGCACACCATTGAAAGCACCACCATAGCCACCCGCAACGATTTGCACAGCGTTGCCCGACACGGTGAGCTTATACTCCTCGAAAGCGAGGCTCTTATCGAGCGCAATCGAGATATAGTTCGTCTTCGGTGTTACCTTCGAGACGAGACTAACCTTGAGATACTGGTTAGCATAGTCAACCAGAGGCTTGAGTGAATCGTCATTATAGACCAATGACGACGAAGGGAGAATCACAAAATTCTCGGTACCCGGCTTGAGCGAGAGCGGCTGCGGAACAATCGCCACTGCCGAAGCCGACATCACTACAGCAACGAGCGCCATAGCAGATAGAAGAAGTCGTTTCATAGTTATAGTTTTGTTAGTTTTTACAAAGATAGCATAAGAAATGCAGAATGCAAAATGCATAGTGCAGAATTATAGGGATGGAGAGGCGAGAACAAGGCAAACAAGAAAGCCACCGCGCAACATACTTAAGCGTATGTGAGCAGGTGGCTTATCGTAGTGCAACGAAGTAGTTGCCCCTTAAAAACAATTTTTACAACTCATCCGAATAGACTGCGCCAGGCAAATCGTGCTGATTATAACGCGACGCCATCGACATACCGTAAGCACCGGCAGTCTTGAGGGTGAGAAGGTCACCACGCTTGGTGATTGGGAGAGATACGTTCTCATCGAAGATGTCGGTTGACTCACAGGCAGTACCTACAATGGTGTACTTCTTGCGCTGCTCGCTATCGGATGTGATATTCTCGATATTGTGGTATGAGCCATAGAGAGCAGGACGAATAAGCTCAGTCATACTTGCATCGACGATTACGAGGCGACGACCTGTAGCTGTGGTCTTGTTGAAGAGCACCTTGGTGATAAGCTCACCACACTCTGCAACGATTGAACGACCAAACTCGAAGTGTACCTCACGCTTGCCAACCTGAAGGTGCTGCTTAATAATAGCAAAGACCGATGCAAAGTTCGGAATTGGCTCATTCTCAGGCATATCGTAGTTTACGCCGAGGCCGCCACCAACATCTACAAACTCGAGCTCGAAGCCGAGGTCGGTGAGATTCTTAACGATAACATTCACCTTGTTACACATATTCTCGAAGACGTGCAACTCACGAATCTGCGAACCGATGTGGATATGCATACCCACTACGTCGAGGTTCTTCAACGACTTGATATCCTCCACACGATCGAGAATCTCCTCGTAAGAGATTCCGAACTTAGAGTCAGCCTGACCAGTATCGATACAGTGATTAGTCTTAGGGTCAATATCAGGGTTTACACGCAAGGCTACATCCACGACCTTGCCCATCTCGCCGGCGATATCGTTCACCACGTACAACTCCTCGATAGACTCGCAGTTGATGGTCAAGATACCCTGCTCGATAGCGTAGCGAATCTCCTTATCTCGCTTACCTACACCCGCATAGACGATTGTCTTTGGGTCGAAGCCCGCTTCGATAGCGCACTTCACCTCGTTACCACTCGCACAGTCGATACCCAAGCCGTGCTCGCGGATAATCTGCAAGAGACGTGGGTCGTAGTTTGCCTTGATGGCGTAGTGAATCTTGTAGTCGTAACGACGTGCTACAGACATCAGACTGTCGAGAGTCTGATGCAAGAGGTCTACATCATAGAGGTAGAATGGGGTTTCATAATTTGCCAACTTTGCGGCAACTTGTCTACTTAACATATTGCTATCTTAATTCAATAAATACATAGGAGTTTGGCTGCATATCAATAGTAGCCTTTGAATCCTTGATATGAATAGGTGTCTCGGTGTGCATCTTGGAGCGATCCATCACATGCGAGATAGCCTCCTTCACCTCGAAGTTCTTGAAGTTGATGGTCACGCTCTTTGGATTGATATCATTGCCATCATCTGTGTAGTAGGTGAGCAAGAGTGCCAACTTACCATTCTCGCCCTTGGCTGCTGTTGCATAAAAGTTATTCAATTCGCCGACACTTGTCTTAACCTGCGTACCGAGATCACGGAGTTTTCCCCACGAATAGAGCGAATAGTAGGCCGGGCGAGTATTCATTGTATAGAGGTCGAACAAACCATTAAAGCAAGTTCCCGGACGGGCGTCGTAGTACATCAACATATCTGCCGGCGAATCCTGAATCGTAGACATAACTGCTGCTGTATATGCTGCTCCCTTGTGCGAAGCGATAGTCTCAACAGAATGAACGAATCCATCGCCCCAATTAGCAATGTAGTTCCACTCGTTGAGGATCATCTCGGTAGAGGTGTAGCCATACTTGTCGAGCAGAGCCTTAACTCCGTTGGTCGTCCTGATGACCTTCTCCAACTTGTTGAAATAGCGATGGTAAGAGAAGAAGTCCATATCGACCTTCTTCTTCGACATATAGGCGAGGAAGCGGTCTGCCCACTCCAAGTTGTAGCAGAGTGCAGGGCCTCCGATTTTCAAGTGAGGGAAGCACTTATTGAGGTGGTTGGCAGCAATCTCATAGAGGTAGAAAAACTCCTCCTCTGTACCTGTCCAAGTTGGAGATTTTGCACGATTAAAGTTTGCAATATGGGTATTAAGATCCGGCTCGTTCCAAATCTCCCAATACTCGATATTGTAGTGGTAGCCATCAGCCCAGCCCTCATTGTAGTGGCGAATGATATGCTCACAAATACGAGCCCACTTCTTGAAATTAGCCGGCGGATTTACACCATACTTCTTGGGCCAGTGCTCGATAGATTGTCCCAATCTATAAAACACCTTGGTATTAGTGTCGTAAATCTCCTTAATGAGTTTGTCGGTCAAGGTAAAATCGTACGACTTTGGATCATTCTCGTCTGCCTCAAAATTTGGGAATACACACGATATATCCACCGTGTGACCCCACTCCCACTCGATTGGAGCATCGTGGAGTCGAGCGTAGCCGAAATTTCCATCCTGGTATGCCTGAGAATTGCCCCTCTTCTGCGAGTTGCGAGCAAACACAGGTCCGTTATTCACGGCATTCATAACCTTGATTTTGCCGACAACCTCATTGGCATCAACAACAACTTGCGCTCGCACCGAAAAAACAGTTGCGAGCACAATTGTTGCGAGAATAAATCTTCTAAGAGTCTTCATATCGTTGGGTTATACTTATAGCTATATGAAATTATCTTAATTCAATAAATATATAGGAGTTTGGCTCCATAAAAATAGTAGCCTTCGATTTTACAATCTCGATAGGAGTCTCGGCATGCATCTTGAAACGATCCATAACATGCGAGATAGCCTCCTTCGCCTCAAAGTTCTTGAAGTTGATTGTTATTCGCTTTGGTGCTACTATATTTCTGTCGTCGGTGTAGTAGGTGAGCAGGAGTGCCAACTTGCCATTCTCACCCTTTGCGGCTGTAGCGTAGAAATCCTTCAAACCGCCCACACTTGTCTTGACTTGTGTACCCAACTCGCGGAGCTTCTTCCACGAATAGAGCGAATAGTAGGAGTGGCGTGGCTGCGAGGTGTAGAGGTCGAACAAACCATTGAAGCTGGTGCCGGGACGAGCATCGTAGTACATCATCATATGTACAGGTGAATCCTGAAAATGAGACATAACCGCTGCAGCGTGTGCTGCTCCCTTGTACGAGTTGATAACCTCGATCGTGTGAACGAACTCGTCGGTCCAATTGGCGAGGTAGTTCCACTCGTTGAATATCATCTCGGTATTGGTGTATCCATACTTATCGAGCAAGGCCTTGACTCCGTTGGTCATTCTTATCGCCTTCTCCATCTTGCCAAAGTAGCGGTGGTAAGAGAAGAAGTCCAACTCTACCCCATTCTTCGACATATAGGCGAGGAAACGATCAGCCCACTCCAGATTACTTGCGAGTGCTGGGCCTCCGATCTTCAAGTTCGGGAAACACTTATTCAAGTGGTTAGCCGCAATCTCATAGAGGCGGAAGAACTCCTCCTCGGTGCCTGTCCACATTGGCGAATTTGAGCGCTGGAAGCCCGGCTTTGTAGTATCGATATCGGGCTCATTCCAAATCTCCCAATACTCGATATTGTAGTTAAAGCCATTAGCCCAACCCTCGTTGTAGTGGCGAATAATATGCTCGCAAATGCGTGCCCACTTATCGAAGTCGGCAGGCGGATTAGCACCATACTTCTTGCGCCAATGCTCGATGGACTGTCCCAAGCGATAGAAGACCTTTGTACCCGAGTTGTAGATATCCCTGATGAGTTTATCGGTCAAGGTGAAATCGTACGACTTAGGATCATTCTCGTCAGCCTCGAAGTTCGGAAAGACACAAGTAATATCTACCGTGTGCGCCCATCGCCAAGCGATTGGAGCATCGTGCAGACGCGCGTAGCTGAAGCCCGCATCCTTGTAGGCCTGGGCATTACCCCTCTTCTGAGTAGAGCCGGCAACGGTAGGGCCGTTATTCACGGCGTTCATCACCTTAATCTTGCCAACAACCTCATTGGCATCAACAACAACTTGCGCTCGCACCGAAATTACGGTTGCGAGCACAATAGTTGCGAGAATAAATTTTCTGAGAGTCTTCATCTCGTTGGGTTATACTTATATATAATATATATACTACTTGAATGTCACGAGCGAGTGGCCCTCCATCTCAGCTGGCTGTGTCACACCCATAAGTGACAATACGGTTGGAGCAACATCAGCCAAGATACCATTCTCAACCTTTGCAACACGCTCCGAAACAACTACTACCGGTACCGGATTCAACGAGTGAGCAGTGTTTGGAGTACCATCCTCGTTGATAGCATTATCAGCGTTACCGTGGTCAGCGATGATAACGATCTCGTAGCCATTAGCCTTAGCCGAAGTAACAACCTTAGCCACGCACTCATCAACAGCCTTAACAGCCTTCTCGATAGCCTCATAGATACCTGTGTGACCAACCATATCACCGTTTGCGAAGTTCAAGCAGATGAAGTCATACTTCTGCTCGTCCAATGCGCCTACCAACTTGTCTGCCACCTCGTATGCGCTCATCTCAGGCTGCAAGTCGTATGTAGCAACCTTTGGCGATGCAACCAAGATACGATCCTCGTTCTCGAACTTCTCCTCACGACCACCATTAAGGAAGAATGTCACGTGAGCGTACTTCTCAGTCTCAGCGATACGCAACTGCTTCAAACCGAGCGACGAAACATACTCACCCAAAGTGTTCTGTACATTCTCCTTATCGAAGAGGATGTGCAAGCCCTCGAAAGATGCATCGTATGGAGTCATACAGCAGTAGTAGAGCGGCATTGTGTGCATACCCTCTGCCTCCATATCCTGCTGAGTCAAAGCTACAGTAATCTCACGAGCACGGTCGTTACGGTAGTTGAAGAAGATGACCATATCGTTTGGCTTGATAGTGCCGATTGCGTTACCCTCAGCGTCAACTGCAACGATAGGCTTGATGAACTCATCGGTTACACCCTCGTCGTACGACTTCTGAACTGCACCAACCATATCGGTAGACTTCTCGCCTACGCCATCAACCAAGCAGTCGTAAGCAACCTTTACACGCTCCCAACGCTTGTCACGATCCATTGCATAGTAACGGCCGATAACCGAAGCAATCTTGCCGGTCGACTTAGCCATGTGAGCCTCCAAAGCCTCAACGAAGCCCTTACCGCTCTTAGGGTCGGTGTCACGACCATCCATAAAGCAGTGTACGAATGTATTCTCGATGCCGTAGTGCTTCGAGATGTCGCACAAAGTGAAGAGGTGATCGATTGACGAGTGAACACCACCATCAGACAACAAGCCCATGAAGTGAACATTCACACCATTCTTCTTTGCATACTCGAATGCTGCAACAACCTCCTTGTTCTCCAAGATAGAACCGGTCTTGCAAGCACGGTTAATCTTTACGAGATCCTGGTATACAACACGACCTGCACCGATATTGAGGTGACCTACCTCCGAGTTACCCATCTGACCCTCAGGCAAACCTACGTTCTCGCCATCGGTACGCAACTCTGCGTGCGGATTTGCTGCAGTGAGTGCGTTAATAAACTCAGGATTTGTCGAAAAGATAGCATCTGCCTTGGTGTGGTTACCAATACCCCAGCCATCAAGAATCATCAATAATACTTTTGCTGCCATAATTATCATTTTTTTATCTTATTTTATACTATTTCAATGTCTCCATAATAATAGACTGAGCCTTAGCTACTGCATCAGCCAAGCCGTCAGGGTTCTTACCACCTGCTGTAGCGAAGAACTTCTGACCGCCGCCACCGCCCTGGATAGCCTTAGCCGCCTCACGAACTACTGCACCGGCATCTACACCCTTAGCAACTACGTCATCGCCGAGCATAATTGTCAAGGTAGCCTTACCTGCAACTGCCGAGCCTACAACCATAACGAGGTTAGACTTGCGAGCGCGCAAATTGTAAGCCAAATTCTTGATGAAATCTGCCGAGTGATTCATCTGACGAGCAACAACAAAGTAGCCGTTCTCCTCCGATGTATTCTCAACAATCTTCTCGGTAATTGCGTTGAGCTGCTCCTTCTGCATTGTCTCAACCTCCTTCGACAACGACTCGTTGCTCTCAACCAAACGCTTGATAGCTGGAACGAGCTGCGAGTTGCCAAGCATCTCACCGAGTGATTTGAGCAAATCATGAGTTGCATAGATTGTAGCCTCAGCCTTATCGCCTGTTACAGCCTCAATACGACGTACACCTGCCGAGATAGCCGACTCCGAAACAATCTTGAACATACCGATGTTACCGGTAGCCGAAGTGTGGGTACCACCGCACAACTCAACCGACTCACCGAAACGTACCATACGAACCTTGTCGCCATACTTCTCGCCGAAGAGCATCATTGCGCCTGCAGCCTGAGCCTCCTCCTGAGTAGCCTCACGGTTCTCATCGAGTGGAGAGTTCAAACGAATCTTAGCGTTAACCTCGCGCTCAACTGCACGAATCTCCTCATCGGTCATCTTCTGGAAGTGCGAGAAGTCGAAACGGAGAGTATCAGGCGATACCATCGAGCCCTTCTGCTCTACGTGCGAGCCCAACACCTTACGCAATGCAGCGTGGAGGAGGTGGGTTGCGGTGTGGTTGTTTGCCGAGTACTGACGCTTTACTGGGTTTACCACTGCGTGGAACTCTGCCTCCAAGTTCTCAGGCAACTGATTTGCGATGTGGATAATAAGACCGTTCTCCTTCTCGGTAGCAACAATCTCAATCTTCTCGTTTGCCGACTCAATGTAACCGGTGTCACCAACCTGACCACCCGAGTTGCCATAGAATGGAGTCTTGTCGAATACCATCTGGTACGAAACCTTATTCTTGGTCTGAACCTTACGAACACGTGCGATACGGATATCAGCCTCGAGGGTGTCATAACCTACGAACTCCTCGCTCTTCAACTCTGGGAGCAACTCCTTCCAGTCGTCGATATCCTGAGCTGCTGCGTTACGTGAACGCTCCTTCTGAGCCTGCAACTCCTTCTCGAACTCTACCAAGTCAACCTCTACACCCTGCTCCTTAGCGATGAGCTCGGTCAAGTCGATTGGGAATCCGTATGTATCGTAGAGCAAGAATGCATTCTTACCCGAAATCTTACCATTGCACTCCTTGATAACGCCCTCCAAGAGGTTGATACCTGTTGCCAAGGTGCGGAGGAATGATGCCTCCTCCTCCTCTATAACACGCTCAACGAGCGACTGCTGTGCCTTCAACTCAGGATACTGCTCGCCCATCTGCGCAACCAAGGTTGGCACCAAGCGGCAGATAAACGGCTCGTTGAAGCCGAGGTAAGTATAACCGTAGCGTACTGCACGACGCAAGATACGACGGATAACATAACCAGCCTTTACGTTCGATGGCAACTGACCGTCAGCAATCGAGAATGCAATAGCACGGAGGTGGTCAGCGATGACACGCATAGCCACGTCGGTAGCCTCCACCTTGCCATACTCCTTGCCCGACATCTCAGCCAAGACCTTGATTGTAGACTGGAATACATCAGTATCGTAGTTCGACTTCACACCCTGCATAATCATACACAAGCGCTCGAAGCCCATACCTGTATCAACGTGCTTTGCAGGCAACGACTCCAACGAGCCATTAGCCTTACGGTTGAACTGCATAAACACGAGGTTCCAAATCTCGATAACCTGTGGATGACCCATATTCACCATCTCACGACCTGGCTTCTCGGCAATCTCAGCCTCGTCACGAAGGTCGAAGTGAATCTCGCTACAAGGACCGCAAGGACCAGTCTCGCCCATCTCCCAGAAGTTGTCGTGCTTGTTACCGCGGATGATGTGATCCTCTGGCAAGCGCTCCTTCCAGAAATCGTATGCCTCCTGGTCGAATGGTACACCATCCTCCTCCGAACCCTCGAATACGGTTGCGTACATACGCTCCTTTGGCAACTTGTAGACCTCAGTCAAGAGCTCCCAAGCCCAAGCGATAGCCTCAGCCTTGAAGTAGTCGCCGAATGACCAGTTACCGAGCATCTCGAACATTGTGTGGTGATAGGTATCGTGTCCTACCTCCTCCAAGTCGTTGTGCTTACCCGACACACGGAGACACTTCTGTGAGTCAGCCGCACGCGGAGACTTTCGCTCTGCATTACCAAGGAAGATATCCTTGAACTGATTCATACCCGCATTTGTAAACATCAAAGTCGGGTCATTCTTCACTACCATTGGTGCCGATGGCACAATCAAGTGTTGCTTTTCTGCAAAAAAGTCGAGAAAAGCCTGGCGGATTTGTTTCGAATTCATCATATATAATAATTTTAATTTCAACTCGTTATAACATTTGAAACGCGCACAAAATGCACGCCCACGCATATACGCGCGCTAAATCGGTTGCAAAAGTATAAAAAAAACACTAATTTTGCACCATTAAAGTAAAAGTTTTTCACTTTGAACGAGGATATTCGCGATACGAAAGAGGTTCCATACACCTCAAAACGAAGAAACCGATACAACATTTTGCGACAAATGTTGATTGGCTTCATCGTCATTTCGCTCGCAAATATGATCATCTCCTACATCTTCGACACCCCTAAAATGCACAGCATCGCCAACGACAATCGCGAGCTCGTGTTGAAGTATGAGATTTTGCGAGACCGCATCGCCTCGATGCAGAGTCAAATCGAAGAGATTCGCCACCGCGACCACTACGTCTACAGACGACTCTTCTCGAGTGACACGCTCGCCTTGGAAGGCATCTACACCCCATATCCCGATAGCAAATATGCCGACTTGGCAAGCGACGAGTACGCCGAGTTGATGACCTCGACCTGGCTTGCACTCGATGCCGTTACACGTCAGACCTATGCCGCATCGCTCTCGCTCGACGAGTTGCAGGTGTTGGCAAAAGATAAAGATCAGATGTCGTTGGCCATCCCCGCTATCTGGCCTATCGACCGCACTAAACTGCGTGCATTCTACTCCTTCGGAGAGCGTCAGAGCCACCCTATCTACGGAACTCGCGCAATGCATAAGGGCGTAGACCTCTCGGCCGACTACGGAGCACCCGTATTCGCAACCGGTGATGGCGTAGTCGAGAAGGTCGACCACGGACAGGCGCACTTCGGCTATGGTCAGCAGATTGTAATCAACCACCGATTTGGTTATAAGACCCGCTATGCACACTTGCAGCGCATGTTCGTGAAGACGGGTCAGAAGGTGCAGCGTGGACAGCTCATCGGCGAGGTCGGTTCGACCGGTGGCTCGACCGGACCTCACCTTCACTACGAGGTGCTCTACCTCAATAATAACGTGAATCCGGTGAACTATTTCAACCTGAATATGACACACGATGAGTATCGCCAACTCATCGAGAGCATTAGATACAACGCCGACCTCGAGACACACGGAGGCGGCTACACACCTGAGAATCAAGATGGAACAGAGTAGCAACAATAAAGCAAAGAAGAGAGGCAAACGTCGCATCCTGCAAGCATTGGCTTGGTTGGGTGCTACGGTGCTATACTTTTTGGTCTTCTCACTGCTCTTCGACACCCCTGCCGAGTACGAGTTGCGCCACTCTACCGACCGTCTCGAGGAGGAGTACGAAGTGCTGCTCGAGAAGTACGATTCGTTGGCGATGGTTGTCGAAAATGTGGTTGAGCGAGATCGTAATATCTTTGCCGTGATGTTCGACTCGGAGCCATACAACTTCGACTCGGACTACAACAATAAGCGCATCGAGCTTCACGAATCGCTCCTCGAGGAGAGCAATCGCAAGATGCAATCTATACTCCAAAGTTCAATTGACGAGCTCGACCGCAAGATTCAAAAGCTCGATGAGAGCTACACCTCTCTCGACGATGATTTGCAGCGACTCGGCTCGAAGCGCAACAATATACCTTCGATTCAACCCGTTACAAATCACGAGCTTACACTCCTCACTTCGGCATACGGAACACTGATGCATCCATTCTACCGCACACTGCGTTCGCACCAGGGCGTGGACTATGTTATCCCTGAAGGCACTCGCATCTTTGCCACTGCTGATGGCGTAGTAAAGGAGTTGAAGGGACGTAACTCGACATCGGGTACGACCATCGTAATTGACCACGGAAATGGCTACACCACATCGTACAGCCACTTGCACAGCACCAAGGTTGAGCGCGGAGAGAGAGTACAGCGCGGAGATATCATCGCACTATCGGGTGACTCAGGTCTCTCACTTGCACCACACCTCCACTACGAGGTACGCTACAACGGCATGCGTGTAGACCCTATTCACTACTTCTTTATGGAGCTTACATCCGAGGAGTATCAGCGTATTATGCGCATCGCTCAGTCGGGTATGCAATCATTTGACTAACAAGAGATTAGAATGCAAGTAAAACTCATACTTTTAGACTTCGACGGCACACTCGCATCGACCGAAGATGCCAATATGGAGGCCTACGTACTTGCCCTTCGCGAGGAGGGTTACGAGCTCGACAGAGCAGAGTACCGACGCAGCTACTTCGGAATGCGTTGTCCCGAATTTCTCCGCACCATTGGCTTCACCGACGAGGAGGTGATGGATCGTATTCGCCGCCGAAAGATTGAACTCTACCCCACCTGCTTCAGTACAGTACGTCTGAACGAGCCGCTTTGGAACCTCGTTCAAGACTTCCGAGCACAGGGCGGTAAGGCGTGGATTGTATCTACAGGCCAGAAGGAGAATATCGTAAATGTAATGAACTACCTCGGCATTGAGGATGGCATCGACGGCATGCTCACATCGTGCGATGCGTGCGAGCCTAAACCATCGCCGGAGGCATTCCTCAAGGCGATGGAGATTGAGGGCGTAACACCTGCCGAGACGCTTATTTTCGAGGATTCGGTTGTAGGCCTTGAGGCTGCGAAGGCTAGCGGAGCAGCCTATATCAAGGTAAAATTGTAAGATACTTATATCGAAAAAATAAGGACCGCGATTGCGGTCCTTTTCGTTTATGCCTCCTTTGGAACGAGCTGTACGTTAACTGCCTGCTCACCCTTGTCGCCACTGCCAATTTCGTATGTGACAAGCTGACCCTCATTCAACGCCTTGAAGCCCTCTTTGACGATTCCTGTATAGTGCACAAAAATCTCTTTGCCATCCTCGGCTACAATAAATCCGTATCCCTTTTTAGGGTCGAACCATTTAACTTTTCCGTTCATATTATTAGTTAGGTTTATTAGGTTTGTATAGTACAAATATAACTATTTTTTCTTACAACGCATAAAAAAATGTATTTTTTCTATTTTTATAACTATCTTTGCTTTCAAATAATTAATTATATATGAAGCGACTAACTACACTACTACTTTTTATCGGCTTTGCATTCGCCGCAAATGCACAAACAATGCGTGACGAGATCAAGGCAAACCCTAACCTCGCAGGCGGAATCTACACCGCATACATGGTGACAGAGCACGCGGTTGCCACCCCACCACGCGGATATAAGCCATTCTACATTTCACACTACGGTCGTCACGGTTCACGCTACCAGACCGCACAGGAGAAGTACGATGTTCCTGCAGTGATGTTGGAGCAAGCTGCCAAGGATGGCAAGCTCACAACCCTCGGCCTCGACTTGATGCGCCGTGTTCGCATCATTGCCGACGATGCACACTTGCGTGCAGGCGACCTCTCAGCTCGTGGCGAGCGTGAGCAGAAGGGCATCGCTGAGCGTATGGCTAAGGCCTACCCGCAGGTATTTACCCACAAGACTAACAAGCACGTCAGCTGTATCGCTTCGCCATATGTTCGTAGCGTAATCAGCATGGCAGCCTTCACCGAGCGACTCAAGGAGATCTATCCTACACTCGAGCTCTCGCGCCAGGCAAGTTTCCACGATATCGACATCACTCGCCCTGAGAAGAATATGGACATCTTCTACAAGACCGCGCGAAAGATGGCGAAGGAGTACCAGCAGCAGAACACCAAGGATAAGGATTTCATCTGCCGCCTCTTCAACGACTATGACTATGCCGTACAGCTTATCTGCGAGGCATACAACAGCAATAGCACCTACGGTTTTATCGGCAATATGCACGACTTGGCGATGATTGTGCAGAACTTCGACAACTTGCCTGAATTGCACGACATCTTCACCGAGGAGGAGCGCTACCAGATGTGGCACCTCTTCAACATCCGTCGCTACTTGACCTACGGCCCGTCGATTGACTTTGGCGATATCCGCAACCAGGATGGCAAGCTTCTCCTCCGCGATATCATTAGCCGTGCAGACGATGTTATCCTCGGCAAGACTCCGAACGAGGTTGCTACACTCCGCTTCGGTCACGACTCGGCAATTATTCCGTTGCTCGCTATCCTCCACGCTGAGGGCTGCGACGGCCGCATCTCATTTGCCGAGATCGAGAAATTGCCCGAGGTATGGTGCGACAGCCGCATTTCGTCGATGTCGGTGAACATGCAGTTCATCTTCTACCGCAATAAGAAGGGCGACGTTCTCGTAAGGATGTTGCGCAGCGAGCGTGATATCCGCATACCGGTCGAGACCGATTGCTATCCATTCTACAAGTGGGAGGATTTCCGCAAGTACTGCGTTGCACAGTGCGAGCCTAACGCAAAATAGTTGATATTTCGAGTGCAAAAGCAGCCTTTGGAGGGAGAAAATTAGATTTTTTCTAAAAAATCACACTTTTTTTTATTAAAAAATTTGCAGATTAAAAAAAAAGCTCTACCTTTGCACTCGCAATACAACAACGGGATGTAGCGCAGTCCGGTTAGCGCATCTGGTTTGGGACCAGAGGGTCCCAGGTTCGAATCCTGGTATCCCGACAGAGAAAGACGACTTAGGTCGTCTTTCTTTTTTGTCTATACGCCGCTAATACCTTACACAGGCAAATCTCATAAATGCTTCAAAATCGGCTAAACGCCCAACTTTAAGCTATTTTTTCATAAAAAAATTCACCTTTGTAAAATATTGATTTTCAGCGCATTGGGGGGGGGTAAATTTGCTAAAAATAGTCTTGAAAAAGCTTGGTTGATACAAAAAAAATTGCAATCTTGCAGTGGATTTAGGAAACTTATGTTCAATTCAAACAGAAAAAGACTATGAAAAAACTACTCTATTTTCTTGCCATTGCAGTATTGGCAATTGCAGTTCAGTCGTGCGACGGACCAAACTTAGACCAAAGAACATTTGTACACGGTATTGTCACCGATGCGGAGACTGGTGAGCCGATTAAGGGTTGCGAGATCTATCTTTCGCGTCACACCCCTGCCGAGCACTCAGATTCTCGTGCAAGTTCGCCCGTAGGCCCAAGTGTAACCGTTACGAACGAGGCGGGATACTATGAGTTCACCCACCTCTACTTTGGCACTTACAATATCGATGCTGTCTTGGCTGGTTACAAGTCTTACTCTGTTAAGAATCTGCTGATGATGGAGGAGGCGACAGAGGTGAACATCGCATTGGAGAAGGGCGAGTAAGAAGAGCTATCTCCCGCACAATAAAAGAGGCGGCCTAAGTCGTCTCTTTTTATTTTACGATATAGATAAAAAAACAGCGGTCATCTTTCGATGACCGCTTCGTGACTCCGCCAGGATTCAAACCTGGAACCGCTTGATCCGTAGTCAAGTACTCTATTCAGTTGAGCTACGGAGCCGAATTGCGAGTGCAAATATAGAGGCTTTTTTTGACTTGTGCAAATATTTTAAGAAAAAATTTTAATAATTTTTACGCTAAAAATCTCATTGCGCTGTAAATGAACCACTTGCATTGCAAATTATTTTTTACGTTTTTTCTTCGATATTGTCGCACCGCTCTCGATTGTACCCAAATAGCGCATTACACCACTCGGAGTAACGAGTGCCAAACGAGTTTGCCCCGTAATATCCGACAAGAAAATCTCGGCTAACCAACGTGCATCGCCATTCATAAAGGAGAATGTTATGCGCCAATTGCCATCGTCGAAGGTCGCTCGATATCCCTCAACGAAGGAGTCGAGATTTATCGTATCGATGACGTACGATGTAAACTCCACCGGAAGGTGCAGTACAACCTTGTCGTTCATAACCCCCATATACATATAGTAGGCAAAGAGGGAACGCGTATTTCCGGTCACCACATTCTGCATCGTTATAGGTCGAAAGATATAGTTGCGGGATTTGACAATCTCATCTATTTCGGCCGAGTAGGCTGCCTGGCGAGCCGCACGAGCCTCCTTAGCCGTGGTCTCTACCCTATTGCCGTCCGTATCGCCGACAGCAGCGCGTGCAACTGCGCTCACAAGGAGCATCGCTGCAAGTAAAATCGTACGCGCACCCATTAGTTCTGACCAATTATACCACCCACATATTGAACATCGGGATACCAGGGCGAGGAGATTGTGAGCGTAGCACTACCCGACGCAGTATATATCTCGAGCGAGAAGTCGTAGTCCGAGCCACCATAGAGCGAGGTCGAGAAGGTCACAAGCCATCCCTCCTGCGTCTTTTCGGTAACGTAGTTCTGCACCGATGGCAAGGTATAGTTGAGCATAACGGTGTAGTAAGGCGGTGTTACACCTTTAATATATGGCATAAAGATATCGACCTCGCTATCCCACACACTCAATTCGAAGTTGGCATTATTGAGCAGACGCATCTGCCCTGCGGGTTGCTGTTGCATAGATTGCGGATTGAACTGATAGTTTCGAGCCAACACGATAGAGTCGATATAGCGCTCATACTCGGCTTGGCGCTCGGCACGCCTTTTCTCACGCTCGATGTGACGTTGCTCACGCTGCTGCGCCTTCGCAGAGTTGTTTTTGCTGGTTGCACGCGTGTAGCCGACTATGCAGACTCCGACCACCGCAAGCACAAATAGGACAATTAGAATTGTACGTTTCATAAGTTGTAAGTGTTTATTTCACTCACGCCTTAGGCAAATATCGTGCATAAGATAAGCACCGTACGAAAATTTAAGCTATCTTTGTACCAAACAAACTGAGATATCTATGAGAAGATTCATTACAACAATTGCGCTAACATTGGGCTTATCGCTAACGCTCTACGCACAGAGCGTCGAGGTGCGTTTCCTCTACGGAGAGCCAACCGAGAACTCGGCAAAGCCCATCTCTAATGGAGAGAATAAGGTTGTAACTCGCAACTACAAGCTCGCCAAGCATAGCGAGGGCTTGCGCCTCACCATTCCGAAGGAGCACATTGCAGATGCAGTGTGGGCAGTGGAGGTCATTCCTTCGTTTATGAAGGCAAAGAAGGGCGACGAGGGCTACTGGATGAGCGCACGAGGTATGTATGGCAACTTCGACAAGGAGAACGGAACTTACCGCACAACAAAAAGCGTAATGCCAATCTATGCAATGAAGCGAGGCAATACCCTCTGGTGGGGACACGTCAAGAAGTGGCGCTTCGACTACTACTTCATCGCACGCGCTACCGATGGCGAGTACGAGACAGTACTCCGCTTCCGTGCCGATGGCGTGCGCAAGTACTTCGACCTCTACAACGACATTGTGATTGACTACAACTCGCTAAAGGGCGAGGAGGCAACCTATGCGAATGTCGCCGAGGCATACCAGACATATCAGCTCAAGAATAGCGGTGTGAAACCTATCAAGGAACGCATCGCAGAGCAGCCCGAGTTGGAGTATTTGAGCAACTCTATTGTTGTGCGTATTCAGACCCACTGCGCTAAGCCGATTGCCGACATCTCGTCGAGGAGTCCCGAGCGCGTCAAGGCCGACTTCACTCGTGAGACCGAGTATCCGTTGGAGGTGCATATGCCATTTGGCGTTGCGGGCGAGTTCGTACAGGCAATCAAGGATTCGGGCGTAGATAAGGCGACATTCGTTTCGGCGGGTTGGAACTATGGCGGTTACGACGGCCGTACGCCTCAACACTTCCCCGTAGAACAATCTATCGGTGGCGAAGTGGGATTGCGTCGACTCATCGAGAAGACTCAAAATTTGGGCTATCAAATCACCCTACACGCCACCAACACCGACGGCTACACCGTATCGCCGATGTGGGATCCGTGGTGGGCAGGCAAGCTCAAGGATGGCTCATACGACCGCGGATTCATCTGGGCAGGAGGTTGGTGCATCAACGTCTGCCAGGTTGCATCGTGGAGCAAGTGGGTACCCGAGGAGATGAAGAGAATGGCCGACCTCGGCGTAAGAGGTCCGCACTATATCGATGTATATTCGGCTACCTACCCTAACCGCTGCGCCGACGCTAACCACCCTGCCACACCCGAGCAGATGGCCGAGGTTCAGAATAAGATTCTTGCCGAGGCTAAGCGTTTGATGGGCGGAGCATCGAGCGAGGGCGGCTATGACCACGTGGCAGCAAATATCGACTATATCAACTACGTCGGTCGCGAGATTAAGACCTTGAGCGAGGGTAAGTACCCATTCGCATCGGGTGTTTATCCTATGTGGGAGTTGGTTTATCACGGTATTATCCTCTATAACTCCGACCGTGCAACACAGAACCACACACGCGGCAAGTGTCTCTACAAGCTCGAGAAGTCGGGCGATCCTCGTTGGATGGAGGGTGACGGCATTGTCGATCCGAAGATTTCGTTGAAGATTGTCGAGTTTGGCGGTCGTCCGATATTCTACACCTACAAGTTTGCCGATGTGCCACGCATCAAGCGTGCTTGGGATGAGTTCGTACCTGTTCGCCACCTGCAGAAGGAGTTGATGACCGACCACCGTTGCGTGGGCGAGAATCTCTTCCTCACCGCATATGCCGACGGCAGCAAGACCATCTGCAACTACAACGACAAGGAGGTAGTCTGGGAGGGTAAGAGTATCGCTCCGATAAGCTATATCCTCATTAACCCCGATGGCTCAGTCTATGTGCCAAAGGCATTTTAGAGGTATTGAGAGCATAAAAAAAACGGGCATTACTGCCCGTTTTTTTTTCTTACATTGCATTGCGTCGTTTACGCATCGCCTTAGCCTGACGTTCAAGCTGTATGCGACGTATACGCGCAGTATGCATACGATAGAGAAGATAGCCTCCTACAGCTGCCACGAAATAGAATATCACATCGTACGGAAAGTACTCCGACAACCCCTTGTGCTCCTCGTTAAGATTCAGCAATACTCCAACAAGCACACCTACCAGAGAAGCGCAGCCAAAGATGCAGACCATAGCCCAACGATTGCGAGACGAAAGGCGTGACAACTTAACCACAACGATAGAGACAAACAACGTAGCAATGGCCAAGCCCACTATCTCATTTACCAATTCGTAACTCTCAGGCGCAAGATCGAGCTTGTGTCTGATAAACATCCATCCAAAGCCGACAACAAGTATAAAGGCGAGTGACAAACCTCCTATCTGCATCTTACCCAACGAGAGCGAGGTGCGATTGTTCAATTTTCGAAGTCTATTAATAAGTCCCATATCCCTACTTCTTTTTCTTGATGCGGCCGCTCTTGCGAAGCGCCTCGGCAATTATATACTGCAGCTGACCGTTAGTGGAGCGGAATTCATCTTCCGCCCACTTCTCGATAGCCTCCATCATTTCGGCATCTATACGAAGTACAAAACTCTTTGTAGCCTCCTTAGCCATACTTTTCCTATTTGTAAAAATTGTTTATGGGTGAGGAAATTTTGTACGAAGCTATGCTATGAATGCGGAGCATAGTAGTCTATATGAGCATTTCAGAGTCAGCAGATTCGTGCAAAATTTACCACTCAGAACTATTTTTTAATGGTGTAAGGTACCTGTATTTACTACAGGCTGAGCCGACTCATCACCGCACAACACTACGAGCAGGTTGCAAACCATAGCCGCCTTGCGCTCCTCATCCAACTCGACAACCTCATCCTCCGACAACTTGTCGATAGCCATCTTAACCATCGAAACTGCACCCTCAACAATCTTCTCGCGAGCCGAGATGATAGCATCAGCCTGCTGACGACGCAACATTACAGCTGCAATCTCAGGAGCATAAGCGAGGTAGTTGATACGAGCCTCGACAACCTCGATACCCGCCATTGCAAGGCGCTCGTTCAAGCGATGCTCGAGCTCATCATTAACAGCGTCGGCATTTGAACGAAGTGTAATCTCCTCTACCCCACTTGTATTGTTATCGTACGAGTACATACCCGCAACCTGGCGCAATGCAGCATCGCTCTGTACCGATACGAAGTGCTCGAGGGTGCGCATACGATCACTTGCAGTGAGTGCAACACCATTCGCAGGGACCTGTGCATCGATATCGAATACGGCCTTATAAATCTCCTCCTCGCGAATCTTCCATACGAGCACCAATCCAATCATAATCGGGTTACCCTGCTTGTCGTTCACCTTGATAGGCTCGGCATTGAGGTTACGCGAACGGAGCGAGATATGCTTCTTCGACATAAATGGATTAATCCACCAGAAACCCGACTCCAACAAGTTACCACGATAGTTACCGAAGAAGAGCAACACGCGCGCCTCGTTTGGCTCGAGCATTACAAAGCCAAAGAGCGAAACGAAACCCACAAATGCCAACAGCGCACCGACAACGATTGCTGCGACATCATAATAGGCCGGAAATTCGCTACCACCATATCCGGCAAGCACAACACCACCAATGAGTGCAACCAACACAAGCGCCAACGCTACGAAGCCATTAGCCTTCCATCCCGAATAGACTTTGTTCTGATTCTGTTTCATAATCGAAAAGTTTTAAAGGTTTATAATTTTGTTCGTTTGTTCAAAATAGTATCATTTTGATATCACAAAGTAAATCTAAAAATTTCGATTCTCCAAATATTTTTCAAAGAAATTTTATCAGGCGCAACAAAAAACACCACCTTACGGTGGTGTTTAATTTTTTATGCTGTGCAATTTTATTAGTGCTTAACCTCGAGCTTAGCCTCAGGGTTATGCTTATACTTGAACACAAGTGCAAACAACACCGCAACAACGAGAGCATAGCCTGCGAAGATATACCACGAATTTGGCCATCCGTACTGATCAACCACCCAACCCGCAAGATACGAGCCGATGAATGCACCAAAACCATTGGTCATAATCATAAATACACCCTGCGCACTCGCACGAATCTCCGGAGCGGTCTCCTTGTCAACATAGAGCGAGCCCGAAATATTGAAGAAGTCGAATGCTACGCCGTAGACAATCATCGAGAGGATGAACATCCATACGCCTACGCCAGGGTTTCCTGCACCAAGCAAGCCAAAGCGCAATACCCACGCAAACATCGATATGAGCATCACATTCTTGATACCGAAGCGCTTCAAACAGAACGGAATCAAAAGGATACACAAGGTCTCCGAAATCTGCGAGAGCGAGATAAGGATTGTCGAGTGCTTCACACCGAAGGTATTGAGATACTGCTCACCGTGAACTGCCACGTCGCCAAAGCTTACGATATAGCCATCAGCGAAGGCGTTGGTAATCTGCAACGACATACCGAGCATCATCGAGAAGAGGAAGAAAATTGCCATCTTCTTCTCCTTGAACAAGGCGAATGCGCGCAAGCCGAGGGTGTCAATCCATGAGCTTGTCTTCACATTGCGGTTAACCTCGCACGAAGGCAATGTCATACAGTAGAGTCCCAATGCAATACCGAGAATAGCCGAGAAGTTCAGCTGGAAAGCAGACTCCTTCCAACCTGTCAAATCGACCGCCCACATAGCGCAGATAAAACCGATTGTACCCCACACACGGATAGGAGGGAAGGCCTTTACGGTATCGAGGTTTGCCTTATTGAGAGCGTTATACGCCACGGTATTGCTCAAGGCGATAGTAGGCATATAGAACATCACGCTCAACAACATAAGCGGATAGAGAGTCTCATACTGTGTCTGACGCGAAGCCACAATCATCAGCAACGCTGCGATGATGTGCGAGATACCCAACAAGCGCTGCGCCTGCACCCAACGGTCGGCAATAACACCCATAACCGCAGGCATAAACAACGATGCGATACCCATAGTAGCATAGAAGCTACCAATCTGGCCGCCCTCGAAGTGGAGGTTCTTGCCCAAGTAGGTTCCCAACGAAATCAACCACGCACCCCATACAGCGTACTGCAGGAAGTTCATCACCGTGAGACGGAGTTTAATATTCTTCATAGTGTATCGTTATAGTCATTAAATCTTCACCTTCTTCATAGACTTGCGGCTCTTCTCAGCCATAAAGCCCATTACGTGGCTCTCGATTGAGACGTCGATAGTGCTCGAGAGGAGCTTCTCATCCTGAGCCGAGACTGCACGCAAGAAGTCACGTACGAGAGCGTGATCACCACCACCGTGGCCCGAGCCCTTATACTCTGCAATCTCCGAAACCTTCTGATTCCAGATACTCTTATGGCCTGTACGGAAGTCGTGGAATGTAAAGGTCTTCATATCACCCTCGATAAAGCCCTTAGTTCCCATAATACGGGTACGGCGGCCACCCCACGGAGTGAAGGCATCCATAGTGAACGATGCAGTAACATCATCCTGGAAGCGCATAATAGCCACATAGTGGTCGCACTGGTCGTTGTTACAACGGAATACGCAACGGCCATAGTTTGTAGTCTTGAGCTTCTCGCGGATAAGTGCTACATCGTTTCGATTTGGCAAGTCGAATACATGCAAGTGGCGCTTTCTGCGCTCGTAGATGTCGATAGCCGAGTATGGACACTCTGCCTCGTGCGGACAGCCATCGGTACAACGCTCAGGAGCACCCTTTGGCGCATTCTCAGCCTTGAAGAGATGCAACGAACCCTCAGCTGCGATAGTCTCGCAAGGCTTGCCGATAATCCAACGGAGGATATCGAGGTCGTGGCACGACTTAGCAAGGATAATCGGAGTGGTAGTCTTCGAGTTTGGCCAGTTACCACGCACATACGAGTGTGCCATATGAGCATACTGAATAGGCTCCATATGCTGAATGCTTACCAAGTCGCCAATAGCTCCCGAATCTACAACCTCCTTCAAAGCCACGAAATATGGAGCATAGCGCAATACGTGACAAACAGCAACGATACGGTTGTACTTGTGCGCCTGCTTCAAGATATCACGACACTCCTTCTCGGTTGGAGCAACAGGCTTCTCGAGCAAAACATCATAGCCAATCTCAAGGGCCTTCATACAAGGCTCATAGTGGAGATTATCTGGCGTAGCAATAACTACAGCATCTGCAAGCTTTGGCTTTGCGAGAGCCTCAGCGAAATTGGTAAAGACATTCTCTGCAGGGATATTGTGCTTCTTTGCCATTCGCGAGCGACGATGTGCATTCAAATCGGCAACAGCCACCACCTTCATCGAGTTAGGGAACTTCTCGGCATAGCGCGAATAGGTAGTACCACGGCTACCAGCACCGATGACCATCACTGTAACCGGCTTGTTAAGACCTGCATCGAGCGACTTAAGCTTAGTGCCAATGTACTTATCAGCTGCGATATCAGGAATCTCACCCTCACTCAAAGCCTGCACTGTCGACGCCTTGGCGTCAAGGTCAAGAGCAACTGCTCCTGCCATAATAAGGCCCATTCGCTTTAAAAATTCTTTTCTATCCATAAATGATATATTTTAAGTTAGCAATTATAATTCCAAATTTAACGATTCTTAGGCACGAACTGAATAGCGTCAGCTACGACTGTACCATCTGCATCACGGTTTGTAATCTCGACGTAAGGAGCATCACCTGCCGCAATCTTGTAGGTTCCGAGGCGCACCCACTCACCGTGAGTCTGACCGAGAATCTTAATCTCCTTCGTATTGAGCGCAACCGCGTGAGTAGTCTCACCATCGAAGATGTTGAAGTTAACAACCGACGACGGTTTCTTCTGGCGTGGATAGTAGTAGTAAACATCATACTCGTCAACCTCCTTCAAACGAGGATAGAAGTATGCCGAGAGAGCCACCTTACCCAATGTATTGTCATATCGACGGCTGAATGCATAGCAACGACGGTTCTTGTCGTAGATCCACTTACCCTCGAAGCGTACATTGTCCTTATTTGCATCGTCCACCAACACATCCGGCTTGCGGTTATCACCCCACGGACGAGCCTCCAACTCAGCCTTCAATGCCGCAACGTCAACATCCTGAACAATGCCGTTGTGGTTATCGATAGCCATCGAAGCGGCTGTTGCAGCCACCTGCGACAACGCCATAGCTACAGGCTCCATACGGATTGAGCCAAATGCGATATGCGATGCCGACAAACAGAATGTAACGTAGAGGTTGGTCACCTCGCTACGCTTTGGAACAATCGAACGATACGAAATCGGATAAGGCTTCACATCCTTCTTAATCTGAACATCGCCCTCATTGCGCACGTAGCCATCAACCACTACTCTATCACAGTTATGCGAGTCCATAGTATATGCAGCCAAAGCGATACCATCCTCTACAACCTCACGGCCCTGGCAGTGGTGCTGAGTCATCACTACATCGCTAATCATACGACGCGCCTCACGAACATAAATCTGCGGAGTCCAGTGGTTGTTGTTCACATACTCATCTTTTGGATAGCCCCACGAAAGCATCGCCTTGCGGATACGCTCAGGTATACGCTCATCGTGACCTACGAAGTAGAGCAAACCCTTGGTATAATCCTCGTGCGCCTTGATAATGCGCGCACGCTCTTCGTAGCTCGCCTCCGGATAGTTCCAGTTCTCACCAATCATATCGGTAGAGAATGCGCCACGGTTGTTGATGTCGGTCTTATTATTTGGCATATTACTCCAAATAAAGGCATCCGACAACTTCTTCCAAGGCTCCTGCTCCTTCCAACGAATCAACAACTCGTACTTCGACGGGTCGTAGTTCTCTGGCTTGGTGATAGGAATCATATTCTCCTTATTGTTAGTCAAGCAGATACGGAAGTTGTACGCCTGTACCTTCTTATCGCCCGAGCCGATTGCTGCACGAGGTTTCTTATTAATACCCCAAAGCAAACCGCTGCTCTTCTGACCAGGTATAACATACGGATCAACCTTTACATTTGGGTTGAAGGTGTGATGCTTTGGCATCTGCACTCCGTTGTAGGTCTCATTATAAACCTTGTTATCCTCACGACCTACGGTGTATGACACACCAGCCTTTGCCATCAAATCACCCTCATAGGTACAATCGATAAAGACCTTAGCCTCGACAACCTGATTGGTCTTCTTGTTCGGAGCCTCCGAGTCCTCGAGTGTAATATTCACGATACGACTACCATCCTTCTTTGCAGCAATGATGCGACGATTGCACCAAACTTCGATATTCTCCTCTGCGATATACTGACGGAATACGTTCTCTGCAACGTGCGGCTCGAACACCCACATCTCCAACGCGCCATAGTGCGCGCCTACACGGCGATAGAAATCCAAAGCCAAGCCTTGAACAACGTACTTGTTACCGATATCAGTTTGACCGAGACCACCCGACGACATACCGCCGATGTGGGTTGTAGGCTCAATCAACAACACGCTCTTACCCTGCTTCTTTGCAGTATATGCCGCAATAACGCCCAACGAGGTACCGCCATAAACGCAGATGTCTACGCACTTTGCCGGAGCCTTCTTAGGCGCTGCCTGAGTCGGCATAATCAAAATCGCTGCAATCAGTAGAAGAATTAGTTTTTTCATACTATCTATACAGTTTTACATTTACCGAACAAAGTTAGTAAATTTATTTGATGATTCGACGATTTTTCTCAAAATTTTTCGCATTCCTATTTTTGAACCTAAATATATGTTTTGCAGCCATTTACCGCCACCCAGCAAGGGCTCAGCGAAGAATATTTTAAAATTTTTCGTTATTTTTTTCGCAATTTTCTTTGCAGAAACAAAAATTTGCCATACATTTGCACTCGCAATCAGCAATTGGGCTATGGTGTAATGGTAACACTACAGATTCTGGTCCTGTCATTCTAGGTTCGAATCCTGGTAGCCCAACTCAAGCAAAATGCAACGACCTCTGCAAACGCAGAGGTTTTTTTATTTGTAAGACTGCCAGCCTAAATCCATTTAGGGCTGGCAGTTTTGCAAATAATGGAAGGAGCGGTGCAACTGCTACTCGTTGCATTTTGCTTGCAAATGTTAGCGGCGCCCCAGGAAAGGCGTTAAGCGGAGCAGATTTATCTGCGTAGTAGCCAATCCTGGCAAATAGACGACTTCGGTCGTCTATTTTCGTTATGGCTACCAGGATTCGGTTTTTCATAATAAAAAAGGAGACACCTCGCGATGTCTCCTTTTTTATTATAAGGTTATAAGTTACTCTGTCTTCTTGGCAGGCTCGTCGTAACCGTCAGCCTTAGCACCCCACATAAAGAGGAGTGTCAAAGCACCGAGCATTGCCATTACAAAGATTGTAACGTATGCTGCACCCCAGCCATAGTTCTGTGCTACGTAACCGAAACCAACACCCGAAATCAAGGTACTTGCATAACCGAAGATGCCGAGGATACCGTTTGCGGTAGCTGAAGCGCGGTTTGTAGCCTGGTTAGCAGCCGCAATACCGAGCAACGCCTGTGGACCGTAGATAAAGAAACCGATGAGGGTAAATGGCAAAATCTGAATCCACCACGCTGCACCTGTTGGAACGGCCCAGAAGAGAGCAATCGAAGCCGCAGCACCCAACATACATACGAGGCAGGTGCGATGAGCTCTATTCTTGAAGAGGTGGTCAGTAAGCCATCCGAAGAATACCATACCTATATTACCGCCGACAAACTCAAATACGATACACAATGTGGTCGCCATAGCGAGTGTCAAGCCCTTAGACTCGGTCAAGAGGGTTGGACCCCAGTCGAGCGCTGCAAAGCGAACGATATACACGAAGAAGTTTGTCACCGCCAAAATCCAAATCAATGGGTTGCCGAATACCTTGCGACGAATGAATGCCTTGTACTCTGCGCTCTCCTCTGGAGTGCGAACGATTGCCTTCTTCTCACCCATAATCTCAGGCAAACCTACATCCGAAGGCGAGTCCTTCAATGTGAGGAATGTACCGATTGCACCTACAGCAGCAAAGATTGCAGGGATGATGAAGCACCAACGCCAAGCGCAGAAGTGAGTAGCGAAGTTGATTACCTTCGGATCGGTAACCTCGAGTCCGAGGTTAGCAGCGATAGTAGCCACAGTGTCGGCATTTGCGCTCATATCACTTCCCAAGTGTGGCATAATATACCAACCGCAGAGACCAAATACGAGACCTGCACCAATCGAGTGCGACATATTCCAAATCGACACCTTTGTCGCAAGCTCCTTAGGGTGAATCCACTGGGTCAAGGTCTTAGTACAAGGAGGCACGCCCATACCCTGCAAATAGCCATTGATAACCCATACGATACCCATAAAGTAGAGCAATACGCTCGAGAAGGCTACAGTAGCGCCCATATTGTTAGCCAAAGCAACAATCCAGCCTGCGATGGTATCGCTGAAGCCGAAGAGGATGTTGGCAAAGGCGCACAACAAGAGACCCACCGAGAGAACGATGCGGGCACTATTTCTATCCGAGATAATACCATTCACAAAGCGCGACAAACCGTAGATGATGCCGTGCAAAGTGAGGAACAAACCGAGCGAAACCTTCGAGATTCCGAACTCGGCAGTCAAGCCTGGCATCGCAATCGAAAAGTTTTTACGTACGAAGTAGTAGAGGGCATAGCTCACCATTGCGATAATAATGGTGCGAACCTGCCAGTATCCAAATGATTTCTTAGTTTTCTCCATAGTTCAAGTCAGGTATTTCAAGATTATTTAACCTCCCATACACCGCCCTCGCCAAAGAGACGCTCGGTAAGCTCTGCCATATAGCCGCAACGATATACTACGTCGATATTAGCGAAACGGCTACGCATATAAGGGATATAAGAGAATGTCTTGCGGAAACGCTCACGTGTTACGCCAATGTGCTCTGGCTCATATGGAGCACCTACGAGGCGAAGATTCTCACGCAACTCTGCGAATGGGATAATCTGCTCGCGAATCTGCTCCTTGAGTGTAGGCCAAGCTGCCTTCAAAGCCTCCAACTGCTTGCGCAAGCCCTCCTTATCAACATACTTATCCTTAGTCTCCTTCAAGCCACGAGCGATGTGACCAGGCTTACCCTCGAATACCTCTCGGATCTCAGCCTCCTGCTCCTCCCATGACTTCCAAGCCTCAACACACTTCTCAACGTCGAGGTTCTCGATATCCTTCTCCAAGAGGAACTCCAACGATGCGGTCGAAGCCAAAGTACCGATACCCACCTTGAAGCCGTGCGATACGTGCTTACCCTCGAAGCACAAATCCTCCATATCCCAGCAGTGCGAGAACTGGTGCTCAGTACCCGATGCAGGACGAGACGACTGGATAGCCTGCATAGCGAAACCGCTCATAAGCAAGCCCTCCGACAAAGCCTCAGTCTTCTCTACGTCACCTGCGAATACAGCTGCAGGGTCTGCCAACGACTCACGCAAACCATTCTGTACCAAGTCCCAAGCGAACTCGTCGATAGCCTCACTACCCATAGCGTCAGCCAACATCCAGTCTGCACCTGCAGGAATCTTAGCAATCAAATCGGCATAACCCGATGCTGCCAACTCCTTCGGAGCAGCTGCTGCGATAACAGGATCCATAACGAATCCGTAAGGAGCCGGGCAATCGAATGTCTGCTTGTTACCATCCTTTGTAATCGACGAACCGTAAGCTGTATAGCCATCCATCGAAGCTGCTGTACCTACGCACATATACTTGCGACCAAGGAGGTGCGATACATACTTGGTCAAGTCGTTCATAACGCCCGAACCTACTGCGATAGCGATAACGTCGAGATTCTTGAGGTGAGCCTCCAACTTCTCAACGTGCTGCCACTCGGCATACAACTCCTCGTCAGTGAAGATAAATGGTTTCTCCTGTGGAATACCAGCCTCCTCGAGTGATGCGAATACCGCCTTACCCGCAACCTCCCAAGTGTTCAAGTCAGCAACGATGATTGCCTTCTGGCCTGGGAACAACTTAGCGAACATCTCGGCTGTACGAGCTACTACGCCCGCACCGATAATCAGATCTTTTGTGTCAGTTGTGCGCAAAAGTGCGCTCTCTACTTTTGTCATAATATATTTAGGTTTTTGGATTATTTCTTCTGTCCGTAGTATGCGTTAGCGCCGTGCTTGCGCTCGTAGTGCTTCTCAACAAGATCCGGATTCATCTCGACCTTAGGATTGAGTGCTACGGTAATCGAAGCCATACGTGCTACCTCCTCCAACACTACTGCGTTGTATACAGCGTTTGCTGCGTTCTTGCCCCAAGTGAATGGACCGTGGTGCTTAACCAACACTGCAGGTGTGTGCATAGGGTTCATACCCTTGAATGCATCAGCAATAACGTCGCCTGTAGCGGCCTCATAAGCTGTTGCAATCTGCTCGTGCGACATCTCCTCGGTGCAAGGGATATCACAATAGAATGTATCGGCGTGTGTTGTGCCGATATTTGGAATTGGAAGACCCGCCTGTGACCAAGCTGTAGCATAGGTCGAGTGGGTGTGCACTACTCCACCAACCTCAGGGAAGTGACGGTAGATAGCGAGGTGAGTCGGAGTATCCGACGAAGGACGGAGGTCTCCCTCAACGATATTGCCATCCAAGTCAACAACGACCATATCCTCAGCCTTCATATCGTCGTAGCTTACGCCACTAGGCTTAATCACCACAAGTCCGCTCTCACGGTCGAGAGCCGAGACATTTCCCCAAGTGAGAATCACAAGGTTATTCTTTACGAGGTCGAGGTTAGCCTCCAATACCTCTTGCTTAAGTTTCTCTAACATAATCGGTTCTAATTTTATTTTTTTGTTATCTTCATTACATATCCACCAGCAGGAGCCATATCGGCTACTACCTTGCGTGAAGCAGGTACTGCGACCACCTCACGAATATAATCCTCGCCAAGCATATCTGCATTCGGACCATCGCGGAACACCTCCGCAACATAGTTGCCATCGCCGAGAATCTTCGACAAGTCGAGTTCTACCTTGCGTGCAGTCCAATCCGAGAATACTCCGACATACCAAGTATCACCACTACGACGCGCCATAGCAACATAGTCACTAAATTGACCATCGAGGACTACTGTCTCGTTCCATACGGTTGGAAACTCGGCAATAAACTTGGTACACTCCACCTCGCGCTCATACAACGATGGCGAGTCGCACAACATCGCAAATGGTGCAAAATATACAGCATACATTGCCAACTGACGGCAACGAGTACCCTCGCTCATAGGAGCATATTTGCAAGTGGTGTAGGTGCGCTTCGAGCCGTTACGCATTGCGCCCTGCGTATAGTCCATAGGACCTGCAACCATACGGAGGTATGGCATCTCCAAGTCGTACTCCACCTGATCAATATAGATTCTGGCCTTCATCTTCGAACTCTCCTGACCAACTACACCCTCAAAATTCACGACATTCGGATAGGTGCGATTCAAACCCGTAGGTTTTGGACATCCGTGGAAGTCAATCATAAGTTTGTGCTTAGCAGCGATCTCGGCCATTCTATATTGGAAATCTACCATCTGCGCATCGTCACGATCGAGGAAGTCAACCTTGAATCCCTTGACACCCATAGCCGCGAAGTGACGGCAAGTCTCCTCCTCTTTACCGGCTACAGCGTTGTAACCTGCCCAGAGAATAATGCCTACACCCTGCTTATTTGCGTTGTCGATAATGGCCTTCAAGTCAATATCAGGAACGACCTGAGTCAAGTCATTGGCATTTCTGACAGCCCAACCCTCATCGAGAATCACATACTCGATGCCGTGCTTAGCAGCGAAATCTACATAGTAGTTGTATGTTGCGGTATTGACACCCGCCTTGAATGGCACACCGGTCAATCCCCAGTGGTTCCACCACTCCCAAGCAACCTTACCAGGCTTGATCCATGAGGTATCCTCCAGGCGCGAAGGCGAAGCAAGGCGATAGACCATATCGTTATCCAAGAGCGTATTTGCGTTCTCGGTTACGAGTACGATACGCCACGGCATATTTGTAGCAGCCTTACACTCTGCGATGTATGGTTTGCGGGTCTCCACGATACCCTGCAACATATGATATCCGCCAACAACCACCTTGTCAGGCATTGGAGCAAACTCGCCACGAATTGCAGTTGCACCATTGCTGTTTGCAACGAACATACCCGGATAGTGCTCGACATCCGACTCCAAGATGCAGACAGTATACTTGTCAGCCTCGACAATCACAGGAATAAAGGCAACCTTATCCGTCTCAAACTTCGACAACTCAACGTTGCGATACCACGACTCGAACGAGGTGAAATATTTATCTTGCTTTGTTCCCGTCTTGTTGGTGTATGGGAAGTAACCCTTATAATCCTTCGCAAAGGCGAACTCTGCAATCTCATTCTCAAGCAAGAAGTCGTTCTTGAAGTTTGTTACAAAGCGGTATACTACGCCCTCGTCGTATGCACGGAACTCAACTGCATAGCGCGCAGCAAAGTCGATACGCAGAGCGTTGTAGTTATCCTTGATAACATCGCGGAAATAGAACTTTGTAGGGATTTCGGTATTGACCGAGGTACGCTTCACCTTCTTAACTACCACCTTCTCGCCAATGTTGGCACCCTTGTAGACCTTCAAGCCAATCTGCGACGGAGCAAGCACCTCATCGCCGTTGCACTTTACGCTATACGACAAATTGGGCTCTGCCGTAATTGTCACCTCCAACTTACCGTTTGGAGAGAGGAGCGTGTAGCTCTTTGCTGCAAATGCCTCCGCACAAAGGAGGAGAGCACAAGCTATTACAACAAGTTTTTTCATCATTTATATCTGTTTTAGGTTATACTTTCGGTGTGAATCCCTGAGCCTGCAATGCGATATCGTTGCCATCAGGAGTTACGAGGTATGCTCCCGTACCCTCAGCTGTGATGTGACCGATAATATCGATGCAGCCCAACTTGATAATCTTCTCGCGCAACTCGAGTGGCACTGTAAAGATAAGTTCATAATCCTCGCCACCATTCAACGCTGCAATCACAGGGTCGATATTCATCTCCTCGGCAAGGCGTGTGGTCTGCTGTGCCAACGGAATACGCTCCAAGTAGATGCGCGCACCGCACTTCGACGACTTACAAATCTGCAACACCTCCGAAGCCAAACCATCGGTGACATCAATCATCGAGGTTGGCACAATGCCCTCCTTGCGCAACGACTTAACCAAATCGTAGCGTGCGCGAGGTTTGAGATAGCGCTCGAGCAGATACTCGTGACCCTCAAACTGAGGCTGTGGATTGTCGATGCCCTGCAAAGCGTAGCGCTCACGCTCCAACAATCGCAAGCCCATATACGAAGCACCCAAGTCGCCCGTAAGGCAAATTAAGTCGTGCTCCTTGGCGCCACCACGATACGAGATTTCGCTCTTCTTGGCGCGGCCTACGGCTGTAATGTTGATTACAAGACCTGTCACCGAAGCCGAAGTATCGCCTCCAACCAAGTCGACACCCGCCTCCTTGCAAGCAAACTCGACACCCGAATAGAAGTCGTCCAGGAACTCCACCGATATCTTCGACGAGATACCGAGTGCGAGGGTTATCTGCTCAGGTACGGCATTCATTGCCACCACATCGCTGATACCCTTTGTCACCGCCTTGTAGCCGAGGTGCTTTGGAGGGAAATAGGTCAAATCGAAATCGACACCCTCCAACATTGAGTCGGTAGATACCACCACCGCCTTATCCTTCGACGCCTCAATCACTGCTGCGTCGTCGCCAACGCCATAGATGGTTGAGCTATTACTCTTTTGAAACTTCGAGGTCAAACGATCAATCAAACCGAACTCGCCCAACTCCGCAATCTCTGTTCTGCCTTTTGCCATATTTTTCAAACGAAATACGAAGACGAGTGGTGAAAGAACTCTCTCCCCCACTCGCCTTCGCAAAAATTATTAAAGATACTTCTCAACTACAGCACCGATGCGCTCAGCAACCTCCTCGATAGTACCCAACGAAGGTACGCTCTCGAACTTGCCCTGTGCACGATAGAAATCTGCCACGATAGCAGTCTGTGCATTGTAGACATCGATTCGGTTGCGGATAATCTCCTCCGACTGATCATCGGCACGACCCGAATCCTTACCGCGAAGAAGGATACGCTTCACGAGCTCCTCCTCAGGCACCTCCATATTGATCATCACCGAAACCTTCTGGCCGTGCTTTGCGAGAATCTCGTCGAAAGCCTCTGCCTGAGCGGTAGTGCGTGGGAATCCGTCAAAGATTACGCCTGTGCCCTCGGTGTGAGTTGCAACATAGTCGGCAACCATATCGATAACGAGCTGATCGGGAGCAAGCTCACCGCGCTCGATGCAAGCCTGCATCTGCAAGCCGAGCTCAGTCTTAGCAGCAATCTGCTCACGAATGATATTTCCTGTTGAGATGTGACGGAGAGAGAAACGCTTCTCCAAAAGTTCCGACTGGGTACCCTTGCCACAGCCCGGAGCTCCAAAAAGTACAATATTAAGCATTTTATAAATATTTATAATCGACGCGCAAAGATAGTCAAATTTATGGGAACAACAAACTAAAAAACTATTGTTTTTTTATTACCTTTGCAATCAAAACCTATAATTGCCGAAATTATGCATATCTACAGAGCCACAAATGCCACCGAAGAGCTAGTGCAAGGAGTAGCAAATCTGCTCCCTCAACTCTCGTCAAATGCAACTGCTCCGACCTTCGAAGAGATGGAGAAACTGCTCGCTGACAAAAATTTCCATCTGCTTATAGCTGAGATAGATGGAACGATTGCCGGAATGCTGTCGCTGGTTGTTGTTAACATTCCGACAGGACGCAAAACCTGGATCGAGGATGTGGTTGTAGACTCGAAATTTCGAGGCCAAAATATCGGCGTCGAGCTCGTTGAGCGCGCCAAGGAAATTGCTAAAGAGATTGGGGCAAAAAAGATATATCTGACATCAAACCCATCACGCCAGGCAGCCCATCGTCTCTACACAAAATGCGGTTTCGAAAAATACGACACCACCCTATTTCGTCACATGTTATAAATTACTATACAACAATATTTTACAAGAACGGAGAGGGCATTCGAGCGATCTCCGTTCTTGTTTTCGTTTTGAACTTATTAAAAATTTTTATTAACTTTGCACTTAGAACAGATTTCGCCTGCGCAAAAAGGGCGGCAAAGAGAGAAACTTTTTACATATATTTTTTATACACAAATTTTACAACTATGAAGAAATTTTATTCCTACTTCATTGCACTTGCAACATTAGTTTTTGCAGGTGTTGCTTGTACACCGGATGGCGGTGATACTGATACCGCCACAAAATTGGCTTTCGAGGAGTGCGCGGCGCTCCCTGCAGAGGGCGGCGCTCACACTCTCACTTATGCTATCACAAACCCTATCAGCGGTGCTGAGCTTATCCTTGGCGAGCCTTCGGCTGAGTGGTTGCACGACCTTGCAGTTGTTGACAACACAACAGTTTCGTTCGTTATCGATGCAAACGAAGAGCCACTTGGCAGTGAGCCACGCGAGGCTACTTTTACAGCAACTTATGGTACCCTCGAGGCAGTTATCGTAACTGTTAAGCAGGCTTCGGCAGAGCCATTCTTTGCCGTTGAGTTTACCAACTGCACAACAACATCTGCAACTGCAACTATCACTCCTGTAGAGGGCGTTGGCACCTACTACTGGAAGAAGGCTTCGATAAGCGATTTGGAGGGATTTGAGTCGCATGCAGCTTGGCTGGAGAACAAGTTGACAACCTCGTGGTTTGTAACTCTCAACGAGGGCGTACTTGCTAATCAGTCTATCTCTGAGTACTACGGCGAAGCATATATCATCGTCGCTGGTGCTGTTAAGGGTGAGAATGGCTACGAGTTCACCACACCTGTTCACTCATTCAAGGTGCCACTCGTTCCAAAGCCAATTTTGACCATCACTCCACTTGAGAACAACTTGTCGCACGAGGCCGGTGTTATCACACTCGACTACACCATAGAGAATGCTGTCGAGGGCAGCGCAGTAACACTCTCGAATGAGGCATCTTGGACTACAACAACCATCGAGAACGGTAAGATTTCGATTGCTTACACAGCTAACGAGTATGCAAAGGCTCGTACTGCTTCGCTCTCGTTCTCATATCCAAACACTGATGCTCCTACCGTTGTTACACTCTCTCAGGCTGCAAATCCTAATGCAGAGGTTGTAACCTTCACACTCGAGGTTACAGAGACTCACTTCGACCATGTTATCGTAAATGTTACCCCGTCGAACAACACTACCAAGTACGCTTTGGGTGGCGTTTCGAAGTACGATTTCGACGGCTACGCATATAGCGGTAGCGACAGCAACTTGCAGGCAGACCTCACTTCGTCATACAAGAAGCCGGCAATCGTTTCGGGCGCTCAGACAGGTTACAAATTGCCTGTAAGCCCATCAGACTACTACGGTTGGGACTACTACATCTACGCTTACGCAGTATCTGAGGATGAGGAAGTTGCGACTTCGGATGTAACAAAGACTTTGGTTACAATCACCAACGACAAGCCAATACTTTCGTTCGAGGTTTCACCATTCGAGGTGTCGGCAGAGGGTGGCAACTACACCATCAAGTTTAATGTCCAGAACCCTGTAGAGGGCGGTGTTGTAAAGTTCAACGGCACACAGAGCAACTACTACGGTGTATTGGTGGACAAGTCGTGGACAATCAACAACGAGAAGGGCGAGATCTCATTCCAGGTAAACCCATACGATGCATCGCAGTACTCACACTATGCAACTATCTACATTGCATACTATGCAGACGAGACTTCGACTACATCGCTCGCAACAGCATCTATCAAAATCAACCAGTTGGCTCCTGCAAACTAATTAAACAGAGTAAAAAAATGGCAAAGACAATCAAAAATATGCTTATGGTGGTAGCAGCACTCGTTGCTACTACCTTTATGGCTTGTAATCCCGACAATGGTGGTGAGAATGGCGGTGAGGGTGGCGATCCTACACCTGAGGCACCCGAGGTTATCGCAAACAATGGCGTAGGTGCAGATGGCAAGATTAAGCTCAACAGCGTAGCTTGCGCATACTACCTCGGCAACGTATGGGACAACGGCGTTGCAGACTACTACTTTATGCTTACAAACGACACCCTCGGTATGGGCTCGAACGGTTTCGAGGTTCCAATGCACCAGGGCGGTTGGATTCTCTATGTCGACCTTTGGTCGGTAATCGCTCCAAACACTGCTGACGCTATTCTTCCTGAGGGTACTTACACCTTCGGCAACAGCCGCGATTTCGGCTGCTTCTACAGCGAGTATTCGTTGGCTACAAACAACGTGGAGCAGGTATTGGTTGACGGCGAGTGGAAGTACCGCGTAAAGGACATCTTCTTCCAGTCGGGTACCGTAACTGTAAAGCACACTTCGAAGGGTTACCTCATCGAGACTTCGGTTGTAACAGACAAGGGCGAGGAGCTTAATTTCGTCTACGAGGGCGCTATCGCATTCGAGGATCAGAGCGACGACGAGGAGTGGCGTCCTGCACTCGACAAGGATATCGACTTGACTCCTATGCAGGGTTCGATTCGATTCTACGAGTCGTACACAAGCAGCAACTGCGACAACTATGTTATCATGCTCTTCAATACCGATAAACTCACAAGCGACAATATGCACCCTAATGTAGCAGGTGGTATTCGTTTGGTACTCGACATCTACCCTGAGCTTGGCAAGGGCGTGACCGGCAAGTACAAGATTGGCACATTGTCGGATGATAAGTACCTCCTCAAGAAGGAGCCTTGGGTATACTATCCAGGCTGCTACTGGGGCACAATGGCTCTCGGTACATTCGTTGAGTATGTAGACACTGACGGCTCGGTACTGTACAGCGTTGTCAAGAGCGGCGATTTGGATATCACCGACAATGGCGACGGCACATACACCATCGCTGCAGACTTCGTAACCGAGCGCAGCAAGAAGATTACTTGCAACTGGACCGGCTCACTCGAGACCTTCAACGCACAGTAATTTTTCTATTATTCGATAAGAAGCTGCTCAATCGCACAATGATTGAGCAGTTTTTTTTGTTTGATTTTGATATTTTTATCAAAAATGTATAATTTTGCGATTCGATTATTCAAGTTACTATGGGAATAGCATTAAACAAACCTAGCCTCTTTACCATCTTCAAGGAGTATTCGTTGATGGCTCTTGGTATGTTCCTCTACTCGTTTGGATGGTTGTGCTGTATCTTGCCAGCCGATGCTGCGGGTGGTGGCGCAACAGGACTTTCGCTCTTGATTTACCACATCTCAGGCGGAGTAATCTCAATCGGTACGATGGTGCTTATCATCAACGCCATTCTCCTCATTATTGCGGGATTTATCGTTGGTTGGAACTTCGGCATCAAGACCATCTATTGCGTGGTTGTAATGTCCGTAATCATGCACTTTTTGCAGATGTGGTGTACAATTGGCGAGGCGGGCAACTGGATTGCCGATATAATTGCTCCGAACGGAATGCTCACCAGAATAAACCCTGAGGGCATCGAGGAGATTATCAAGTTGAAAGATGGAACTATTGTCGATATCTTCAACCTCAACAACCGACTTCTCTCGGCCATCCTTGGTGGTATCTGTTCGGGAGTCGGAGTGGCACTCTGCTTCCAGCAGGGAGGTTCTACCGGAGGCTCGGATATCGTGGTAATGATTGTAAACAAATTCTACACCATCTCATACGGTAAGTTCATCCGCTACACTGACGGTGTTATCATCTCGTCGGCACTCTTCTTGCCTGAGATTGGTATCGATGGTGTCATCTACGGATTTGTGATGGTCGCCGTATTCAGTTATACCGTTGATATGATTCTCTCGGGTAACCAGCAGTCTACCCAGATGTTCATCATCTGCAAGGATTACAAGGCTATGGCAGATGCGATTAATAACGAGGCTAAGCGCGGTGCAACCGTAATCGATTCGATGGGTTGGTATTCGAAGGATCAGTCGAAGATTGTGATGTGCGTATGCCGCAAGCGCGACCAAGCTATGGTATTGAAGGTTGTTAAGCAGGTTGACCCTGATGCCTTTATCACCATCGGTTCGGTAATGGGTGTTTACGGCAAAGGTTTTGACGCCCTCAACAAGGTTTAATCCCATCAACAAGATACGAAAAAGGCTACCTTCGCGGGTAGCCTTTTTTATTGTCCCATACGTTTCAGTCGACTACTTTGCCGCTGCATCGTTGAACATCTTCACACGACCGAGAAGGTATGCCTTCACGTCGTCCCACTTGTAGAATGGAGTAATCGAACTCTCGATTGGGAGCGTTACGTCGTTCTCGTTCTCGAGGAGGCGTACCAACACGTCCGGATTCTTCTTGCTGCGATAGAATACAATCTGCAAGTTCGACGCCATTGTAACCTTTCTGAATGCAGGCCAAGTCTCGCCCAACTTCTCGATGCTCGAGATATCTGCATCGCCCGAGCACTCGTTGATGCCCATAATTGCAAAGAGGCCGAGGAGGTAGTAGTCGTGTCCGAAACGGAGATTTGCTACAGCGCTATTCTTGCCCTCGATTGCGAGGTCTGCGTACTTGATGATATCCAATACAGTGTTCTGCATAGGAGCAAAGCGTGCTACACCATTATCAACTTTTGTGCTGACATAGCGGCAGTACCAGCGATAGTTCTCGTAGAGGAAGATTGCGTAGCGCTCGTCCGGAGTATAGATCGAATCGATGAGCGTACGGTCGTGCCAACCGAGGTTCTGCATTGTGCCCAAGCGCTTGTAGATATCGATAATGAGAGCCATAGGGCTACGACCGAGGTGCTTAGAGAGCAACTCAACATCGGTAAACATTGCGTTGATACAGTGGCTGAAATCCTGCTTCGAAGTCCACTCCACCAAGCGCAACCACCAATCCTCGTCGCTATTCTCGTAGCCTGCAAAGTAGCGAGGATCCTTAGTAAAGCTCAAGCGCGGACGGATTACATCCTGATGCTCCGGAGCTGCATCCATACGAATGCTGAGCATCTTGTTGCACTCCTTGAGTGACTCATTAAAGCCCGCCATCGAGAGGATACAACGAGTGTAGGTCGACGAGCGAGAGTCGACAACTGCACCTGTATAAAACACCGGTTTGAAGCGCTGATACATACGTCTTGCAACGCCCTTGTGCTGCTCATATCCGAGTGGAGTCAACTCTCCAATACGGCCATTGTGAGCATCATAAATCTGCTGCATCACAGCCTTTACCTCCTTACCCTTCTCGGTAAGAACATTCAACGAATCTGCCACGAGGAAGATCTCTAAAGCTCCCGCAGGATACTTGATATTCGCCTCGTGTCGTGAGCCGTGACGACCATAATGCGAGATATAGAATGGTTTGTAACCCTTCGGCGCCTTTGCTATAGGCTCGAAGTAGTATGGGCCACCATAGGTCGAGAGGGTGATGTTTGCAAGATGCGGATGGGCATCAATCTCCTGGCGAGGAGTAGTCTGCGCAACCGCGCACAAGGCGAATAATAACGCCAACGAAATGGATAAGATTCTCTTCATAATAATATATTAGTAATTGTTTTTTCTTCTCAACGCGCACTCTTTACTGCAACTTGCGCACTTCGATTGCGGACATACTATCAGCTTCACGCACCACGCAACAGCCGCAATCACCGCCACTGCAATTATACCCCAAGCCAACAATTCGTGCCAAGCCATACCCTTTTGTACTTGAGATATAGCCTCATTAATCTGATCTTGAGACATGTTTCTACTGATCTCCACACCTTGTAAATTATCGTACGGAGAAATTAAATCTCCTATATATGTATTATAATTTTGATTTTGACGTGTAAGTTCAAAAATATCAAGGTTACCCCTATTAACACTTTTGAAATCTGCCTGATCCAAAGGTATAACACCAGACTTGCCTATTTTAGCGTCTAAATAATCTAATCCTTTAAGTTCATTTGCCATAAAATATTAATTTAATTAATACTGAGAATCTGGTGCTGAGTTTATTCATTTTTCTCTACTTGCTGCACTAATATTTTTATTTACAGCTTGATAATATAGTCCTAGATGCTATATATTCAATGACAAGTATATATTGTCGCGTAGCAATGGCTTCTTAATTAGAAGTTCGTTCATTATTTTCAGAAGAATATTCTAATAAATTACCATACTTGTCTATTACTATCTTCCAAGTATCGCTTTATCCCTTTTCATTATTTGAATGTATAAAAGCGTACAAATTTCCATATTCATCAGGTACGAACATGCCTTACTTACATAAATAGTCGCGCAATATTGTAGACCGCAAAGGCGCACAACCAAGCCACAGCAGTACTATACAGAGCCGAACCGAGCGCCCACTTCCAGCCGCTCTCCGAGCCCATCGCAGCAATCGTACCCGCACAAGGCAGATACAAGAGCGTAAACACCAACAAGGCCAACACCGACGGTATTGTAAAGTCGCCACTCTCGGCCAGTTTGCTCTTCAACTGAGCTGGAGCCTCGACCTTCTCGGCTGCTGTCTCCTCCGAGTAAAGCACTCCGAGCGTGCTCACCATCAACTCCTTACCCGCAACACCCGAGAGAAGCGAGACACTAGACTTCCAGTTCAAGCCAAGAGGCTCGAATACTGGCTCGCAGAAGCGACCAATTGTGCCGATATATGAGTTCTCGTAGTGTTCGACACGGCTCTCACCCTCCTGCTGACGTGGGAAGTAGCCGAGCAACCACACCACAATCGATGCGACCAGAATCATACCTCCGATATTGCGGAGATACTGCGCGCATCGCTGCCACATATGCGACAAAGTAGCCTTGATGGTCGGAATACGATATGGCGGCAACTCCATCACAAACGGAGTCTCCTCCTTCTTAAACATAAACTTGCGCATCAGCAACGCCGTCAGCATAGCCACGACGATACCTATCAGGTACAAGCCCAACATCACCAACGACGAGTGGGCTGCGAAGAATGTTCCGATAAAGATAATATAGACCGGCAATCGTGCACTACACGACATAAACGGAATGATAAAGGTGGTGATGAGACGGCTGCTACGACTCTCGATAATGCGGGTCGAGAGCACTGCCGGAACATTACAGCCGAAGCCCATAACGAGCGGAATAAACGACTTGCCGTGGAGACCCACCTTGTGCATCACCTTATCCATCACAAATGCGGCACGAGCCAGGTAGCCCGAATCCTCCATAAACGAGATAAAGAGATACAATATCATAATATTCGGCAGGAAGACAATCAGACTGCCCACGCCGCCAATGATTCCGTCGCAAACGAGATCTTTCAAAATGCCATTAGGCAACCATTGTTGGAATAATCCGCCTATATAGCCCACAAGCTCTGCTATCCATGCCTGCGGATAGGCTCCGAGGCGGAAGGTGCAGTAGAACATCAGCCACATCACAAAGATAAATATCGGATAGCCGAGCACTCTGTGCGTAACGATGGAGTCGATTGCATTCGATATATTTTCGAAACGGTCGTGCCCCTTGGTATAGGTCTCGCGCAATGCACCCGCAATAAATCCATACTTCTGATTTGCCATCGTGGTCTGGACATCCTCATCGGCTCCGAGGTCGTACTTGAGGTGGCGACGCTCCTTCTCGCAGATACGCTGCCACTCCGCATAGCGAGGCGAATGCTTCTCGAGCATAGCGCAGATATCGCTATCGCCCTCCAACATCTTTATCGCAAAATATCGTGGCGGGAAGCACTGTGGCAATTGGTCACGATGCTCCTTCATATCCTTGTTGAGAGCCATCACGCTCTCCTCGATAATACCCTGATTGATATGGATATGGCGAACGCGCTCATCCTGCTTCTCGTAGACAGCAATAATCGTATCGAGTAGCTCCTCAACTCCCCTACCGCTATGACCCTCAACGGGCAACATCGGCACACCCATCATCTTACCGAGCAGGTCATAGTCGAGCGTAGCGCCATCTCGCTTCAACTCGTCGTACATACTCAGAGCCACGACCATCGGGCGGCTCATATCGATAAGTTCGGTTGTGAGGTAGAGGTTTTTCTCGAGATTCGAGGCGCAGACCACATTCAACACCACATCGGGCGTATGCTCGACAAGGTGGTGACGAATATTCAGTTCCTCGGGCGTGGCCGTAGAGAGCGCATTCGTACCTGGGAGATCGGTAATCTCGATATCGTAGCCCTTATAACGACACACAGCGCTTGTGGCGTCAACGGTGACACCACTATAGTTGCCGACGTGTTCGTGCTCGCCCGTAATTTTGTTATAGAGCGAGGTCTTTCCACAATTCGGATTGCCGACAATGGTGACGCTGATATGTTTGTTACTCATGGCCATATACGGGACAAAGGTACGAAAAAATATTATTTTTTCATACCCTTGTCACAACATATAATAGAAATCTATTTCAGGAGCTTCTCAATCTTGGCCTTGAGCACATCCTTGGTGCAGTAGCCAATCTGCTCATCCACGACCTGACCGTTCTTGATAAGATAGATTGCAGGGATACCTCGCACTCCAAAGCTGGAGGTCAAAGCACGATTCTCATCGACGTTGCACTTACCGATTGCGACCTTGCCCTTATACTCTGCAGCCAACTCCTCAACGATTGGAGCGATAGCGCGGCAAGGGCCGCACCACGACGCCCAGAAATCGACAACAAGAAGTTTGTTCTGCGATGCGAGCGTCTTGTAGTTATCGTTTGTAACCTTGAGTACGACATTATCAGTTGCCGAATCGTTCGACTTTTCCGATGCAAATGCAGGTGCTACCATCACGGCCAACAACACTGCCAACATTAAAATTCTCTTCATAGTAGATACTGTTTATTGGTTTTTCCGATACAAATATACATTTTTCACCTCAAAAACGCACAACAATTTCGAGATATTACACAAAAAATATACTTAAGTATATAAATAAAGGCGAAAAATATCGTAATCCGAAAAGTTTTTGCTAATTTTGCAGATTGAATGAGAAAAATATAAAATTCACTATATATGGCAATTGCAGATAAGTATTTACCACAAGAAATCGAGTCGAAGTGGTACGACTACTGGATTGAGAAGAATCTTTTCCACTCGGAGCCGGACGCTCGCGAGCCTTACACTATCGTTATCCCACCACCAAACGTAACAGGTATGTTGCATATGGGTCATATGCTCAACAACACCTTGCAGGATGTATTGGTACGTCGTGCACGTATGCTCGGCAAGAACGCTTGCTGGGTACCGGGTACCGACCACGCATCTATCGCTACTGAGGCTAAGGTGGTTGCAAAGTTGAAGGCTGAGGGCATCGACAAGGCAACCCTCACCCGTGAGGAGTTCCTCGCACACGCTTGGGAGTGGAAGGAGAAGCACGGAGGTATCATCCTCAAGCAGTTGCGCAAGCTCGGTGCTTCGTGCGACTGGGAGCGTACCTGCTTCACTATGGATGAGGCTCGTACCGAAAGCGTAATCTCGGTATTCTGCGACCTCTACCGCAAGGGTAAGATCTACCGTGGCGTGCGTATGGTAAACTGGGACCCATCGGCTAAGACTGCCCTCTCGGACGAGGAGGTAATCTACAAGGAGTCGCAGGGTAAGCTCTACTACTTGCGTTACAAGTTGGAGGGCACAGACCGCAACATCATCGTTGCTACAACACGTCCCGAGACTATCTTGGGCGATACCGCAGTCTGCCTCAACCCTAACGACCCACGTTACGCAGATATCCCTGAGGGTGCACGCGTAATCGTTCCATTGGTAGGTCGTTCGATTCCTATCATCCGCGATGAGTATGTTGACATCGAGTTCGGTACTGGTGCCTTGAAGGTAACCCCTGCACACGATGTTAATGACTATATGCTCGGCGAGAAGTACTCGCTCGAGACCATCGACATCTTCAACGACGACGGCACTATCAACGACAAGGTTGGTATGTATGTAGGTATGGAGCGTTTCGCTTGCCGCAAGCAGATTGAGAAGGACTTGGAGGCAGCAGACTTGCTCGAGAAGACCGAGGCATACACAAACAACGTAGGCTACTCGGAGCGTACAGGTGTAGCTATCGAGCCTAAGTTGTCGATGCAGTGGTTTATGTCGATGCAGCAGATTGCAGAGCCTGCAACAAAGGCCGTATTGGAGGATGTAATCCGCTTCGTTCCAGAGAAGTACAAGAACACATACCGTCACTGGATGGAGAACATCAAGGATTGGTGTATCTCGCGTCAGTTGTGGTGGGGTCAGCGTATCCCTGCATACTACTTGCCAAAGGGCGGTTATGTAGTGGCTGAGACTGCTGAGCAGGCATTGGCATTGGCTCAGGAGAAGACAGGCGACGCATCGTTGACTCTCGCAGACCTCCGTCAGGACGAGGATGTACTCGACACTTGGTTCTCGTCGTGGTTGTGGCCAATCTCGGTATTCGACGGCATCCGCAACCCTAACAACGAGCAGATTAACTACTACTACCCTACCAACGACCTCGTAACAGGTCCAGATATCATCTTCTTCTGGGTAGCGCGTATGATTATGGCGGGTTACGAGTATCGTAACGAGAAGCCATTCGGAAATGTATACTTCACAGGTATCGTTCGCGATAAGATTGGTCGCAAGATGTCGAAGCAGTTGGGTAACTCACCTGATCCGCTCGACTTGATTGCCGAGTATGGTGCTGACGGTGTGCGTGTAGCTATGATGCTCTGCTCATCGGCTGGTAACGACTTGATGTTCGACAACGCTCTCTGCGAGCAGGGCCGTAACTTCGGTAACAAGATCTGGAACGCATATAAACTCGTTTGCGGCTGGTCGGTTGACGCAGCACGCGAGCAGAGCGAGTGCAACCGTCTGTCGATCGAGT
>JAZLCQ010000038.1:0-24799 GCA_045614285.1 Alistipes sp.
GTAGTCGCCACCAACGGAGCATATCGAGCCCACTTTATAGCTGTGCCATATTTAGCCTTCACATAGACCTCTGTTGCGTCTGTTTTGAAAGCAATAGCCAAACCCGAAGCCATCTTCAACAACTTAGCTTCGCCCTTAGTGATTCCCTCAACCTTCGCCTCCTCTATGCGATGATATGGATTGGTTGTTTCGCACAACTTACCCAACATAGTGAGTTCAAGGGCATTTACATAATGTACTTTTGGCTCTGCGCTATTTGATGCAGCAGACACTGATAGAACAAATGTAGCACATACTAACGCCACTAATACTCTTTTCATAACTTATTAGTATATAGATTAGTCACAAAAATAGGGTTGTCCCAAGAAAGACAACCCATTAAAAGAGAAAGATATTCTACTTCTCCAACTCGTTCAGAATACGCATTGCAGCATCGAGAATAGTGGTATCATCGAGCGTTACAACGCCTCCGTCCGGACCCTGCTCGAAGTGAACACCCACCGAACCCTTAGCGTCAAAATGCTTTCCGCCAAAATAGTTACGCACTGTCTCTACATCAAGACCTAACTCGTCTGCAATACGCTGTGAGCTGCCGCTTGGAAGTCTATCCTTAATACGGCGCAATTCGTTAAATGTGATAATCATAAACTCAAAATTTTTAAGTGTTATCTCTTTGATTGATTTCTTTCGCACTACTAAATTAAGCTATTTTTCTGAATCTACAAAATATTTCAGCCAAAAATTTAGCATTTTCATCGAAAATCTATCAATTCGAATCCTTTGTATCTATCTTTTGAGAAGGTAGGCAACGCTTTTCCACCTTTTTGACATCTCACCATTCTCAACTCGGCTCTGTTCTCGCCCGAATTGTATCGCACCTTTGCTATGCTCTCCCCATCGGGAGCTACTATTATATATATTGTTTCGCCCGATTTCTTCGGTGTCAGACGGAGCGCCACGCTACCCTCCATCTCGCACTCTACAATATCGTAGTCGGTCGTAACGCCCGAGAATCCGTTTGCAGGATTCAACAACTCCTTCTCGTAGATGTCGGCACGGTCGAGGATAATCTCCTTAGCCGAGGAGCGCACCTCGTAGCGCACTGCCCCATCGACAAAGATCTCGCTATCGGCAACCTTCATATAGGAGTTCTTACCCGCTACAATCAGCTCTCCCTTCTGCTGCTGACCATCGACGGTCAAGACAAACTCGGCCGAATAGTTACCCATATCGGCATAGTGGCGTGCGATGCGCTCAAGGCGAGCCACACCACGCTCATCTGCCGCAGCCGAAAGCGACATGAAGAGAAGCGAGAAGAGAAGTAATCGTCTCATAGTCTACTCCAATCCGAGTTTCTGCAACAACTCATCCAACGACTCCATATCGTAAATCTTCACATCACGCGGTTTCGAGCCATTTGCAGGGCCGATGATACCCGCCTGCTCAAGCTGACGTGTAATACGTCCTGCGCGGTTAAAGCCGACGTTGTAGACACTCTGCACGTGCGAGGTCGAGAAGTGACCACTCGCAACTGCATCGCGTGCCACCTCGGCAAAGTGCTCGTCATAGCGTACCGGAGCACCACCCTCACCGCCTCCGAAGTTAGGGCCCGCAGAGCCGGTATCGGCTGGGCTATCCTCGTAGTCAGGCAAGAGATATGTGCCTGTAGGGAATGGGAATGGCTGCTCAGCGATGTGCTCAACGATGTCACGCACCTCAGGAGTGTCGACAAACGCACACTGCACACGAGTCAACTCGCCACCATTCAAGAAGAGCATATCACCGCGACCAATCAACTGGTTTGCACCAGGCTGGTCGATGATAGTACGCGAGTCGGTCATCTGCATCACGCGGAATGCGATACGTGCAGGGAAGTTCGCCTTGATACCTCCGGTGATAACCTTCACGTCTGGACGCTGGGTTGCCACAATGAGGTGGATACCGATAGCACGAGCCTTCTGTGCCAAACGCATCACCGGCACCTCTACCTCCTTCGCAGTCATAATCAAGTCGGCAAACTCGTCGATGATAACCACGATATACGGCATCAACTCCTCCTCAATCTTGCGCTGACGCACCATATCGTTGTACTCTACGATATTTCTAACGCCCACCTTTCCGCACTTTGCCAATCGGTTCTCCATCTCGACAACGAGCGAATTGAGCGTATATACAGCCTTCTTAGGGTCTTTCACGATAGCCTCGTCCTCCGATGCCATCTTCGCCAAGAAGTGCTTCTCGAGCTTGGCATAGAGCGAGAACTCAACGGTCTTAGGGTCGATGAGCACGAACTTCAACTGCGATGGGTCCTTGCGATAGAGCAACGATGTGATAATCGCATTCAAACCTACCGACTTACCCTGACCTGTAGCACCCGCAACGAGCATATGCGGCATCTTAGCCAAGTCGAAGACGAAGTTCTCGTTCTGGATTGTACGTCCGACAACAACCGGAAGCTCCGCCTTGTACTTTTGGAAGCGCTCCGACTGAATAGCCGAACGCATCGAAACGGTCTCCTTGTTGCGGTTTGGCACCTCGATACCGATAGTACCCTTACCCGGAATTGGAGCAATGATACGAATACCGAGAGCCTTCAACGACTGTGCAATATCGCTCTCCAAGCCCTTTACACGAGCAATCTTAACACCCGCCTCCTGTACAATCTCGTAGAGGGTAACAGTAGGGCCGATGGTTGCGGTCATCGAGACAATAGGCACTCCGAAGTTGCCCAATGTCTCCTCAATGCGCTGCTTATTCTGCTCGATCTCATCGTTCGACACCTCCACGCCATTCTCATAGCTGAAGAGGTAGTCCACGCTTGGGAACTTGTAGTCAGGTGTGCTATCCGGGTCGAATGGACGGTGCTTGTCAACCTCCGACGAAGAGAGCTGCTTCTCGGTGTGCTCGTGCACCTCTACAACCTCGATATTTGTCTTAGGAAGCTGGTCCTCGACGGTTTCAGGCTCCTGCTCAGGAGTTACTACAGGCTCATCTACAACCGACTCAGGAGTTGTCTCAGGCTCGGTTGAAGTCTCCTGCTCAGGCTCGACAGATGGCTTAGGCTCCTCGGTCTGCTCCTCAGCCTCGTCGCTCTCCTCCTCGTCATCTTCATACTCCTCGTATGTCTCATCGTCCTCATCAGTGTCGTCATCATCTTCGGTGGTTGAGCCTCCGATAATACGCACTGTATCCTCCTCCTCGACACCGTCATCCTCATTCATAGTGACACTCTCCTCGTCGTCGCTGCGCTTCTTAACAAGGTTTACAAGCGAATTCAAGGCACCCTTGCTCTGCTCCACGCCACCCTCGGCAAAGCGCTTCAAGAAGTCGATAAAGTGGAGATTGATGATGATACCTGTCAAAATCCAGCACACAACAAGAAGGATTGCTACACCCATACCGCCGATGCTGGCGTTGAGAATCGCCTCGATAGCGATACCGTAGGCACCACCCCAGCCACTGCCGAAGCATCCGTCAGCACCGGTGCAAGCAGCCAATGTGAGCGAGCCAAAGATGGCGATAAGCACCATCGAGATGATTGTACGCCACAACACGCGTGAACGCTCAATCAACGACACCACGCCAAGCAACATACCGATAATTGGTATGAGCAAGCCGAAGAGTCCGAACGAGGCTCCGATGAGCGCGTGTCCCAAGTGGGCACCAAACTTACCGCAAGTGTTAGCGTACTCGAAGCCCTGAGGCGTCGAATCGGCCATAACAACGCCGAGGTCACGCTCCCACACAAAGAGGTGTGCGCAGGTTCCCACAAAGACATAGAGCGAGAAGAAGAGGAGAATTAAGCCTCCAATCCAACGGATGGTCTCCCACTTAGTACGGGTGCCATCACTCTCGGTCAACTCCTTTTTTGCTCGCTGTCGCTCCTGCTCCTTACGCTTCTGCTCCTGCTCCTTGCGCTTCTGCTCGGCTTGAGTCGCTCTGTTATTCTTCTTATTTGCCATATCTATACTCTATTTTTTCTATTTACGAAATGCTTTCTCTCTTAACTTCTCGGCATAGGCCTCATCGGCAAATGTCAAGAAACGATACTCGGGAATAGCTCCCTCCTCGGCTCGCAAGCCAAACTCATCGAGGAGTGACCCTACACGACGGGCTACAGCCTCCGACGAGTCGATTATCTCTACCCCATCGCCCGCTACGCGTGCTATAACCTCACGGAGGAATGGGTAGTGGGTGCATCCCAACACTATCTTATCCGCACCGCCTTCTACTAGTGGTTCTACGGCCTTGCGGACAAGTTCGGCAGTCTCTGCTGTCTTCTCCAAGTTATTCTCGACAGCCTCGACAAAGCCCTCACCAACGTGTTTGAGGATGGTGACATCTGCGCCATACTGAGCCTCAGCTCTGCGGAAGTGGTCACCCTGCAACGAACGCTCCGTTGCCAGGATGCCTATCACACCCGATTTGGTGGTCAAAGCAGCGGGTTTAACGGCTGGCTCGAGTCCGACAAAGGGGATGGTCGGATACTTCTCACGCAGCCCCTTAATCGCCACTGCAGTAGCCGTATTGCACGCCACAACAATCATCTTACACCCTTCGGCCAAGAGTCTCTCGACTGCCTCCTCGGTAAATTGGCGCACCTCCTCGCGGCTACGAGAGCCATAGGGACAACGTGCTCCGTCGCCAAGATATATGAGCGACTCGCAAGGTAGCTTCTCTCGCAGTGCATACCACACCGAGATACCTCCCAAACCCGAATCAAATACGCCTATAGCTGCCATTCTGTACCGTTTAATAGATAGTCACACAAGTGCTCCAATATCTCGTCGTCGCTCACCTTCGAGCAATCAATCACGATATCGGCACGCAGATACTTAGGTTCACGCTCAGCCAGGTGCTCGTGCATAAACTGCAACAACTCCTCGTCACTCTTGCCACGGAACTTAGGGCGCTTCTGACGTCCACGCTCCGAGAGGCGCGAGAGAATCTGCTCAGGCTCACGCTTGAGGTAGACCGATACTCCGTGCTCTGCCATCCACGCCTGGTTGTCGCCCCATATAGGCAAGCCTCCACCAGTCGAGATGATTGCCGACTCAAACTCTGCAGTCTGCTCCAAAGCTCGTCGTTCTGCCTCGCGGAAATACTCCTCACCGGCATAGGTGATGATATCGGCAACCTCCGCACCCTCAGCCTCCTCCACCATCTTGTCGGTGTCGAAGAATGGAAGTTCGGTGCGCTTGGCCATCTTGCGACCAAGCGTACTCTTGCCCGATGCCATATATCCTGTGAGGTATAGACGCATAACTCTCCGTTTTAGAACAAGTTCAACTGCTCGCTTGCGCTGTCGTCAATGTCGTTGCGGATGATCTCTATCGGAGTGCCGCTGTTGTCTACGGGCTTAACCACGTTGGTGGTCTCCTCCACAACATCTACCTCCTCGGTCATCTCTACATCCTCATCTTCGATTGGCTCGTCGGTTGGCTCCGGCTCGACAATCTCCGGCTCGATGAAGGTCAACGTAGCTACATCGTAGGTGCTGAGGCGCTTACCCTTAGCCTTGCAAGACTTCACGCCCACAAACTCATCGACATTGATGATGTCGGCAGGGCGATTCTCGTGTGCACCCTTATATGTGAGCTGCAACTCGGCGCCCTTAGCGCTCGACATACACTCAAAGAGGCACGAACCATCCTCATCGAGGAAGTACTGCGTCTTGTCGGTCTGCTCAAGCTGGAAACGCTTCATATAGTAGTAGCCCTGCTCCTTATCGAAGTAGCAGAGGTTGTAAATCGTACCCGCCTCGTAACGCTCAACACGCACCGTATCATCAGGGAAGTGCTGCTGAGTGTCGAAGCCTGTGATGTAGGCGAGGTTCTTAGCTGTCCAGACAACCAACTTATCGTTGCCCTTGAACTCGCCAAGGAGTGTGCCTCGTCCGTCGCTATTGAGGCGGCGAACGTCCTCATCCCACCATATATTCTGACCCGCCAAGGTCGATACACCCTTCTCCTTCAACACAATCTTGTGGATTGGATAGCGCGAGAAGAGGTTGCCCTGCGACTGACGTCCCTTGATTGCCAACTCCGAGAAGTCGAGATCGACAATCATCTTCTTCAGGCGTGGACGTGGGCGGAAGTAGACCTTCAACACCTCAGCCTCGCCATTCGGGTTAACCGAGAGGTACAAGATATCGCTCTTAGCGGTGCCCTTTGTGAGGTCGTACCACTTATCGCGTGTGATTCCCTTGATGGCACAACGCTTCATCATAATCGAGCCTCCCTTGCCGTCACGATACAATATATTATATATAGTACGCTCGTCGTTGCGCTTGAAGACGCCGATGTAGTGGATATTCTTCTCGGCGAAGCTCTTCTCGGCAACCTTCTTGATGACGTAGCGTCCGTCACGCAAGATGATAATCACGTCATCGATATCCGAGCAGTCGCAAACATACTCCGAATCCTTCATCGACTTACCGATACCGAAGAAGCCCTCCTCTCTATCGACATAGAGCTTAGCGTTCGATACCGCAACCTTTGTAGCCTCGATCGAGTCGAACTCACGAATCTCGGTCTGACGCTCACGTCCCTTGCCGTACTTGTCGCGGATATGCTCGAAGTAGGCGATGGTATACTCAACCAAGTGAGCCAAGTCGTGCTTCACCTGCTTGATATCCTTCTCAATCTGCTTAATCTCATTGTCAGCCTTCTCCGAATCGAAGCGTGAGATACGGATGAACTTCAACTCGGTCAAACGCTGCACATCCTCAAGGGTCACCTCACGGCGCAAGAGCGACTTGAATGGCTCCAAGCCCTTGTCTACGGCTGTGTAGGCCTCCTCACGAGACTTACATCCCTCGATGAGCTGGTAGAGCTTATTCTCGATGAAGATACGCTCCAACGATGCAGCGTGCCAAGCCTCATTGTGCTCGGCCAAGGCAATCTCCAACTCCTGCTTCAAGAGAGCCTTCGTGTGCTCTGCCGAGTGGCGCAAGATGTCGCTAACGCCCATAAATGCAGGTTTATCGTCCTTGATGACGCAGGCATTTGGCGAAATCGAAACCTCACACAAGGTGAAGGCGTAGAGTGCGTCGATGGTCTTATCGCACGACTCTCCTGCTGCTACCTGCACGATAATCTCCGCCTTGCGTGCTGTATTGTCGTCCACACGGCGAATCTTAATCTTGCCCTTCTGGTTAGCCTTGAGGATGGAGTCCTTGATACTCTCGGTTGTAGTCGAGTACGGAATCTCGGTGATAGCCAAGATATTCTTATCCAACTTCGAAATCTTTGCTCGCACCTTCACTGCACCACCACGCAAACCATCGTTATAGCGTGACACGTCAATCATACCTCCCGTTGGGAAGTCGGGATAGAGCTGGAACTCCTCACCCTTGAGGTGGGCTATCGAGGCCGAAATAAGTTCATTAAAGTTGTGCGGCAGAATCTTCGACGCCAAACCTACGGCGATACCCTCAGCACCCTGCGCAAGCAACAATGGGAACTTCACCGGCAAGGTCACAGGCTCCTCCTTACGACCGTCGTATGCCAACATCCACTCGGTGGTCTTCTTGTTGTAGACAACCTCCAAGGCGAACTTCGACAAGCGTGCCTCGATGTAACGAGCAGCTGCGGCGTCATCACCCGTAAGGATGTTACCCCAGTTACCCTGGCAGTCAATCAAGAGGTCCTTCTGACCGAGCTGCACGAGCGCATCCTTGATAGATGCATCACCGTGCGGGTGGTACTGCATAGTCTGTCCCACGAGGTTAGCCACCTTGTTCAACTTGCCATCATCCACAACCTTCATAGCGTGGAGAATGCGTCGTTGTACAGGCTTCAAGCCATCCTCGATGTGCGGCACTGCACGCTCCAAAATAACGTACGAGGCGTAGTCCAAGAACCAGTTCTTGTACATACCGGTCAGGCGCTTGGTGCTCTGCTCCGCCATCAGGGCGTCGTATTTACCAGGCTCCGAGGCCACAATCTCATCCTCGGCAACCAACTCTTCTTGTATATCTTTCTCTTCGTTCATAGTCATTCACTTCGTTATTCTTATGCCTCAATCTTATCCTCCTCGATGCGCAAGTTGCCAACGATAAACTGCTGGCGGTCGTAAGTATTCTTGCCCATATAGAAGGTGAGCATATCGAGGATTGGGTCATCCTTGGTCAAGCGCACCTTGTCGAGGCGTATCTGCTCGCCAATGAAGCCCTCAAACTCGTCTGGCGAAATCTCACCAAGACCTTTGAATCGGGTGATCTCTGCCGTCGAGCCGAGCTTGGCAATGGCATTCACGCGCTCCTCCTCCGAGTAGCAGTAGATGGTCTCCTTCTTGTTACGCACACGGAACAATGGCGTCTGCATAATGAAGAGGTGACCACGACGAATCAGGTCGGGGAAGAACTGCAGGAAGAAGGTCAACAGCAGCAAGCGGATGTGCATACCGTCGACATCGGCATCGGTTGCGATTACAACCTTGTTGTAGCGGAGGTTATCCATATCCTCCTCGATATTCAACGCTGCCTGCAGATAGTTGAACTCGTCGTTCTTGTAGACGATGGTCTTCTTCATTCCGAACGAGTTGAGCGGTTTACCTCGCAAGGAGAATACCGCCTGTGTCTGCGGGTTACGGCTCTTGGTGATAGATCCCGAAGCCGAGTTACCCTCCGTCAGGAATATCATTGTCTGCTCTGCCAATTCGTGCTTATCGTTGCGATGCACCTTGCAATCACGCAAGTTCTTGTTGTTGAGAAGAGCCTTCTTTGCGGTCTCACGAGCCTTCTTCTGCACGCCCGCAATCTCCTTACGCTCCTTCTCGTTGTCGACAATCTTGCGCTGGATAGCTTGTGCCACCTCAGGGTTCTTGTGGAGGTAGTTATCCAACTCGGTCGAGAGGAACTCGCCCACAAACTGACGGATTGTAGGGCCTCCGTTCCACATATCCTTCGAGCCGAGCTTAATCTTGGTCTGCGACTCGAACAACGGCTTCGACACCTTCAACGATATCGCTGCGATGATAGATGAGCGGATATCCGAAGGGTCGTAGTCCTTGCGATAGAACTCCTTCAAGGTCTTAACTACAGCCTCACGGAATGCCGCCTGGTGGGTACCACCCTGCGAGGTGTACTGACCATTCACAAACGAGTAGTAGGTCTCGCCATAGCCGTGGCCGTGGGTGATAACCACCTCGATATCCTCACCCGAGAGGTGAATTGGAGCGTAGCAAGGCTCCTCGCCGAGGTTGTCGTTCACGAGGTCCAAGAGACCATTCTTCGAGACATACTGCGTACCGTTAAGGGTAATAACCAAGCCCTTGTTGAGGTAGGTATAGTTGCGGAGAAGCTGCTCCACGAACTCGAGGTTGTAGTTGTACTTGCCGAATACCTCCTCATCGACACGGAACTGGATGAAGGTACCATTCTTCTCCTTCACGCCACTCTCCCACGACTCGTCGGTCTGGATACCCTGCGAGAAGTGTACGGTATGCGCCTCGCCATCACGCACCGAGCGTGCCTTGAACTCGCTCGAGAGGTAGTTCACAGCCTTGACGCCGACACCATTCAGACCCACGGTCTTCTTGCCGTCCTCCTCGTAGTTGCTACCTGTATTCATCACACTCACCGCCGCAGCCAATGCTCCGAGCGGAATACCACGACCATAGTCACGCACCGAAACCACATTATCCTCGATAGTGATCTCGACACGGCTGCCGTAGCCATTCATAAACTCATCTATTGCGTTGTCGGTAACCTCCTTGATGAGTACGTAGATACCGTCATCCGGCATTGTACCATCACCGAGCTTGCCGATGTACATACCCGGACGCAAACGAACGTGCTCACGCGGTGTGAGCGTCTTAATCGAATTCTCGTCGTATGTCGCCGGTGCTTTTAATAAATCTGCCATTTTTATCTCTTTTGTAGGGTTATTAGGGTTTGCTAATTGCCGCTAATCACCACTCGCTTGCCGCTAATAAATTACTTTTTGCGAATCTCTGCAAGTGCCTCGGTCATCATTGCCTGAACCTCCTGAGCCATCTCCGAGGTGTCGGTCGAAACGACCTTCTCGGCTGGGATTGGAGGCAACACCTTCACGGTGAGGAGGTGCTTCCAGTTGAAGAAGCAGCTCTTCTTCTTGATGATCTCGGTTGTGCCATCCATTACTACGGGGAGAATCTCCACGCCAGCCTCCTTGGCCAAGGCAAAGGCTCCACCCTTGAAGCGCTGAATCTCGCCATTCTTTGAGCGTGTGCCCTCAGGGAAGATTGCCACCGAGACACCTCGGTTGAGCCACATCTTGCCATCGGTGATAACCTTCTTCATCGACTCGGTAGCACGACCTCGCTGGATGGCGATATCGCCGTGCATCCACAACATCTGACCGATGAACGGAATGCGGAATACCTCCTTCTTCGATACCCAACGGAAGTTGAGACGCACGAAGTAGAGCGAGATGATGTCCACCATCGAGTTGTGGTTGATTACGATGACATAAGGCTTTTTCTTGTCCACATTCTCCAAGCCCTCGATGCGACGACGCCAGGTGAATGGCACGTACCACCACGAGAAGCAGAGCCAACGCGAGAGCTCGTGCACCACACGACGACGCTTGTCGAAGGGATAACACACAATGAGCGCCACGAATGACAACACCGTGAAGAGGGTGAGAATCACGAGTGTGTAAATCGAAAAAATAAGTGTCAACATAACTCTATTGTTTTTAGTTTCTTGTCTGTTTGGAATGGTAAATGGTTGTGTCACAACAACTTTCGCACATTCAACAATACCCTGCACGGCTCTTGCATACGCCCGCACACGAGCAGCGGAAACGTGCCATTTTACCAATCTCCGCAAAAATACACTTTTTATTTATAATAGAGAATATTTTGCAAAAATAGTTATTAACAATTTTTAGGAAGTGGTCGGTAGTCGGTTATAGCAGTTACATTGTTACAGTTGTTACAGGGGGGCGTGCCCGTGTAACAGTGTAACAGTGTAACAGTGTAACAAGAATGACGGCGAACTACGCTCTTTATGGGGCTGCGCTCTTTGTAAGGCTATACTCTTAGAAAGCTAAGAGTTAGACACTAACTAAAATTAAATAGTTGAACAACGGCTCTGCGCCTCAGTTCACTCTCTAAGTGTTATCTATTAATGCTTAATTATAAGTGTTTAGCGCAGTGTGTTCAGGGTACACACTTACGCCCTAAGTACCTAACGCTAACACACTATTAATCATAACTATATATTATGTTATATATTTATAAAGATTAGTAGTGTTGGTGACGGCTTGGGTGCGCCCGATACCAACCACTAAGCAACACCTTGAGCCAGGTGTCAGCACTTGTAGTATAGTGTTAGTATTTACTATTATTATAAATAATTGAACACTACGACAAGTAGGGTCAACAACAGAGTGCAATGATTAGAGCTGACTCTGTTACATTGTTACACTGTTACACTGTTACACTGTTACAGGGGGGCGTAACCCTGTAACAACTGTAACTTGTAACTATTGTAACCGACAACTAAAAATTTAGTAATTTTTAACTTTCGACTTTTCACTTTTTTTTCGTACCTTTGCAGCAAATTTGGATGATTATGAGATTTAAGGAGGGATACAAGGTGCGCTCGATGGCGGGCGAGAACGTCGTGATTATGCAGGGCACAGCGGGTAGCGATATGACTCGCATAATATCTTTGAACGATTCGTCGTTACTATTATGGAACGCACTGCAGGGCAAGGAGTTTGAGGTTGCCGACGTGGCTACCCTACTCGTCGATGAGTACGAAATCGACCTCGAGACCGCTACAGCCGATGCTGAGGCGTGGGTCGCAAAGCTCTCAGAGTGCGGACTGATTTAGGGGAGAGAGAGTTTAGGGAGTTTAGGGAGTTTAGGGAATTTAGGGAGTTTAGAGTTTTCCTAAGCTCACGAGTTACAGGGGTGTAACGGGTGTAACGCTTGTAACAGTGTAACAGTGTAACAGTGTAACAAGACAAGTTTAAAAGAATGAGACACTTGGCGAAAATAGCAACAATGTTGGCGGTATATCTTGCGTGGATATGCGGCACAACCTTTATTGCCATTTCGTGCCACCTCGACCGCGAGTCGCACATCCACTGCTGCAGCAACTGCGAGTGCCACCACGAAGGTTGCAACAAGAACCACTTCGAGACTCCGCACGCGTGTCACCACGACCACTCCAATACCGTAGCCCTCTACGACATAACAAAGCAAAATCTGCTCAGCATAGCACCTATAGTGCTCAGTATCGCTGCGCAGCTCAATAACGACCTTACAATCGAGGAGATTGCTTCTCGCGAAGCTCAACACCCCTACGAGCGTGGCATTCCGATACCGCCCTCACCTCTACTCGCAAGGCGCGGTATGCGTGCCCCACCTGTTCTTGCATAACACACCGACAAACAATTGATTACAAACGCGTTATGCTAAACAAAGAACAGAAATGAAGAGAATAACACTACTTATATTAGCACTTGTGCTCGGTACATTGTTCGTATCGGCACAGAACATCACGGGTAAGGTGCTCGATGCGCAGGGCAAGCCTCTACCCGGTGCTTCGGTCTATTGGGCCGACACATCTGTGGGTGCAGCGACCGACCTCGAGGGTAACTTCACCCTCTACCGCGTCAAAGACAACAATGCCCTTGTGGCGACCTTCCTCGGCTATACGAACGATACACTTCGCGTCGAGCCGAAGGTGCGTGAAGTGGAGTTCCGCCTCGCTGAGGGCGTGGTTGTGGATGCCGTAGTCGTGGATGGCTCACTCGGCAACTACATCCGCCAGGATGGCTTGCTCAAGAGCGAGAACATCTCCTTCGCTGGCCTCTGCAAGATGGCGTGCTGCTCACTTGCTGAGAGCTTCGAGAACTCGGCTTCGGTGACCGTAGGATTCAGCGATGCTATCTCGGGTGCACGACAGATTAAGATGCTCGGCTTGGCGGGTACATACACCCAAATCCTCGACGAGAATCGCACCATAATGCGCGGACTCTCAGCCCCTTACGGCTTGTCATACACACCAGGTATGTGGCTCTCGTCAATCCAGGTTTCGAAGGGTATCTCCTCGGTTACGGGTGGTCACGAGGCCATCACGGGACAGATTAACCTCGAGCACCGCAAGCCTACCGACGAGGAGCGAATGTTTTTGAATGTCTACCTCGACACCCACCTTAAGCCTGAGATTAACCTCTCGACTGCACAGCCCGTATCGAAGGATAAGCGCCTCTCGACCGTAGTTTTGGCGCACGCTTCGATGGACACAATGGAGCACGATGCTAACGACGACGGCTTCCGCGATATGCCGATGATGCGTCAGTTCAACCTCGCAAATCGTTGGCTCTATCAGGCGGAGAATGGTATGCAGGTGCGCTGGGGAGTGAAGTATCTCAACGACTATCGTCTTGGTGGTCAGATGGGATACAAGCCCGCAATGCGCAAGGACGACTACTTCGAGAGTGGCTCGTGGCACGACAACTGGCACAAGCAGAACATCTACGGCTCGGAGGTGAAGAACCAGGAGGCCAATGCCTACTTCAAGCTCGGCACACCCGTAGGTGAGGCGGTCTACGACAAGGAGAATAACGAGGAGTTGCGCTCGAATGTGGCCTTCGTCATCGACTACGACTTCTTCGATGAGGATGCCTACTTCGGAGCCGACAAGTCCTACCTCGGACGTCAGCATATGACCACCGCAAACTTGATGTATGCCCACTACTTCACGCCACGATCATCGCTCATCACGGGCGTAAGTGGCTCGGCACGCTGGGTGAAGGAGACGTTGCAGTATAGCACCTTCCTTCAGGATAACTACCTGCTCCTCGAGGATGCATTGACCTACGAGTACAAGCATACCCTCGGCTCGAATCGCAATGAGAGTGAGGTGGGAGCCTACGCGGAGTATACATATAATATAAAGGATAAGCTCTCGATAGTTGCGGGTATGCGCTACGACTACGCCTTCTACTTCAAGAAGCACCTCGTAACGCCACGTGCCCACATCAAGTGGAACATCACCCCAACCACCGTATTGCGTGGTTCTGCGGGCTTGGGACACCGTCCTACCGACCTTGTGACCGACAATATCGGCATTATGGCTACGGGACGCACCATCAACATCGCCCCTCACCTCGACCGTATGGAGAGTGCTTTGACTGCAGGAGGTTCGCTCTCGCAGAGCATCTCGACCTTCGCACCAGGCGATATGACCATCAGCGTGGACTACTTCTACACGCAGATATTCAACACCGTGGTTGTCGACCAGGAGCGTAGCCCATTCGCAGTGGATATCTACAACAACAATGGCGCATCACGCACCCACACAGCGCAGATTGACATCACCTGGACACCAATCAAGCGTTTCGATGTCTTTGCGACCTTCCGCTACACCGATTCGCGCTACACCATCTCGCACAATGGCGAGGATGTGATGGTTGAGCGACCACTCGTGAGCCGCTACAAGGCGTTGATTAACCTGCAGTATGCGACCAATATGCGCAAGTGGACATTCGACTTGACCGCACAGCTCAATGGCCCTGCACGCATCCCGACACAGACGGGTAAGTTGGAGGATTCGACCCTTTCGCCTATCTACCCTATGCTCTTTGCGCAGGTGTCACGCCGCATCAAGAAGTGGGAGATATATGTAGGTTGCGAGAATATCCTCAATTTCAAGCAACATAACCCTATCATCTCGTACGACAGCCCTTACTCGACAGCGTTCAACTCGTCGTTGATTTGGGGCCCATTGATGGGTACAAAGGCCTATGTGGGCGTACGCTTTAACTTGTATTAATTTTAAAAAACCATTATACTATGAAGAAGATTATTGCATTGTTTGCTATGCTTGCGTTGGTAGCAGGTGTGGCTGTAGCAGCACCAAAGGCTGAGAAGAAGATTGTGACCGTGGTATTCACCACCGACATCGACTGCGGACACTGCGCACAGAAGGTCTACAACTCAATCCCTTACGAGAAGGGCATCAAGGACGTACAGGTTGACGTCAAGACCAAGAACGTGACCGTTAAGTACGACGCTGCAAAGAACAACGTAGAGTCGCTCACCAAGGCTTTCGAGAGCATCAAGGTGAAGGTACTCAAGACTACCGTTAAGTAAGACAATACGCTTAGAAAAGAGAGAAGAGAGCCACAACAGCTCTCTTCTTTTTTTGTTTGTTACAGTTGTTACAGCTGTTACACCAGTTACACCCCTGTAACAGTGTAACTGTGTAACTATGTAGCGCTACAACCACTCGCTCGAGGAGAAGGTTGACTTCGGAGCGTTAGGTACGTTCGAGAAGTAGGTGAAACCGGTGAGCTTCTCCAAGTCCGAAATCGACATCATATCTGCCGCCTCAGGCTTGTGACCCTTGCCCATCTTGTGGCAGATGGTGAAGGCTGCGCACTGCAACTCATCAGCCGTACAATCCTGCACACGCTTACCCGTAGAGCCCTTCTTGGTACGCAAGAGGGCGTAGTAGAACATCGTTGGGCACGACACGTCGTTACGACCGCCAAACGAGATTGTCGAAGGCGATGCCGAAGCACCATTGCGCGAGAAGCTCTCGAAGTAGCAACCAATCACAACGTAGAGAGTATCGCTGCAGACGAGGCCATCGACGTGGTCCTCGAGGTTATTCCACGCACCACCGCCCGTATTGAATGTAGAGGAGTACTGCGGAGCGATGTTTGTATAGTAGAAGACCTGCTTATTGGTCGCTGAGGTGCTCAAACGCTCAGCCGAGCCAAGCATATGGCCCTTGTTGCAACCGCCACCCGTAGACTTGCTGTTGTACTGAATCGAGCTCGGAATCTTAGGGTCGGTAGCGTAGGCATCGGTACGCGATGCTCCACTCTCGTACGATTTGTGACGAGGTGCTGCCACCCATACAGGGCAGTGATGCGTACCGCTAAAGCATACGGTATAGTTGCGTGCAGTGCCGTTGCGCTGTGCATTCTTCTCACCACCCGCGCAGATGTGGGTAGCATAGTAGAGCGACGAGTCGTTATCGTGCTTGCCGTCGCCATTGGCATCCACCATCACTGGCAACTCTGCCCAGTCATAACCCGATGTCGAAGGGTTAGGAGTTGGAGTCGGGTCAGGTGTTGGGTCTGGCGTTGGGTCGGGGTCAGGAGTAGGCGTTGTACCACTCGCCTTGCCACCCGCTACGATGGTTACGCTCGAGATACGCGCACACGCCGAAGCACGGATATAGAGACGCTTGACGCCCGTAGTCGAGAGTGTATGCTCCGAAGCACTACCACCAAAGCTGAACGACTCGAACTCGCCCGAAGCATTCGTAGAGCCCGCCTCGGTGCAGAGCAAGATATTGCCCGAACGCGAAGCATCCGAGAAGGTCAAGATAACCTTTGTGATGTCGCCCTCGAAGGTCGGAGTGCCGATATAGGCCACCTTACCTGAGTTGAGTTGAATGGCGTCGCTATTGTCGTAGGCGCAGATAGTCCACGTACCGTAGCTGTTGGTGTAGGTTGCCGACTTGCCATAGCCCTTCACGGCCGACTTACACTCAGGGTAGGTCAATGTCGCACTCACAGGCTCAGGCTCGGGCTCGGGAGTAGGGTCGGGAGTAGGGTCAGGAGTCGGCTCGGGGTCGGGCGTAGGAGCAGGTTCCTCGGTGCCTCCACCGTTCAAATCGTCATCAATGTCTCGTGACTCGCACATCGGCAGCAACACCACCGAGCAGGCCAAAAGTAGAAGTAAAATCTTTTTCATAAATATATTGGGTTAATTCTTAGTTCTTGGGAATTGGAAGATTATCGAGAGCACCACCATCACACCTATCGCCATCGGATAGTAGAGGTGTGGGATGATCTCGAGAGGCGAAATCGAGGCCAAGCCACTCGCCATCAAGAGCTGTGCACCATACGGCAATACGCCCTGCGCAAAGCACGACGCAGTATCCATCAAACTCGCACTCTTGCGAGGTGAGATGCCATATCGTTCCGACAACTCGCGTGCAATAGGGCCCACGGTGATAATCGCTATCGTGTTGTTTGCGGTACAGACATCGGTCATCACGGTCAAACCTGCAATGGCACCCTCGGCACCTCGCTTGCCCGATACGCTACGAGTTATAGCGCGTGTGATAAATTCAAAGCCGCCACTCTGCTTCACCATATTCATCAAACCACCCGCCATAAGGGTGATGATAATCAGCTCGCCCATCGAGAGGACTCCCCCACTTGCCGCCTCGCAGAATGACACAGCCGTCAATGAGCCGCAGAGCAACCCTATAACGACCGTAGCAACGATGCCGAGAACAAGCACTACGAGCACCTCGACGCCCACAATAGCGCATACGAGTACGAGCAGATATGGGATAGCCTTGTACCACTCGGCACTGCCCGCAACCTCTACGCCCCCGACACCCGAGAGACCAAGGAAGATGTACAAGCCAAGCGTCACAAGCGCTGCAGGGAGTACAATGAGGAGGTTGGTGCGGAACTTATCCCTCATCTTGCAACCCTGGCTCATCGTAGCCGCAATGGTGGTATCGGAGATAAAGGAGAGGTTATCACCAAAGAAGGCACCTCCGACGACGATAGCGACCATCTGCGCAGTATCGGCACCCATCTGTGCCGCCAAACCCGTAACTACGGGCGTAAGCGCAACGATAGTACCCACCGAGGTACCTATCGAGAGCGAAACGAAACAAGCTGCCAGGAATATGCCCGCAGGGAGAAACTCCGCAGGGACAAAGCGCAGCGTGAAGTTGACGGTAGCATCCACCGCACCCATAGCCTTAGCCGAAGCGGCGAAGATACCGGCAAGGATGAATATCCAAATCATATAGAGGATATTCTTATCTGCCGCACCCTCCGAGAAGACGCCTACACGCTCCTGAAGTGAGCGACTGATGCCTCGCAGAGCCGCCACAGCATAGATTGCAGCGATGACAAATGCCACCGAAATAGATATCTTGTAGAAGTCACCCGACGCCAGCGCCATAGCCAAATAGGCCACAAGAAGCACCACTACGGGCGACAATGCCAATAGACCTCTCTTCATTCGTCCTCCTAGTTAGCAATCACACAATCGACATAGATTGGGAGGTGGTCAGAGCCCCACTTGCCGTCGTACGACTTGATGATGAGCTCCCACTTATTGATACGCACCGAGTTCGGAGTGTAGAAGACGTGGTCGATGTGCTTACCGTTCTTAGCCTTCTTCTCAGCCGGCCTGTACTCTGTATGCGACTGATACTCAGCGTTGATTGGGTTTGGCACCGCCAACATAGTATCCTCGACGAGCACCGACTCCTTCAATACTGCATATGGGTCGCTATCCTCGGCAGCATTGTAGTCGGCAGTCACGAATGCAGGCATACCCTTCGAGACGTGACGAATCATATCGAGCACCACGTGCGAGCTCACAACCTTAGCCTCGAAGCCACGGTGGTCGTAGTGGCCATTGAAGTGGAAGAACACCTTGTCGGTAAGCTTATCGTAGAACTTCACCCAGGTGAAGAGACGCACCGAACGAGCACCATAACCAGGTGTTCCAATCTTGTCGGTCAACCATACGGTGTCGTAGTCGAGCACCTCGAAGCGCGACTTGCGATAGAATATCGGATTAAAGTGATGCTTGCGGTCTGAGTTGTCACCCGAGACATTCTGACCCACCCAAGCGTATGTGTCACTCAAGTGCTCCATCATATCCTCAATCTGCGGAAGGAAAGGCTCCTGCGCACCGATGATATCGAAATCGTAGTCACGAATCACAGCCACGGTAGCAGCCACACGCTCCTCCTTCCAGTTCATAATCGGATACTGGATATTGAAGGTCGCAAGGCGCATAGGCTTCGTTGCCCAGTTGGTCTTAGGGGCAACCAATGCCTTCATCTCCTCGGTCACTGCCGCACCACCATCGCCCACGGTGAGCACTGCACGGCTATTCTTAGCCATATTCTCGTAGTCTGCCGTAGCTGCATCAATCTCAGCCAGCGAGGTAACGAAGAGCGTATTCAAGCTCTTATCCTCAGGGGCATTGAGCGTCGAGATATAGATTGTGCCACCCTTGCCCTCAGCAATCGTAGGGTTGATTGTGGCGCAGTCCGAAGCCAAACGCAAACCACCATACCAGGTAGCACCGTTATCCTCCGAAAGGTATGCGTACATACCCTCAGGCAACCAGTAGAGGTTTCTGTCGAAGCGACCGTTACGCACCATCAGCAACTCGCCACTCTGCAAGCGGTGTACCGCAAAGTTCTGGTCGGGAGCCGAGACAAAGCGCTGTGGCTCACTCCACGCCTGACCATCAGCCGAAGTCGAAGAGAACGACCACGCAGTACCCGAAGCACGCAACACCATACGAAGTTTACCATCCGCCTGAACATAGATCTGCGGATTGTTGTAGCGAGCCTCGATAAGCTCAGCCGAGCACTTCACCGAGCCGAGATTCTCACGCCACGAAGCACCCTCATCCGACGAGATGTAGACACCCGCACCACGCTTAGCATCGAGTTCGGTGTACTTGTCGAGGTAAGGCGACTCGAAACGCTTTCTATCCCAACGGTTAGCGATAAAGAGCATACGACCATAGTCAAGGACATCCCTACCCCACAACGCTGCAGGGAGCAACCACTCGCCCTTGCTATTGAGCATCGGACGACCCGTAGCCACACCTACGCCGAGATACTTCGGAGCCTCCCATACGGGCTTGGCATCGTCAGGATTCTTGCAGAGGATAGCCCACATCGAGCCACGACCATCGAAGAAGCCATCGAAGACGGTGTAGTAGAGCCAAAGCTCACCCTTAGGCGAACGCCAAAGCACGCCATTGCGCACCGCCAACTTATCTTTACGAGCATCGAGCGCAATCACAGGCTCCACCCACGATTTGCCCTGTGTGTCGCTGTATGCGAGGGTCAAGAAACCATCCTCATCCTCGCCACCACACAACACCGATGCCCAGAGACGACCCTTCTCGGTGGTCTCGAGTGCAGTAATCTGCGTACGGTCAAGCGCCTTCACCGCATACTTCGCCTTATCGGGCGAGAGATCGGGCGTAACACTCAAATATGAGTTGTTGGCCTTAGCCACAAATGCCACAAGTGCCAACACGATATATAATGATACTCTTCTCATAACTCTCCTCCTATTAGTTGTAACGTACTACGACCGAACCGAAATTCACGACGGTCTTAATCATTGTATTTGGTCGCAATGCGCCATTCTCGCAGTAGTCGTAACCGAGCGTAGCATAGTTCTTCGCCACAGGAACGACTCTCACAACGACCTTCTTCTTGCCAAAGAGGCTGCTTGGCAACTTCACAACGTGCTCGGTAAAGCCCGCACCCGCCAAGATGCTGTCGTAGTGGCAGCCGTTGACGTTGTTGTGCCAGTACCACGGCAACGAGCGCAACTTCTTCGCTGCACCCTCCACTGCTGTCCACTTCTTGCCATCGACAGAGTACTCCACGTTCCAGAAGACAGGGAAACCGTACGAAGTCTGAGCCGATATCTCACCCGCTGCGAAGGTGAAGCCGAAGATGAGCGACTCACCCGAAAGACCCTTGGTCGAGAACTGCACCTCGATGCCCTCGCCACGATTCTCCTTCCAGTTCCACCAGTTGCGAGACTCGGTCTTGATGCCAAGTGCTCCGTAGCGCACAAAGCCGCCAAAACCCTTTGTACCCTCAACCTTACCCGCATCTACGCGAGTGTTGTTGGTGTCACGCGAACGGATAGCCTCCGCATTAGTCGGGATACGCAACGTACCCTTACCCACATCGGCAAGTACACGCTCTGTAGTGATTGTCTCCAAATCGCCATACTCGGTCGAGAAGGTCTTCTTGTTGTCGCTCCAGTTCCACTCGGCAATCGACTTGTAGATAGCTGCATCTGCACCCCAAGACATCGCAAAGTCGGCCTTGTCGACAGGACGGAGGATATATCGACCAAACACATCACCGCCATAACGAGCAATTGTTGTGTGGGCTAGAATACCCTTCATATCGCCTGCACCCTGCGGTACACCATTGCCATCACGACGCCAACGACAGAGAGTGTTCACGATTGCATAAATCGACGCTCCACTCTTATCGCAGATGAGCGTAGCCCAACCATCCATTGTCTTGTTAGGCTTGACACGCTTGTTGAACGAGGTCTGCTGAACATAGCGCTCGTAGACATTCGAGAACGAGCCGTCTTTGAAGAGAATCTCGCAGTTCTTCAATGTCACGTAGGTGTAGATATCGTCGTCAGTGAGCTCGCTGATACTCTTCTCCTTGCGTGGCATATCATCCTCCGAGCACTGCTCGATGCGGACGATATTAGCCTCGCTAACGCCCTCGATAGTGACGCGCAAAGGCTCCTTCTCACAACGTAGTGTAGTGCCCTTCAACGAGAGCACAACCTTCGCATAGCGCGGGAAGAGCTTCGCCACAGGACGCTCCGCATAGCTCATCTTGAAGCCGATATCTCCCGACAACGACTCGATATAGCCGGTCGAGAGGTCATAATTCTTCATACTCGCATAGTGAACATTGACGTTCATCTCGTTGTTGCTACCGTTGTGTTGACTCACGACGTAGCCCTCAATCAGGAGATTCTGCTCCACGAGCAACTCAACTCCTCGTCTTGCCATCATATCGCGCACCTCACGCATCGAGAGAATCCTCTCTGCTGCCGACAACGAGCATATCGCTGTCAGGGCGACCACGACGGCCACAAATCTTCTCAGTTTGTTCATCTTTTATAGTTTATTAGTTCGATTTCGCACTCTCAATATGGTTTATAAACTGCTCCTTGTAGCTCTCACCGATAGGGACATAGTCATCATTGGTGAGGAATACCCTACCCTTGGTGTAGCTAGCTACGTAGTCGAGGTTGATGATGTAGGAGCGGTGCACACGCATAAACTGCGACGACTGCAGCGAACTCTCCATATTCTTCAAACGGAACAGTGTCACCAGCTTCGTACCGTCGGCAAGATGGAGACGCACATACTCACCTGCGCTCTCCAGATAGACGATATTCGAGAGCTTCACCAGGTGGGTCATACGGTCAGCGTGTACGGACAACACATCCGACTCCTCGCTGCTCTCCTCGACTACCTCATCGGTCTGCTCCTGCTCGCGCTCAACCTTCTCCTGCAACTGCATCAGCTCATAGAGCGAATGGGCCTTCTCGGCTGCACGGGCAATCTCATTCAACCCGAATGGCTTCAACAAGTAGTCGATAGCCGACAGCTTAAAGCCTTCTACGGCATACTCGGCGTAGGCTGTGGTGAAGATAACCATCGCCTTCGAGTCGAGCGTCTGCACGAACTCAACGCCCGTCATATCGGGCATATTGATATCAACAAAGATGAGGTCGACCTCATTCTCCTTCAACCACTCCTTTGCCGCCACGGCACTGCGGAATGTGGAGAGGAGCTCCAGGGTCGGAATCTTGGAGATATAGGATGATATCTGACGCAAAGCCAACGGCTCGTCATCAATTGCTATGCATTTCATCGCCATTTAGTGTAGGGATTTTAAGCGTTACACAATAGTTATCGCCCGACTTATCAATCGTAAGTTCGTAGCGTGTATCGTAGATCAAATCGAGGCGTTTGCGGACATTCTCAAGGCCGATACCCGGATTTGATGTGCGACTCTTCTCACTTATCGAGTTCTCGAAACGTGCTGTGACGTAGCCCTCGCTATACTCCATCTTGATGCGGATGTAGGAGTTCGAGCTGTAGCTCACACCATGTTTGAAGGCGTTCTCCACAAAGACGATGAAAATCAACGGTGGAACTTCAACGCGCTTCTCGAGGTTGTGGGGATAGTCAAACTCAATCTCCACATCGTCGGTGTAGCGTATACGCATCAACTCGATATAGTTCTTAATAAACTGGATATCCTCCTTCAACGATATGTTGTTTCCGCCCGCATCGTAGACCACGTAGCGCATCATATTCGAGAGCTGGATAACGGTCTGCTTTGCCGCCTCGGTATCGATATCGACCAGGGCGTGGATGTTATTGAGCGTATTCATCAAAAAGTGCGGATTAATCTGGTGCTTAAGGTAATACATCTCAGCCTGCACATTCTGACGTTGTAGACGCTCCAAGTCCTCCTCCTTCTGCATCGTGCGATAGAAGGTGTAGATGAGGTCATTTGCCGCCAACATAGCCGCTGCAGCCAACATATTACCCCACCACGGAAAGACCGAGAGACTCGTATGCGAAGCCATCACCCTATCACCCACCTCACCGAGTGAGATTGTGAAGGCGACATCCGACTGCTCGTACCATTCCAACAACGAGAAGACACCTCCGATGAGGAGTGCCGAAACGGCGTAGTAGACCCAACGGAGGTACTTGCGGTGGAGGTAACGGAAGAGGATAAAGTTGTTGAGTACGAAGAGGAGGTAGAAGGGCATAATCTTCAACCACGCCACCAGGATCATATCGGGGCGAATCTGCTCCGACATCATACCCGCATTCATAAACGGCACGAGGAATACACCAAACCATACGCAGAAATAGAGCGCGTTCTCGCCAATCACCTGCTTGCGGATTATCAACTGCTTTCCCATCTTCTTTGACATACTTTTCTACAAAAGTAGAAACTTTTTTACGGAAATGCAAAAAGGACCACCCTTTTGGTAGTCCTTTTGTGCTATTTTGACCGTTTTGTGAGCCAAATGCCCCACTACGACAACTTCGAGATGTCGTACAGGTAGCGCTTGATACTCTTCTTCGGAGTCTTCTCGAACTCGTTCGGATAGATAACAATCGAGACCAGACGCTCATAGGCAGCCACCTGCTGATTGAGAGTCTTGAGGTTCTCGTTCATAATCTCGTTGAGACGCACCTTGTCGACACCCTCCTTCTCGCAGAGGGCGAAGTCAGGCACAACCAAGCCGTAGAGTTTACCGTTGTTCTCCAACACCAGAGACTCGGTAACGAGCGGCAAGTTGTTCAACTTATCCTCAATCTGCTCAGGGTAGATATTTTGACCTGTCTCGGTCAAAATCATCGACTTGCAGCGACCCTTGATATAGATGGTACCGTCAGGATCCATAACACCCATATCGCCCGTATGCAACCAGCCCTCATCGTCGAGAACAGCCTTCGTATCGCGCTCATTCTTGTAGTAGCCCTGCATCACGCACTCGCCCTTGACAAGAATCTCGCCAGGCACGTTCTGCTGATCCTCCGAGTCAATCTTCACATCCAACATACCCTTCAGATACTTACCGCACGAACGGAGCTTAAACTCTGTAGGGTCGATAGTTACGCTGATGAGTGGCGCACACTCGGTCATACCGTAGCCCACGATAATCGGGAAGCGGATTGACTGCAGGAACGCCTCGGTCTCAGCATTGATTGGAGCACCGCCGATAATGAACAACTCGACATTGCCACCGAACGAAGCGAGGAGCTTCTCCTTAATCTTCATACGCACAATCTCGTTCAACAACGGCACCTTGATAGCAACGCTCAAAGCACCCTTCTCGAGGAGTGGAATAATCTGCTTGCGATAGATCTTCTCCAAGACGAGAGGCACCGAAGCAATGACGTTAGGCTGCACATTCTGCATAGCCTCAACCAACACCTTTGGAGTCGGCATCTTACCGAGCAAAGTGATGTGACCGCCAACTGCCAACGGAGTCAAGAAATCGACCGTACAACCGTAGGCGTGAGCAAGTGGCAAAAAGGCCAATGTGCGACGTCCCTTCGAGAAGTAGAAATGACTTCCGTTGCGAGGCTTTAATGTCTTGATATATGCGACGTTAGCCGTGAGGTTATTTACCGTGAGCATAACACCCTTCGAGTAGCCTGTAGTACCCGATGTGTAGTT
>JAZLCQ010000039.1:0-42925 GCA_045614285.1 Alistipes sp.
CTGCTCGGCAAATGGCAACTTATCCATACGTGCGATAGGTTGGTCGTGCAACACTATATTGCCATCCTCAACCTTGAGCTCATCGCCTCGGCTGTTCTCCACCAACTGCAACTGCATAACAAAGTGCAACTGCATCGTATCGCGATTGGCATAGCGGTTCCAATAGTGGCCCATCTCGTCGTAAAGTCGCTTCTTAAATTCGCGCAACTCATCGCTCTCGACCTCGCCATTTTTCAAATCCTTGCAATAGACATAGGCCTTAGGGAAACCCCTCTTCAAGAACTCATCGGTGGCAATATCGAACTCCTCGATAGTAAACTTTCCCGCCTTGGTGTGGAAGACGGCAAGGAAGATATCGCTGGCACGCACCTCGTCGTTGTACTCATCCTGCTTGCGCATATTATTGTACGCTGCATCGTAGTCCTCCCACTCGAAGAGATCGAGGTGGATGCCTCGCTTCTCGTAGGTCTTATTCAATCGGCGTACGAGGTTGCCAAAGGCGTTACGATCATCCTCCAACTCCTCGGACGATGCCAGAAAAATCTTGATGGTCTTCATAATTAGGTGAGCTTAATCAAACTATTTCAATCTTACGATATCACCCTTGTTGAAGTCGGCACCGCGGCGCAACTTATTGAGCTTCATAAGCGACTTCTTGCGGATACCATACGACTGCGACAACGAGTAGAGATTCTCATCGCGCACAACCTTATGTTGCATTACATTGCCAAGCCACTGATTCTTCTTAGGCTCGATATATACGATATCGCCCTTAGCAAGTTTAGCGTCCTTAGCCACATCGTTGAACTTGCGCAACATCTTTGGCGACATCTCAAATACCTGCGCCACCGACTCGAAGGTATCGCCCTCCTTCGCCACGACATAGTAGGTTTGGTTGGTACGATATACGCCGTAGCCCTTGTGCGAATTGACGGTTACACGGAAGGCGTTAGGGTTAACCTGGTCATCCGACACAGCCATTGTGCTCTGCCAGAGTTCATCGATGCTCTGAGCCATATTGCTCGCCTCCGAGTAGTTCTTGCCATACTCCTTGTCGAGCTGATAGAGCTTCATCGACTCGATAATCTTGACCAAACGCTCGGCATAATCAGGAGCTGTAGCGTAGCCACAAGCCTTCAAACCTCGCGCCCAGCTGCGGTAATCATCTGCTGCATAGACAAAGAGCGAGTCGTAGCGTGGCGACTGATCGAGGAAGTCGGCGTGGTCCTGATACGACGCCTCAACAGATGTATATGCACGGAAACACTCGTTTGGAGCATCGTCGTTGTGACGCACATAGTTGCCCTTCCACGACTTGCCACACTTGATACCGAAGTGGTTGTTCGAGCTGCGCGACAGGCGGCTGTTACCGCTATCCGACTCCAAGATACCCTGCGCCATCGTAATACTTGCAGGGATTCCGTACTTCTCCATATGGGCAATCGCAATCGCCTTGTACTTCTCGACATACTCCTCGCGTGTCTGGCGAGTGTTTGCCATCGCCTGAAGTGTCAAGCAGAGGAGAAATGCGAGCATTGTCGCTCCTCTCATTATATATCTTCTCATATTCATCTTTATTTTATGCCACAAAGTTACAAAATAGAATTATTATTACCGCCATTTGGGCTATAAATTTACATTTCCGACCATCGTCAAGCCCACTGCGCTGTATGGTTTACCGTCAAAGGTCACATTCTTGAACTTCACTCCATAGATGCCATAACCCTCAACATCGGACGGAGCCTTCATATAGATAGGCATCGCACTCTTGCCCACATTGCGGAACGAGATATCCTCAAAGAGGATATTTTCGATGCGGTAGCCCTGCGATTCTCGGTACGATGTCTTCGAGTTGTCACGCACTGCGATATGGATGGGCTGGCCGTTATAACCCTTCGTCCACTCCACATCGATATTGCGGAAGATGATATTGCGCACCACCTGCTCGCTCTGCGAGAGAATACGCATCATACCGCTCCAGAATGTGCGTGTATTGTAGCGCTTAGGGGTAAAATCATCCTCATAGTGGAGCGAATTGGCCATTCCGATAATCTCGCAATTCTCGACCAAGATATTCTCCATCACACATCGAGGCTCGGTTGCTCCCGTAGCGTGTCCGCCAAAGACAAATGGGCGACAGTTAGTCCACACGACCGAGTTTGTCAGGCTCAAGTCCGAAGTGGGTAAGCCCTTCACATACTTCTCGTCATCCCACAAGAAACGGATGCTGTCGCAGTTGTTATAGCCACAGAAGCAGTCGTCCTGGCTGTGGATATAGCTATTATTAACGCGGAGATGCTGTGTATTGATAACATTTACGCCATCGCCATTCTGCGCCGAGGAGAACATCTTTACATTCTCGACGTGGATGCCGCTGGCATTGCGCGCTGTGATACAGCGGAAGTCGGTGATGATGGTTATATCCTGCACCAGCACATTCGAGGCGTTCTCGTGGATATAGATTGCAGGGATTACATTCTCGCGAAATGCGCCCACAATCTCTCCTTCGAAGTCGTTCTCTGCGCCGTAGCAACGATCCAACAAGTTGATAAATCCGCGACCCGAGATACGAGTACCCGTTGCTCCGCGAATATCTATCGCAGCGCAGAGGTGAGCACCCTCCTCCAACACAATCATCGTGTTGTCCTCGGTGATGGTCACTACGGGCATTCCGTGGACGTTGTATTGGATATTCGGACTATTCTCTACTGTGTGGTAGCCCTTCTCGAAGCGGATGACGTGCTCGAAATAGCGCATATTCAGGAGCGGTTTCGAGTCGTCATCGATAAGCAACGAGAGCGTACGCACCACGTCGCCATCGGGCACAATCATCAACTTGGCACCGCCCTCGACAGCAAAGATAGCCTTGCCATCAACCATTGTCGGCACTACTCCACGCCTCTCAGGTGATATTGTGAGCGACTGAGCCGTAGGATGCGAGACCCTAAACCACACCTTCTGCGTAGTTGAAAGCGAGGCGATGGCGCACTTATCGAGATAGGGCGCCTTCGGGTAACCACTCCATAGGGCATACTCTGCGTCAGTCAGCTTCTTGTGTCCTCGGCCAATCGATGCCAATGCCATAACCACAGGTACACGCTCCCACACCACCGAGTCGGCGCTAACCTCAACCTCGAAGATATCGGTTTGGCGCACGCCCGCGGGCACGGGATATATCCTATATGGTTTAGCCTCGATGGCGAAAGTGCCGAGAAGCAACACTGCAAGCAGGAGTAGTCGTCGCATAGTTTACTTCTTTATAACGATATAGTTCTCCGGAGCAACCTCCTGACCCTCATAGGTATACGGTTGCTTTGTGTAGTTCACAACCACGCGAGTGCCATCCGAATAGTGGCTGCACTTCACGCCCTTAGCCAACTCGTAGTTATCATCCAAGTGGCAGAGTTGCAAGTGCTGCAGAGTCTTGAACTCGTCATAACCCCTCTTAATCACAGCTACCGAGCGCTCCAAATCGGCCCTATCCTTGATTGTGAGGTCGGTCTCACCCATCCAATTGCGGCCCGAAGCACGATATGCCGAGTAGAAGTAGAATATTGGACGCGATGCATACTCGATAACGCGCAAAGCCGAATTTGGATCCTTCAACGGATAGTTTACAGTCTGCGCAGCGGCATTATTGAGGATATAGCCATTGAAGACGATGTGCCAAACGGGAACATACTCGTCGACCATCTCATACTTCTGCATACGATTCATACGCATCGAAGCGTAGAGCGCATAGTCGAGCGACTTAGCCACATAGTAGGCGCCACCCTCCGACTGCGAGCCACCGAACATATCACGCAAGCCACCCAACATCTTGTTGGCAAGCTCGGCTGCCTCCTTACGATTTACAGGGTGCTCAGGGTTGTGGCACTCGTGCGGATAGATAACCGACAACACATCGATATACTCCAAACCTCGGAAACCCAAATCGGCAACCTTTGGTTCCTCCTCTTTGTAGTACTTCTCGTACGACTGCTTGTAGCAGATGTCATACATCATTCCACCACCAATAGCGTAGCGCTCAACCAACGAGCCGTCAGCCTTGCGAGCAGCGTCGTAGCCGTCATTCCAGTTCTTCGAAATCTCGTAGATGTCGGTGCGGCAGGTGTGAGCCACAATCTTGTAGCCATTCTCCTGGGCATACTTGATACACTCGCGCAACTTCTCCTCGCCACCGAGCTCCTCCTCAACCGGGAAGTGGTCAGGGAAGCGACCATCGTGACCCTTCACATTCCAGCCCACCAAGCACAACTGCGCCTCGTTCACACCCTGACGCTTCAACTCGTCGACAATCTCCTTCACCTGGTCGAAAGTTACCGCCACGGTCATCTTTGGCTCATTCTCCAAAGTCTGGTGCAACTCAGGTGTTGGCACAGGCTTCCAAGCCAAACGAATACGAATCTCCGGCGACTGCGAAGCGTAGCTGAGGTGCTCATTCTCACCGATACGGTCACGTACCGGCTGTGGCATCTGGTCAGTCTCGATAAGATAGTCACGATATTTACGTGCCATACCTGCATAGGTTGCATCCTTGCCCTCCAACGGATAGAAGTCGATGGTCAAGTTCTCGTAAGGCTCGATATCCTTCAAGGTGTTGTAGTGGTAGTAGTACTGATACTCAGCATCATCCACCAACTCGAGCATATGGTTACACTCGAACTCCAACCCCTTCATAATTGCAGCGTAGCACTTATCGCCCACCTTGTAGCCATTCATCGCCAACGGATTGAACGAAATCTTACGCGAGCGACGCGCTCCCTCCGACAACGGTTTGAAGGTGGTGAGCATACCATCACTCGAAATGAAATATCCCTCATCACCCACCTTGGCACGACCAAAAGATGGCAACACCTTCACCTCGGCCATATTTGACAACTCCTCTTGCGAGAGTTCGAAGTGGAGATACTTATCACCCCAAAGGCAACCCTTTGCCTCCAATGGGCGTACCTCGGTAGCGGTAGTACCATCCTTGTAGGTAATGCGCAACTCTACAGTCTCATCGCTCTTGTAGCACGATACAGCAAGCATCGCCACTACTACTGCAAATAGAATCTTCTTCATATCGTTTATTATTTTTTAAGTATCAAATAGTTCTCGGCAGCGACCTCCTTACCCTCGAAGGTAAAAGGCTCCTTACCATAATTGACAACAACTCGTGAGCCGTCAGAATAGGTCGAGCAGTAGACGTCCTCAGCCAATTTATCGTGCTGCTCCATAGTCTCAAACTGCAGATACTCCCACTCCTTGAACGCATCGTAACCCCTCTTAATCGCAGCTACCGAGCGCTCTAAGTCAGCCTTATCCTTGTAGGTTAGGTCGGCATTGCCCATCCAGTTCTTCTTCGGGTTATCCACAAATGCCGAGTTGAAGTAGAACATCGGGCGAGCCGCATACTCCGCATTGCGAAGAGCATAGCGAGGCTCCTTCAATGTAAAGTTTACGGTCTGCGAAGCCGGATTGTGCAACAAATAGCCATTGAAGACGATGTGCCAAATAGGAACATAGTCATCGATAAACTCATACTTCTCGAGGCGATTGAGCGTCATAGTGACATACATTGCATAGTCGAGCGACTTGGCGGTAAACCACACGCCACCCTCCGACTGCGAGCCTCCGAACAGATCGCGCAGGCCCTGTAACATCTTATTCGCATACTCCACACCCTCTTTGCGGGTGCAAGGGTGAGCAGGGTCGTAGCAGACATGAGGTTTAATGATTGACAAGACATCTACATACTCCAAGCCGCTGAAACCCAACTCGGCAACCTTAGGCTCGTAGCCCCAAAAATATTTATCGTGCGACTGCTTGTAGCAGATATTGTACATCTGACCCGCCGACCAATAGGCATTTGCCTGGAACGAGCCGTCAGGATTCTTCGCTGCATCGGCACCACCATTCCAATCCGACGAAATCTCGTAGATATCGGTGCGGTTGGTATGACCTACAATCTTGTAGCCATTCTCCTGCGCATACTTAATACACTCGCGCAGCTTCTCCTCGCCACCGAGCGTAGGTTCAACAGGAAAAACGGTTGGATAGCGACCATCGTGGCCCTTATGATTCCAACCCACCAAGCACAACTGTGCCTCATTCACGCCCTGGCGTTTCAACTCATCGACAATATCCTTCACCTGCTCAAAAGTGGTCACTACGCGCATCTCGGGCTCATTCTCCAAAGTCTGATGCTTCACTGGAGTTGGCACAGGTTTCCAACCCTGACGGATACGAATCTCAGGGGCTTTAGCCGCATATGCGAGGTGCTCGTTCTCCTTCACGCGCTCCTTCAACTTTTTCGGCATATAGTCATTATCGATGAGATAGTTGCGGTAGCGACGCGCCATGGCGCTATAGTCATCCTCACCCTCTTCCATCGGATAGAAATCGATTACGAGTGGCTCATAGGCTCCGCACTTCGACAAATCGTACTCGTACGAGAATGCATAGTTGCCCTGCTTGAGAGTATAGACTTGAGCACTCTCAAAGCCCAAACCCTTACTAATGGCGAGGTAGGTACCGCGCTCGGTCTTGAGGCAACTCATAGCCAAACGGAAATACTTTGACCTGCGGAAGTACTCCTCGGTGAGTGTCGGATGGTTAAATCCATAGAGAAAGCCTTCATCGGCAACAAAGTAGCCCTCCTCGCCCTCGGTTGCGCGCGCAATCGAAGGAGTTACAACAACCTTATCGACATTCTCCAATGCCGAAGGTTCGATGCAGAGGTGGAGGTGGCGCTCGCCAAACAAACCGCCTTTAACCTCCAAGGCTACACTCTTAACCTCAGTCGTACCATCCTTGTAGGTGATATTCAATTCGGCGCTCTCGTCTGCGCTATAGCACGCAACAAAAGCGAGCGCAACAACCATCACTAATAGTAGTTTTCTCATAGTCTTTTTATGGATTTTTGTACTTTGGTACAAATATAGAGATTTTCTACCAAAAAAGCAATCGCTCCGACTTGAAAAATCGGAGCGACTGACATAATTATTTCAAATTCCTTACTCAAACCCGACAGTGGGTCTGACAGGCGTAATTTCAAGAGTTGTGAGTCGTACTACTTCTCGAATGGAACGAGCGAGAGATACAACTCCTCGAGCTGTGCCGGATCAATCTGCGATGGGCCATCGAGCATTACGTCACGACCTGCATTATTCTTAGGGAATGCGATAAAGTCACGGATAGACTCTACGCCACCAAACAACGAGCAGAGACGGTCGAAGCCGAATGCCAAACCACCGTGAGGCGGTGCACCATAGCGGAATGCGTTAATCAAGAAGCCGAACTGAGCCTCAGCAGCCTCAGGGGTGAAGCCCAAGCACTTAAAGATGAGCGACTGCAACTTAGGATCGTGGATACGAATCGAACCACCACCAATCTCGGTACCGTTGCAAACGAAGTCGTATGCATTAGCACGAACTGCACCCGGATCGCTCTCCAACTTGTCGACATCCTCAGGCTTTGGCGAGGTGAATGGGTGGTGCTTAGCGTAGAAACGCTCAGTCTCCTCATCCCACTCGAACATAGGGAAGTCAACAACCCAGAGTGGAGCAAACTTCTTAGGATCGCGCAAACCAAGCTGCTCGGCAACCTCCAAACGAAGTGCGCACAACTGAGTGAGCGCCTTATACTTCTTGCCGCAGAGAATCAAGCACAAGTCACCAGCCTTAGCGCCAATGCGCTCAGCGATAGCCTGCAACTCCTCTGCCGAGAAGAACTTATCGATAGAAGACTTGATACCGTTCTCGTCAACCTTAATCCAAATCAAGCCCTTAGCACCAACCTGCGGACGCTTAACGTAGTCGGTCAAGGCATCAATCTGCTTACGAGTATACGATGCACAACCGGTAGCTGCAAAACCTACAACGTACTCAGCATCATCGAATACCGAGAAGTTGTGACCGTGTGCCAAGTCGGTGATATCCGAGAACTCCATACCAAAGCGCAAATCCGGCTTATCCGAACCGTACTTCTCCATCGCCTCACTCCAAGGCATACGACGGAATGGCTCGGTAAACTCGATATCCAAGACGCTCTTGAACATATGCTTAGCCCAACGCTCGAAAATCTCGAGGATATCCTCCTGCTCTACGAACGACATCTCGCAATCGATCTGAGTAAACTCAGGCTGACGGTCAGCACGCAAGTCCTCATCACGGAAGCAACGTACAATCTGGAAATAACGATCATAGCCCGAAACCATCAACAACTGCTTCAAAGTCTGAGGCGACTGTGGCAATGCGTAGAACTCGTTAGGGTTCATACGTGAAGGCACAACGAAGTCACGAGCACCCTCAGGTGTAGACTTGATGAGGTAAGGGGTCTCAATCTCGAGGAAGCCCTCACCATCGAGGAAACGACGAATCTCCTGTGCCATCTTGTGGCGGAGAATCATATTACGCTGCAATGGTGGACGGCGGAGGTCAAGGTAACGATACTTCATACGGAGGTCATCACCACCATCCGAGTTCTCCTCGATGGTGAACGGAGGAATAACAGCCTGATTGAGGATGTTAATCTTCTCTGCTACAACCTCGATATCGCCTGTAGGCATCTTCGCATTCTTCGACTCACGCTCGATAACACGACCTACAACCTGAACTACACACTCACGACCGAGCTTCGACGCAGCCTCCTTAGTAGCCTCGTCAGAGTGCTCCTCAACCACAATCTGGGTGATACCGTAACGGTCGCGGAGGTCAATAAAAGTCATTGCGCCGAGGTTACGTACCTTCTGTACCCAACCTGCCAATGTTACTGTCTGTCCGACATTTGTGGCACGCAATTCGCCACAAGTATTACTTCTGTACATAGAGTTTTATATTATATTTTGTATCTTTGTCGCCAAATAACCCACAAAGTTAGAAAAAATTATGGAAATAAATCGCGAAAAAGACGAAAAATATATGCGTTTGGCCATTGAAGAGGCAAAACTTGCCCTCGCAGCCGACGAAGTACCCATCGGAGCAGTCATTATTGCGGGTGGTCGCATCGTGGGACGTGGTCACAATTTGGTCGAGACTTTGACCGACGTAACAGCTCACGCCGAGATTCAGGCAATCACGGCAGCGTCCTCGACAATCGGTGGCAAGTACCTCAACGACTGCACGTTGTACGTCACCGTCGAGCCGTGCCCGATGTGCGCCGGAGCATTGGCGTGGAGTCAAATCGGACGTATCGTTTATGGCGCTCCCGATGCAAAACGAGGTTTTTCTACCATCGCAAACAATATACTCCACCCTCGCACCGTTGTTACATCAGAGGTACTCCGCGAAGAATGTGAAAGACTTATGACGGATTTTTTTGCAAAATTGAGATAGGTTTATTAACTTTGCGGTTTGGAAGGATAAATGAGCTTTTTCGAATAAATTATCAAATTAAATAAAGTGAGAATATGAAGAAATTATTTGTAACATTGTGCGCGCTCATCGCTGTAGGTTTCGCATCGGCACAGAGCGAAGTTATTGCAAAGTTTAACGAGGGTGCAACTGCAATCCAGAAGAAGGATTATGCTTCGGCTATCACTCTCTTCGAGACAGTTATCGACAAGGGTATGGACTCGGAGGATGCTAAGGTTCTCAACTGCGTTGCAACCGCTAAGAAGTACCTCCCGGTTTGCTACCAGGGTGTAGGTCTCTCTGCTGCTTCGCAGAAGAACTATGACAAGGCTATCGAGTACCTCACAAAGGCTGCTGAGACTGCTGAGTTGTATGGCAACACCACTGCAAAGACTAAGGCTATGACCATTCTTGCAAAGGTTTACCAGGTACAGGGTGGCGAGGCGTTCAACAACAAGGACTACGCTACTGCTGCTGCAGTATTCGAGAAGGGCTACGAGGCTAACCCACGTAACGCTGAGATGGCACTCAACCTCGCAACAAGCTACTGCGAGTTGGGCAAGTACGACGAGGGTATGGAGATCTACAACAAGATCTGCGCTATGCCGGCTGAGAAGTACGCTCAGGTTATCGCTAAGGCTGAGGCTAACAAGACTCTCTACACCAACAACCGCGTTGCAAGCTTGCAGCAGGCTGGTGACTACGACGGCGTAATCGCAATGGCTGAGACTTTGGAGGCTTCGTCGCCTGCATTGGCTGCTAAGATTCGCCTCGAGGCATACAACGGCAAGAAGGACTACGCTAAGGTTATCGAGCTCGGTGAGGCTGCTGCAGCTGCACAGACTACTGAGGAGGAGAAGAGCGCAATCTATATGATTTTGGGTGCTGCTTACAACGCTCAGTACAACGCTACAGGTAACAAGAACGAGTCACTCTACAATATGGCTGTTGCAACCTTGAAGAAGGTGACTTCGGGCTCGAGCTTGGAGGCTGCAAAGAGCGCTTTGGCAAACTTGGCAAAGGCAAAGTTGCAGAAGTAATCCCTCAGTTCGGATTTGTTAAAAAACGGGAAACTTTGAGTTTTCCGTTTTTTTTGTTTACCTTTGGAGTATGGACATTGTGGATTTGAGAGAATATCTGCTGTCGCTGCCACTCGTCGAGGAGTGCCAACCCTTTGGAGATGACGCAGTTGTATACAAGGTAGGCGGACGAATGTTTGCCTGCTATGTATTGGAACACACCACTCGCATAGCGGTAAAGTGCAACCCCGACAGAGCCATCGTACTGCGCGACAGCTACCTCTCGACCATCACCCCTGCGTGGCACTTCAACAAGCGTCATTGGAACGACATCTACTTCGAGCAGTTACCTCGAGCCATCGTTGAACGCGAGATTCGCCACTCCTACATCACGGTCATTCGTGAGAATGTGACACCCAAGGCGTTACGCGAGGAGATTTTAGCGATTGTGCACGAATACGGAATCGAGGATGCCGAGCCTATAGAATAGAGACTAAACACTAACTATAAGATGAGAGTAACAAGATTTTTACCGATTTTGATTTTTGCAATGCTTGCACCGATTCTCAGTGCGAGTGCAAGCTATCAGCCAAAGTTTTCGACCGCAGGTTTCTACGCCATCGAGGAGAGCGGACGTGAGGTATTTTCGATGAATCCCGCGTGGCGATTCCACAAGGGAGAGGTAGCGAATGGCGAGAGCGTGAAGTTGGACGACTCGGCGTGGAGCGTGGTATCACTACCCCACGGCATCGAGTACTTACCGACCGAGGCGAGTGGCTGCATCAACTACCAGGGCGTGGTATGGTATCGCAAGCACTTCAGCGTAGATAAGGCGCTCAAGGGCAAGAAGTTGTTCCTTCACTTCGAGGCCATTATGGGCAAGAGCCGCGTATATATAAATGGTAAGCAGCTCACCGAGCACCTCGGAGGTTATCTGCCTGTGGTGGTTGACATCTCCGATGCTGTGAATTGGGATGGCGAGAATATCGTAGCCGTTTGGTCGGACAATAGCGACGATAAGAGCTACCCTCCGGGCAAGCCTCAGCGAGTATTGGACTACACCTACTTTGGAGGCATCTATCGAGACTGCTGGTTGGTGGCACACAACAACGTCTTCGTTACCGACCCTAACCACGAGAGTGAGACTGCGGGTGGCGGACTCTTTGTGGCATACGACAAGGTGAGCGAAAGCTCGGCAGATGTTCTGCTCAAGGCGCATATCCGCAATGCGAGCAAGGCACTCTTCAAGGGTGCACTCGTCTACGAGATTCAGAGTGCCGAGGGCGAGGTTGTAGCAAAGATGAAGAGCAATATCGTCATCAAGGGCGGCACCGCGACAAGCTATGCTCGCAAACTCTCGGTTGCGCATCCTCAGCTCTGGACTCCCGACTCGCCTACACTCTACAACCTCTACGTTCGCATTCTTGACTCGAAGGGTAATGTCGTAGATGGCTATCGTCGTCGCATCGGCATTCGCTCGATAGAGTTCCGCGGCAAGCATTTCTACCTCAATGGCAAGCACTACAACGAGCCTCTCATTGGTGCAAATCGTCACCAAGACTTTGCTGTAGTGGGCAATGCAGTGGCAAACTCGGCACATTGGCGCGATGCGAAGAAGTTGCGCGATCTCGGTATGCGCGTTATCCGCAACGCTCACTGCCCGCAAGACCCTGCATTTATGGATGCTTGCGACGAGCTCGGACTCTTCGTCATCGACAACATTCCTGGCTGGCAGTTCTGGAACAAGGATCCGCAGTTCGAACAATATATCTATGACGATATCCGCAACCTTGTACGACGCGACCGCAACCACCCTTGTGTGTGGTTCTGGGAGCCGACATTGAATGAGACCCGCTTCCCTGCCTCATTTGCCGACAATGCACTTCGACTCGTGGCCGAGGAGTATCCGTATAAGGGTGCATACTCATCATACGACGTCGAGGCCCGCACAAAGGCGAACGAGGTCTACCCTGTTCAGTACACCCATCCGCAGATAGGCAATGGAAGCATCTACGCAAACAAGAGCCTCAACCTTCGTGACGATATTGCCTACTTCACTCGTGAGTTTGGCGATTGCGTCGATGATTGGAACTCGCACAACTCGCCAAGCCGAGTTGCACGCAACTGGGGCGAGGTGCCGATGCTCGTACAGGCGCAGCACTACGCCTATCCACCTTACAAGTACACCTCGCTCGATGTGCTCTACAGAGCATTTCCTGACCATATCGGAGGTTGCTTGTGGCACTCGTTCGACCATCAGCGTGGCTACCACCCCGACCCATTCTATGGCGGTGTGGCCGACATCTTCCGTCAGCCGAAGTATTCCTACTATATGTTTATGGCTCAGCGACCACCGCTCAAGCAGGAGAATCGTCTCTACGAGAGTGGTCCGATGGTCTACATCGCACACGAGATGACTCCTTTCTCACCAAAGGATGTGACCGTCTACTCGAACTGCGATGAGGTGCGACTCACCTACCTCGCCAATGGTAAGACCTGGACCTACCGCAAGCCAAAGAGCAATGGAGGTATGCCGTCGCCAATCATCACATTCAAGGATGTCTACAACTTTATGGATGACAAGGAGTTGAGCCGACAGAAGAAGCAGAAAGATGTCTATCTCCTGGCTGAGGGATTGGTCAATGGTGAAGTTGTGGCGACGCACAAGGTATGCCCTGCGCGTCGTCCATCGAAGGTGATGCTCTGGCTCGACAACGAAGGCAATGATCTCGTAGCAGACGGTTCAGACTTCACCACCGTAGTGGCAGCAATTACAGATAAGGATGGCAATATCAAGCGCCTCAACAACTACTACATCAAGTTCCACATCGAGGGCGAGGGTCGCATTCTCGGTGGTGCGGGAGAGTTGGCAAATCCTGCACCGGTAAAGTGGGGAACTGCGCCAATCGTAGTGCAGTCTACATTGAATGCGGGTAAGATTCGCATCACTGCCTCGGTATTGTTCGAGGGTGAGCAGATGCCTGTAAGTGGCGTGCTCGAGTTCGAGAGCAAGCCGGCAGCGCAGAAGATGATCTATAACGAGAACGAGGCGAAGCTTCTCTCGACCGCTTCGGAGTCATCATTCTCGACATCTACAGCTAAGAGCGATGCCGATATCGAGCGCGAGAGACAACAGCGCGCCGCCAACGCTGAACGCCTCAAAGAGGTCGAAAAACAACAGACCGACTTCGGAGAGAAGAGATAAAAAAATATCGTGGCAGTTTGCCACGATATTTTTTTTGCATTTATCGCCTCTATTAGAGAGCCAACTTAGCGCGAATCTCTGCAGGGATAGCGTTCTTGTTTACCATAATTTCCATAGTCTTGTACTCAACGTACGGACGAGAGAAGTAGTAGTAACCTGCGTATGGAGGACGAACATCCCAAGAGTTCTTAACCTTGAAGAATGGGTTACCCTCCTGGTCGGTTGCAGTACCAATGATTACCATACCGTGGTCGTCGGTGTTCTCGTAGTTGTCAAACGCCTCCTGACGCATCTGCTGGGTAATCTTCTTCTCCTTTACAGGCTTATCGAACGAGTACAACTCACGCTGACGCTCCTGCTCCGAGAGACGACCCCAACGCTCAGCCTCGGTGCCGCTCATACTCTCGATATTGTCCTCAGGGATGATACCGATAGCCTTTGTACGGTGGAAACCACGCTCCGAAACGTCTGCTGCCCAACCGAGTGAATAGTTGTTTGCGAGGGCGTTGTCAACAATCTGCATCAACTCGCAAAGAGGTACATTGTAGCAAGTCTCCCACATCCAGTTATCTGGAATCTCAGGGATATACTGCGAGTAGAATGGGTGGTGAGTGTACGATGTTACGAATACATAGTCCGACATCTTCACTGGCAACGACTCAGCGAATGAGTGCGGAGTATACTCCTTGCCCTTGTAAGTAAAGGTCTCAGGCATCTTGCCAAAGTATACATCAAGGATTGCATTCAAGCCATCCTTCCAAGCTGTGGTGAGTTTCTTGTTCTTGTTCTGAACAACAGCCTCAACATAGGCCTTCAAAACAGCGTCGATCTCGCCAAACACAGGCTTATCGGTACCATAGTTCAAGCCCTCATAAACCTCCTGCGGAACGATACCATACTTCTCGATACCCTTGGTCACGTCGTGGAATGCTCCACCAACTGCCATATTGAGGTGGCCATGCAAACGCACATACTTAACAGCCTTCTCGAAGTAGATGTTACGAACAATCCACATCTCCGACAAGTCCATCTCCTCGCCACCGGCACGCATAATCTCGTTCTCGATGAACGACAATGCCGAGAAGCACCAGCAAGTACCGCTGCGGAACTGATTCTTCACCGAAGTAGTCTTAACGAGTGTACCATCAGTGAACTGGTAACCCTCCTGTGCCGATGCCGAAACTGCAATGGCAACGCACAAGCACAATGTTGTGATAAATCTCTTCATATCTCTATTTTTTAGTAGTGTTGATGATGTTTACGCACTCCTCGTACGAAAGCAACTCTGCCTTCTTGCCACGAGGGATGCGGTAGTTCTTGCCCTTGTAAGCGATATATGCTCCGTAGCGACCATTCTTAATCGCGATATCGGCATCCTCTGTAAAGGTCTTAATCGGAGTTGCTGCAGCTGTAGCTGTCTGCTTCTGCGACTCGATAAGCTCGAGAGCACGCTCGTAGGTCACTGTGTATGGGTCATCCGACTTGGTCAACGATGCGAAGTTGTTGCCATAGCGAACATATGCGCCAAACTTACCGATACCTACGATAACGTCCTGATCCTCGTACTTACCAACGGTGCGAGGCAACGCAAAGAGCGACAACGCCTCCTCGAGTGTGATAGCCTCGATGAGTTGACCCTTCTTCAACGATGCGAAGCGTGGCTTATCGCTATCACCGCCATCGATCTCGACCATAGGGCCAAAGCGACCGATACGGGCCTTAACTACTCTACCCGACTCAGGGTCTACGCCCAAGACACGAACCTGCGAGTTCTTCTCAACCTGGGTGGTGATAGCTCGATCAACAAGTGAGTGGAACTCGCCGTAGAACTCGCCAATCATAGTATTCCAGCCCTGCTCACCATCAGCGATGCGGTCGAACTCCTTCTCCACCTTTGCGGTAAAGTTGTAGTCCATAACGATGCCGAAGTTCTGCTCCAAGTAGTCGTTTACGACCATACCGATGTCGGTTGGTGCCAAACGATTCTTCTCTGCGCCATAGTTCTCGCTTGCCAACTTCTCGGTGATATTCGAACCCTTGAGTGTGAGCTGAGTGTAGTGACGCTTCTGAGCCGGCTTGTTGCTCTTCTCGACATATCCGCGTGTGATGATGGTCGAGATGGTTGGAGCGTAGGTTGACGGACGACCGATACCCAACTCCTCCAAGCGCTTAACCAACAATGGCTCGCTGAATCGCATTGGCGGCACTGCGTGACGCTCGGTAGCTGTGATTGTATGTGCCAAGAGCTGTGTGCCATCCTCCAATGCAGGCAAGATAGCGGCCTCGCTCTGCTCGGTAGGCTCCTCGTCGTGCGACTCTGAGTACAAACGCAAGAATCCGTCGAAGGTGATAACCTCACCCGTAGCGATAAACTTCTCGCTCTTGCCCGACATATTGATAGTGATGGTTGTGCGGTTGATATCTGCTGCAACCATCTGCGATGCGATAGTACGCTTCCAAATCAACTCGTAGAGCTTCTTCTCGGCTGCAGTACCCTCGATCGTGTGATTATTCATATAGGTAGGACGGATAGCCTCGTGAGCCTCCTGTGCGCCCTTGCTGCTTGTGGTGTAGTTGCGACGTGACGAATACTTCTCGCCGAACATATCGCAAATCTCCTTCTTGCAAGAGTTCAATGCCAAGTCAGAGAGGTTTACCGAGTCGGTACGCATGTAGGTAATCAAACCTCGCTCGTACAACTTCTGCGCAATAGACATTGTCTGCGACACCGACATCGAGAACTTACGTCCAGCTTCCTGCTGCAAGGTTGAAGTGGTGAACGGAGGTGCCGGATAGCGCTTAGAAGGCTTCATCTCGCTGCCATCGACAGTGAAGATTGCATTCTTGCAGCACTCCAACATCGCCATTGCCTCCTCCTTGGTAGCGAAACGCTCCGAGTACTCGGCCTTGAACAAGGTCTTGGTTGCATCGTCTACAGGATAGAACTGAGCTACAACACGATACGACGAAGTGTCGTTGAAGTTGATAATCTCACGCTCGCGCTCCACGATAAGACGTACAGCAACACTCTGCACACGTCCTGCCGACAACGACGGACGCACCTTCTTCCACAAAATTGGCGAAAGCTCGAAACCTACGATACGATCCAACACACGACGTGCCTGCTGTGCATTTACGAGATTCATATCCACGGTACGTGGATTCTCGATAGCATTCACGATGGCGTTCTTGGTAATCTCGTGGAATACGATTCGCTTGGTATTCTCAACCGACAAACCGAGTACCTCGGTCAAGTGCCATGCAATAGCCTCTCCCTCGCGGTCCTCATCACTTGCCAACCACACGGTCTTTGCCTCGGCTGCAGCCTTCGACAACTCGGTCACAAGCTTGGTCTTCTCCTTCGGAATCTCGTATGTAGGAACGAAACCACTCTCTATATCAATGCTGAGTTCCCTCTTCGGAAGGTCGCGAATATGACCGAAACTCGATTTTACGACAAACTCCTTGCCCAAAAACTTCTCGATGGTCTTCGCCTTCGCAGGGGACTCCACAATTACTAAATTCTCTTGCATTTTCTTTATCTATATAATCCGACTCAACGAGGCCCGGGCTGTGCCAGGCGCTCCGATGCGTCATCTATTTCACCAATGTATAAGTCAAATCAATCTGTATCGGCGCATTCAACTTATCGCCTACACCCTGCAACACGCTCTCGGTAAAGAGATATGGCGATGTTGCCTCGGTACCGATATATATCACGCGCTTAACGTAGCCCTCATCGTTCTCGTTGAAGGCGTATGTGCCATCCTCCTGACGAACGCTCTTTGCGTAGTTGAACAATCCCTGCATATAGGCTGTGATGTTCATCGTGTAGCATCCGCGGCTGCGATCGAGGAAACCGCCATAGTTCAAAGTCGCGCTATAGTTCTTCTCGTAGACATAGTCGTAGTCGACAACCGGTGTCAAGACATTGTAGTCCACGTAAGCACCAAGGCGAGTGAATGATCTATCCAACAACGGGGTTAGCACGCCCCAATTTGACTGTGTTACGTTCCAATCGTAGTCTGCACCGTCGACATAGATCGAGAGTACACACTGATTGATACCCAACTTCGTATATTCGGCCTGAGCCGTAGTCTCGAGCTCAATCATCGTATCGAGAAGAGCGTCAGTGATATACAACTCGGTCGAAGGACCTCCCAAGCCCTCAACATAGCAGGTCTCGACCTCGGTACGCTCCTCACGCGACTTCGTATAGTCCATAACCACCGAATTTAACTTCGAAGCGCCACCCGACAAGCTCTTTGTGTAGTCGTGCTCAACCTTGATGACCGAGGCGTTGATTGTCGACTCGGTGTCGCGGAAGTAGTAGTACATACCTACGGTATCCTTAATCATTGACGGATCCTTCGGATTGCGGCTACGACCCTGCAACATAATACCCGAAGCTGAGAGATCGAGCTCGTAGAATGCACCGCGCTGATTAGCCGGTGTATTCTCCAAATCGGGCTTGATGTAGAGGCCATAGAACTTCTCAGCCCACTTCTCATCGTCCGAATAGACCTCGATTCCGCTGCGGCCATAACCATCCCAATCGCTGTTTGCATCGGCGTAGTTATCAGGAATAAGCATCAAGCGACGAGCAAAGTCCCAAGAGTACTCGGTACTCTCCATAGGCACCATTAAAGTTGCAGGTCCCTCGCCCAACTCCTTCTGCGGGAATGTAAACTCGAAGATCGGTTTGTCGGCATCGTAGACACTGCTCAGGTCGCAGTTGATATATGTCACCGAATCTTGGTCTCGACGCTCATCGTGCTTCATCACATTCTCAGCCAACGACTTACGCAACTCGAAGACCTTGTAGCGAATAGGCGCAAGCGTGTCACCTCCATAGTTATTGACGGTCAAGACCAACTTCATAGTATCGAAGATTGGCATATAGCCGAAACCATTCTCCTCGTCTATGGCATTCATAAAGAGGATTGTAGAGGCAAAACCTGCAGTGCGCAAACCGAGAGTGTCGCTACGACGCACGCCAAGGTAACCGTAGCCCGTATTCGAAGAGAGCAACGAATCGGTACGATAGAGGCGTGTCTCGAAGAACTTCTTACCTGTCTTGATAGTCTCATTCTTCTGCGACTCCTCGTTATAGCGGATGATGTCACCACCGCGAATCTTCACGTGACGCATAAGCATCACCTGATCCTCGGGCATAATATTCGAGCCGAGGGTATCATCCGCAGTCATAGTACATCCTCCCATCGAAAGCGATGCGAAGAAGAACAGCAACAGGTATGTAGTATAGCGCAATCTGTTAGAAAAGGCTCTCATAGAAGCGATCGTAATTATCATAAAAATCTCCGTCCTCAGGTGACTGGTAGTCGAGTACCGACTTACCCTGCTCACGAGCATAGTCCAACAACGCCTTGTCGGCATTGGCAGAGCCCGCTACTACACCATCGACATTGTTTATAACGAAGCGCATCAAGTTTTCGTATGATGGAGTGCCCAAATTTTCAACTTCGTCTGCTGGCACACCCTCGCTACAGAGCTTCTCGCCGAGATTTGCGTCGAGTGGATTCGAGAACTTATCCTCATACAACGACACTACAATCTTAGCGTCGCAGAAGAGAGGGTCATCCTGGAACATATTACGCAAGTAGAGAGGTGCAATAGCCGAGAACCAGCCGTGGCAATGTACCACGCTTGGCTTCCACTGCAACTTCTTCACTGTCTCCAACACACCACGTGCGAAGAAGACCATACGTGCGTCATTATCCTCGAACTCCTTGCCATCCTCGTCGGTCAATACAGCCTTGCGAGAGAAGAAATCGTCATTATCGATAAAGTATATCTGGATACGCGCCGAAGGAATCGACGAAACCTTGATAATCAACTGATGGTCGTCATCGTTGATGATAAGGTTCATTCCCGAAAGGCGGATAACCTCGTGCAACTGGTTGCGACGCTCGTTCACGCAACCATAGCGAGGCATAAAGGTGCGAATCTCATTGCCGTGCTCCTGCATAGCCTGCGAGAGCTGTCTGCACAAGCAAGACTCCTCAGTCTCGGGCAAGTAAGGCATAATCTGCTGACAGATATACAAAATTTTATTATTCGCCATTGCTTTTGGATTTTATAGTCCTAAACTCAATTTTGTTTTACTTCTTAGAGGATCAACATTGCATCGCCGTATGTACCAAAGCGATAGCCCTCCTCTACTGCTACCTTGTAGGCATCCATCACGGTGTTGTAACCACCAAATGCCGCAACCATCATCAACTGTGTTGAGCCAGGCATATGGAGATTCGACACCATCGCATTCGCTACGGTGAAATCGTACGGTGCGAAGATGAACTTATTGGTCCAACCCTCCTGTGCAGTAACCATACCGTGGGTCGAAACTACAGTCTCGAGTGTACGCATAACGGTTGTACCGATAGCCACAACCTTGTGGTTGTTCTGCTTTGCAGTGTTGATTGTAGTGGCACACTCAGGTGTTACGAAGAACTGCTCCGAGTCAACCTTGTGCTTCGACAAATCCTCAACGTCAACTGTGCGGAAGTTGCCCAAACCTGCGTGGAGAGTAATGAAAGCACGCTCGATACCGAAAATCTCCATACGCTTGAGGAGGTGCTTCGAGAAGTGCATACCTGCCGTTGGAGCAACTACAGCGCCCTCCTTCTCTGCGAAGATTGTCTGATAGTTCTCAGCATCCTCAGGCTCAACCTTCTCGCGTACCCACGATGGAAGTGGAGTCTCGCCCAAACGGTCGAGCAACGCCTTGAACTCCTCGTGCGGGCCATCGTAGAGGAAACGCAAGGTACGACCACGTGAAGTGGTGTTGTCGATAACCTCGGCACCGAGGATATCATCCTCGCCGAAGTACAACTTATTACCGATACGAATCTTACGAGCAGGATCAACCAATACATCCCACAACTTCAACTCGCGATTCAACTCACGCAACAAGAAGACCTCAATCTCCGAACCGGTCTTCTCCTTGTTACCATAGAGGCGTGCAGGGAATACCTTGGTGTCGTTGAGAACAAATACGTCGCCCTCATCGAAGTACTCGATAATATCCTTAAAAAGTTTGTGCTCGATCTCTCCGGTGTCACGGTGTACAACCATCAATCGAGCCTCATCACGATTTCGCTCCGGATACTTAGCGATAAGTTCCGGATTAAAATCGAAGTCATAGTGTGAAAGTTTCATATTTTATAAAATATAGTTTCTTCTCTTCTCCTTCGTAATCAGTCCCTGCAAAAAAATACGCAATAAACTAATTAGACTACGAAAAATTTAATCTTTTGTTTCATCCAACGGAAGATTTTTTAGAAAATCGTCGAGCTGAATGGCATCGGCCTCACTATATGCACCATTTCGGGTACGACGCAACGAGGTCAAATATGCACCACTCTCGAGTGCCTGACCAATCTCGTGTGCCAACGAACGGATATAGGTACCCTTGCTACACTCCACGCGAATACGCACCTTTGGCAAGTCGTACTCCTCGAGCGTAATCGAGTAGATATTTATTAGAGCCTTGCGCAACTCGACCTCCTCGCCCGCACGTGCCAACTCGTAAGCACGCAAGCCCTCGACCTTCTTGGCCGAGTAAATTGGCGGAGCCTGCAAGCGCTCACCCGAGAGCGAGAGCAACGCCGCCTCGACCTTCTCGCGAGTGATGTGGTCAATCGGATAGGTCTTATCCACGGGATGTTCCATATCGTAGCTTGGAGTTGTAGCGCCGAGCATCAGCTCTGCAACATACTCCTTGCGCTCCGCCTGCAGGGCATCGACCTGCTTGGTCGCCTTACCGATGCAGACAAGCAAGAGACCTGTAGCCAACGGATCGAGAGTTCCGGCGTGACCAATCTTAATCTTGCGATGTCCCATCTTGTTGAGACGGAACTTTATCTTGCGTACAACATCCGACGAAGTCCACTCGAGCGGCTTATCGATAACCGCCACATAGCCCTCCTCGCGCGGATTGAAATTTTTGAAATCTATCATATTAGAGAATATACGTTACAATTGCAACCACACCCACAACGGCGCAGTATGCAGCAAACCAAATCAACTTTCCGCGCTTGACCATCTCAATCATAAACTTACAAGCCAAGCAACCAGTAGCAAATGCCGCCACGAAACCCGCAATCAACGGCATCGCCTCAACGCCACCGCCAAAGTTGCCACCGATGATATCGAGCAACGCATTGCCGAGGATTGGAGGCAAGACCATCAAGAACGAGAACTGGGCAACAGTCTCCTTCTTATTGCCGAGCAACAAGCCCGTAGCGATGGTTGTACCTGAGCGCGAAAGACCGGGCAAGGTAGCAAAGGCTTGCGCTACGCCAATGATAGCTGCATCACGATATGAGATATTATCCTTCTGACGAGGCTTAGCCTTGTATGCGAAGGTGAGCAAGAGTGCCGTTACGAGCAACATAATGCCCACAACCAGCATAGACGAGAAGGCCTGCTCGAGATAATCCTTGAAGCAGAAGCCAACGATTGCAATCGGCACCATCGAGATAACGATCTTGATGAGGTAGGCCTGCTCCTCGGTGAAGGTACGCGAGAAGACGCCCTTGATGAGTCGCCATACCTCACGCCACAAGATTACGATTGTGCTCAACACGGTCGCAGCGTGGAGCGTAAGGCTGAAGGTGAGGTCGTCGGCAGCCGAGAGGTCGGTGCCGAGAATCTCCGACGCCAACATCAGGTGACCACTACTCGAAACGGGCAAAAACTCGGTGAGTCCCTGCACGATTCCCAATACTATAGATTGCAATGTTGTCATAATATCCCAAATTGATAAAAATCGTACAAAGTTAACAAAAAGCTCTAAACAAAAAAAGTTGAGCGGAGAAAATCTCCGCCCAACCCTAAAAATATGTTAAAATCTTAGTATACCAACTCGTCATTCTCGCTTCCGAAGCCAGGAAGGAGAATGCTATCTCCGTAGCCACCCTCGACAGCCACCTCGAAAATTTCGACCTCAGGTCTCAAATAATTCTTCATAGTCATATCTGTTTTTAAGGGTTATTCGATTGCCGTGATACAAGAGCATCCATCAGCCTCAGCGGTTGCCTGCTCAACAGCAGCACCGTAGATATAGCTAAAATAGTTCGATGCGCTGAGGGTAATGATATTATACTCCTCATCCTCGACATTGTAGTTTGAAACCAACGAACCTCCAATCTGACAGTTGGTAGCTACGATGTTCTCACTACGTGCAGCTCCCGTAATCATACCCACGTTAGGGAAGGCGCTTGCGTTAATCTGACATACGCACTTCGCATTCTGTATGCCATACGAGGTCTTACCAACGATACCGCCCACGTGGTCGCTAGACTTAACCTTACCCGAAACGGTGATATTACCGGTATTGATCAAGGATGCACTCTCGCCCATTACATTCTTGTTGTGTACACCGAAGATACCGCCAATCATAGCGCGCTGATTGCTATCGGCGTGCTTGGTAACATTGATATTTCCGCTATTGATAACGCTTCCTGTCCACTTCTTGTCGGCTGTCTGGATAGACTTTGTCGAGTAAGCGATGATACCCGCAACGGTGAAGTCGGATGTTGACTTAGGGCCAAGGGCTGTGATATCTCCGCTATTAGCAAGGCCTACGCCATTCTCATCAGCCTCAACCAAGAAGATTACGTCTTTATCCTTGTGGTTATGCCAAGCGAGGATACCGCCGACGTGTGTCACCTGGTTTTCGGTAGCACTGGCATCTACATAGATATCTCCGCTATTGGTTACATTCGAGTATGTTACGGTATTTGTAGCGTCGTAGAGACGACCAGCAACACCACCACAAGTGACAGCACCTGCAGAGACGATATTCGAAACATAAACATCACCCTCGTTATGGCAATCTCTACAAGTCAAACGCACTGTGCTACCATAGAGTCCTCCAACTGCAATACCTGAAGCTGCAGTATTCTTTACGGTCACAGCACCTGTATTCTTCTGGTTGGTACGCTGGCTTACACCTGCGTGGCTTGCCACGATACCTCCAACTGTAAGTCCATTGCCCGAAGGGCCGTCAACGGTTACAGCAGCGTAATTCTCGGCCTTGCCCATATTGCCGTCCATGTCGGCGATAAGACCTCCAACGAGCACATTCGAATTTGATGCAGTGTGAGCTACAGTAATTGCACCCTCGGCATAGTTGTACAACTCTGCAGCAGCGCCCCTGATAAAACAAGCAACACCACCTACATTGGTCGATGCGCTGGTTGTAGACATTGTAGCCTTGAGGTTGATTGGGCCATAGTTCTTCAAGTTGCAGAGAGGCTCCGAGCCAACGGTGTTAGTCGAGATTCCCGACTGTGCCACAACGCCACCTACGTAGAGACGCATAGAGTTCGATCCGTAGAAGTTGAGTGCACCACGGTTGGTCACGTTCTTGATACCCTCACCGAGAGTACAGCCAACGCAACCAGCATAGAAGCCGTTATTTGTGACATTCACGCCCGACTCGAACTCAATCTTACCGCTGTGCTCACTGTCCTCAACCCACTTTGTTGTGTATGATGCGATACCACCAACGAGGATAGCTCCCGCCATCTGCGCACCAGACTTAACGATGATATCACCGCTAACCTCTGTGTCTCTCAAAGCTGTATTACTTGTTCCGATAGAGCCCGCAATGCATGGGTTTGTGCGTGAGCTCCAAGTGCTTGTATCAGAAGAAGAGACTGCTGCATTCAAAAGAGTATCGTATGAAGATGGGTAGGCTCCCAAGCTCTTGAATACGGCATCAGCCCCGATGATGATATCACCGCTATTGTCTGCGCCTGTAATCTCATTTGTCTTGTGGCCAGCAAATGCCCACGCAGTATTTCCTGCGATGTAGGTATTGCTGTTGTAGGTACCGTTGATGGTGATATCACCGCTATTTGTACAGTCGCTTACGCTAAACTTTGTACAGCCCGCCATACCACCGATGTAGGTAGCTGCGTTGAAGACTGCATCCTTGGTAATCTCGATTGCACCCTTGTTGGTACACGACTCACTCTTGTCAGTATCAATCGTCGTGGTATAACCCATAGCACCCGCAATAAACATACGGCCTGTGTAGGTTCCGCTAATGGTAACCTTGCCATTGTTCACCAAGTTAGTACAGTGGTGGCCCATACCCGCTACACCTGCAATCTGTATATCGCCGGCTGTAACGAATGTACCAACGCTGACATTTGCATTGTTCACCGAGTTGGTAGTAAGACCATTGGTAAAGCCCAATACTCCCGCTATATAGCCGGCACGCTTACCATTACCATCAGCCAAAGTCATATTCTTGACCTCAATCTCGACATTATTCACGCAGTTGTCGACAAGGACATTCTCCTTCAAGACACCTACGAGACCTGCGATACCCCAGATAACCTCCTCAGCAGGAGAGCAACCCTGGCAATCTACGACAATCTTACCGCTTGCCGAGCAATCCTCAAATACTCGAGTCTCAACCTCAGCAGGGATGTTGATATAGCGAGCGATAGCTGCGACATTCGGAATCTTGGTCTCGACGATATTTACATCGGTGAGGCGTACTCGACGAATAGTTGCGCTCACGGTACCGAAGAGCGGAGCATTCAAGCCCTTAATCTCGAAGTTGCCTCCATCGAAAGTCTCGGCGAAGCCCTCGATTGGAGTCCAGTCATAGCCGGTCATATCGATATCAGCAGTTACGACAGCCGACTTTGTAGGGTTTGCTGCAAATGCGATAAGTGCATCCTTGCTGTCGATTACGAACGTATCAGTATCAGCCACGCCCTTGTAGGTAATTGGGCTGAACTCACGCACCATACCCGCAACAATCGGCTTTGACGAGGTGTCGAACTGAGCTGTCATAACCTCGCCCGCAGTCGAATATAGCTCTACCGATACTACGCCGTAGCTACCAGCCGGAACTGCAACGTAGATTGGAGTTGCCTCAGCGCCCAACGCCAAGCCATCACCGAACGAGAGAGTCACGCTCTGCGAAGCACCTGCCTGAGCAGTCAAAGCACCAGTTGCGCAGTTCACATCGTAAGTACCTGCCAATGCACCCTCAGCCGAAGTGACGGTAAGGCTCGAGAGAGTTGCCTCGCCCTTAACCTCGAGGCGAAGTACACCTGTCAAGTGGCGCAAAGTTGGAGCACTACCCTCCTCAGCATAGCCGTACAATACAACAGCATTGCCGTCAACATTGCCAGCCTTATAGGTCTGATTTGCAGGGAAGACTACAGGGTAGCAACCCTCGGTCACAGCCGATACGCCCTCAGCTGCAGGAGTAACGATGTTGTAAGGGTGTGTAACAACGCCATTCACAGTGAATGTTGCGTTAGCCTTACCCTCAGCCGAAGCTGCGAGAGCCTCCGACACTACCCCATTAACTGAGACCTTGTCGCCCTCGCTCCAATAGAGAGGATAGACACCGTCCACCTTCTCGCCAAGCTGAGTACGCGACGACTCGAGCGAGAGGACGATTTCGGTTTGACCTCCGACCACTACGCCGAGGTCCTCGGTTGCATCTGTGGTACAAGCAAAGCCCGCCACCAACACTGCAACCGCCACGAAAAGTTTTGTCAAGTTTTTCATATTGCTATTTTTGTTTGTTATGATTACATCATACTTTTGTCACAAAAGTAGCAAAAAAATAAGTAAAAAACAAAGAGAATCGAGCAAAAATGCCCGATTCTCTCTCGTCATTAGCTTTGGCTAATTAGTATACCAACTCGTCGTTTTCACCTCCGAAGCCCGGAAGGAGCACGCTGTCACCATAACCACCCTCGACAGCCACCTCGAAAACATTCAACTCAGGTCTCAAATAATTTTTCATAGTTATAACTGTTTTAATGGTTATTTTACAAGTGGACTAGCAGTGAGGAGTGTACAACCATCGTAGTCGGTGCTATCGCCCCAATCAGTCGCATCACCGCCAAATACGTAGTTGTAGTAGTTCGAACCGTCGAGTGTGATTGTCTTGTAGGCCTCATCCTCTGTATCGTATGCGCCAACGATGCTACCACCAACTGCGCAGTTGGTTGCACGTACAACATCCGAACGCAACGAACCTGTAATCATACCAACGCGTGTATGAGGCGACTGAAGCGAGCAGTATGCCACTGCGTTGTCGATAGTTGCCGCCGAACCACCTGCGATACCACCGATACCGTTGTAAGCAGTCAAAGTCTGGTCGAATGTACCATCAACGACAACATCACCGATGTTAATCAACTTACCCTCCGAGAATACCGGTGAGTTGCCCTGCATATATCCTGCGATACCGCCGAGGCGAACACCGCTCTTCACGTCTCCCGTGAACTTGATGGTACCTGTATTGATTACATCACCGGTCCAAGTTGCGTCGGTTGCGTTCGAGAATGTGATGGTCGATGCTACGTGACCAAAGATACCTCCGAGCTCGACAAATGCACGATTTGCAAGAGTTGTATCATCCACAAACTCCTTCTCCATCTTACCCTCGAAGATAACATCTCCAGAGTTTACGAGACCATTTCTAACGATGATGCTCGAGTTGCCGTGAGCAGTACCATAGATACCACCGAAAGCTGAGTAGGTGGTCTTCGATGCAGTACCCTTGACGATAATATCGCCGCTATTACTACAGCCATCGAAGATATTGCAAAGCTCCGAGCCCGCATTTGCATTCTTCTCGAGCTTACCAACAAAGCCACCCCAACGAGTCTGCGAAGATACAACTGCATTCTCACCGAGTGTGAAGTTACCAGTATTGTGGCAATCAACGTATGTCAAGTTCGCACCACTATCGTAGACGAGACCACCGATGAAGTTATTCACGTCAATCTTAGCATTAACGGTGATATCTCCGTGGTTAGAGTTACGAGTACGGGTGTAGTTGTTGTTTATGGTAATACATCCTGCACCGTAGAGAGTGTGAGCGATGTGACCATCGATAGTGATGTCGCCATAGTTAGCGATGTCTGTAGCGGTATCCTTGATACACTGTGCAACACCCGCAAAGTAGATACGATACATATCGGCATCAACGTGGATTGTACCGCCCTCGTGGTTTACGATATTGGTAGAAGGTCCACCGAGGAATGACGATATACCTCCCATCTTCAAGTCGTAGAGTTTGGTACTCTTAACCTTGATAGGGCCGTAGTTGTGAATATCATCAGTCGATGGAGCTGTAAGCGTACCGCTAACACTCACCTCGTAGATATAACCCAAGCAGCCACCGATATAGTGAGCCAACTTCTTAGAGTGAGTTGCGTAGTAGTTGATAGCGCCATAGTTGCGGCAGTTGGTAATGCTCACGTTAAGCTTTGTCTTACCGTCGGTCTTAACAGCTGGAGCTGTACCCATACAACCTCCGAGGAGGACATAGCCTGTATAGTCCGACTCGCCAATGGTGATAACACCCTTAGCAGTATTCTCGAGATCCTCAGCCTTATCAGCATAGAGCTGTCCGAGCGTACCACCAATATAGTTGTACTCCGCTGTACCCATCGAGCAACCCTTACCGATTGTAAGCGGAGCGTTGTTTACCAAGGTAGTAGTAGTGCCTGCTGTATAACCTGCTGCACCTCCGATATATGCATAAGTTGCTGACCACGAAACATTATCCTCGATAGTTACTGCACCATTATTTGTACAGTCGGTGTTCTTATGCAAGAATGAGGCTACTCCACCGATCATCAACTGATCACCAATCTTCGAGCCCTTCTTAATAACAACCTCTCCGTTGTTTACGCACTTCTCGAACAGAGGAAGGTTTCCGCTTACGGTATTACCTTGAGCAAATACACCACCAATACGCAACTGACCTGCTGCATCACCACTCCACTCAACCTTACCGTTGTTTGTAACCTCGCGGCAAGGGAGGTTGGTGTAACCGCAGATACCACCGATATTGAGACGAACGGTAGTTCCGCTATAAGCCTTATCCTTAACTGTGCCATCCTCGCCCTTAGTCATATCGAGATGGCAGATAACATCGGCATCGTTGCGCGAATTGTCGATTGCATTAACGGTCTTGTAACCAACCAAACCACCAACGCAAACCGAGTAGTTCGATGTATCGTAGTTGTGAATCGAGCCGGTACAAGTTACGGTACCGCTCTTGAGGTTGTTACAGTTGTTGTAGTAGTGCTGTGTCCAACCCGAAAGACCACCGACACGGTAGTAGAGAGCTGAGCCATCGTGGAGTTCTGCTGCGAGATCCTCGCACGATACTGTGATAGCACCGCTGTTCGAGCTGTTACTGATAATGCTATGACCTGCATCAGCAGCGACAAAGCTCGAGCCCTGATAACCGACCAAACCACCGCAAATAATCGAACCGCAAGTTACGGTCTCGTCAACAGTAACATTACCGTAGTTGTGTACATTGTCCAAAGCGGTTGTGTCGCCACAATAACCAACACCGGCACCAACATAGATGTAACGGAACTCTGCATTCTTAGCATAAATATTACCGTGGTTATAGAAGTGCGAGCCCTTCTGAGTCTTTACATAACCAAATGTACCCGACAAAGAGCAACCATTACCCAACTTACCAGTGAGCCATACATCGCCATAGTTGGTTATATTGCGCACCTCGCAAGCACCATTACCAGCGTGCGAGCAACCTACGATACCGCCAATATAAGGCTTCATCGAAGAGTATTTGCTTATGGTCAACTCGCCTGTGTACTCTACACCTGCAAGGCTTACATCACCATAGTTCTTCAAGTTGTACAAGTTCGATATGATCGCTACATCTGTGCCGCTTGCGGTGTGGGTTGCATAGCTCAAATAGCCGATGATACCACCTACAGACGGATACAACGATGTAGTGTGTCCCGCAGGGAAGCACTGCTTAACCTCAACTCGCGCCTTGTTCACGCAGTCGCGGAATGTTACACCGTATGCACGACCTACCAAACCTGCTGCTACAGTCTCGCCATACTCATTGTAGTCTGTGTTTACAAAAGTTGTGGCATTGTTCAATACAACGCTACCGGTTACAGAGCAGTTCTCAACAGAAGGGAAAACATCAATAAATCCATTTTTGTAGCCACCTGCCGTGAGTGTGCGTGCGAGAGCGCCAACTGCAGGGTCAGCAGTCTCCTCGATATTTACATCTACCAAGTGCAAGCCCTTGATTGAGCAGTAAGCCTTACCGAACAAAGGTGAAGTCAAACCCTTGATAGCGTAACCATTACCATTCAAAGTACCCAAATAGTTCTCGATTGGGGTCCAAGTCTCACCTGTCATATCTACATCGGCAACAAAGAGTGCATCCTGAGTTGAACCATTTGCCACCTCTGCAAATGCACGCAACGACGCCTTGTCACGGATAACGAAGAGTGTCGAGTGAGGAGCATAAGCAATCGAGTTGCTAAACTCACGCACTGCACCAGCCTTGAGAGGCTTCTCGTCGCCCGCCTTGATAGTTGCATACATCACACCACCCTCGGTGTCGTACAATGTAACATACAACTCGCCATAAACGCCTGCAGGAACAGTTGCGTGGATGTAGGTTGGCTCGCTCGAGAGCTGAACGCCATCACCAAACGAGTAGCTGATAACCTCCTTCGACGAAGATGTAGGAGTGAGCTCGCCCTCAGCGAAGTCGAGGTCAAACGCGCCTGCGATAGGAGCACGATTCACATTCGAGATCTGAGCGAGAGTCAAGGTCTTGTCACCTGTCACGCCAATCTTCAACACGCCAGTGAGGTGCTTCAATGCCATACCGCCCTCGGCCTCAGCGTAGCCGTACATTGCAGCTGCGCCATTAGCAAAGGTACCCTCGGTGTGATTCTGCTGGTCAGCAAATACCACCTGGCCCTCAACAGTAGCAGGATATGCCACAGCATACGGATAGTTCAAAATGCCATCGAATGCAAATGTTGCAACAGCAGCGTTCTCGCCAATAGCAATCGAAGTCGACTTAACGCCATTAACCGAGATTGCATCGTCTGCGCTCCAAGCCACGGGATAGAGGCCATTCACTGCCTCACCGAGCTGAGTACGCGACTCCTCCAACGAAAGAGTAATCGTTGTCTGACCTGCGCCATTCACCTGAACGCCGAGGTCTTCGATCACATCGGTGGTACACGAAAATGCCACCAACGCTGCAACCGCAAAGAAAATCTTTGTCAAATTTTTCATATAGTTTAGCTTTTAAGTTTGTTATGATTTCATCATAGTCTCCACAAAATTAATGAATAAATATCAAAAATACAAAGAGAATCGGATAAAAAATACCCGATTCTCTCCTATTATTGACTAAAAGTCTGTTTAGTATACCAATTCGTCGCTCTCTCCACCGAAACCTGGGAGGAGAACACTATCGCCATAACCGCCCTCGACGGTTACCTCAACAAAATCAATTTCTGGTCTGAAATATCGCTTCATAGTCTCAAGTTTTAAGCATTATTCGAGTGTTGGCTTCGAGGTCAATACGGTACATCCGTCGTAGTCGGTGCTATCTCCCCAATCGGTTGTAGCACCTCCATAGATGTAGTTAAAGAAGTTCGATGAGTCGAGAGTTATACTTTTATACTCCTCATCCTCAATGTTGTACTCACCTGCCACAACTCCACCGAGCTGGCAGTTAGCGGCAATCGACGAGCTCGAACGAGCTGTACCGAGCGCGATACCAACATTGGTCACCTCAACGGCATTGATCGAGCAGTAGCAAACAGCGTTTGCGATACCCTTCGCAGAGTTACCAACCAAACCGCCGATATGAGTCTTACTATCGATGTAGTCCGACTTATCCGCAGGCAAGAAGTCGATATCACCGACATTTACAATGCCTGTCCACGCTGTAGCAGACTGAGTGTGCGAACCTACAACACCTGCAATACGAGTAACGTCAGTACTCTTGCCCTTGAAAATCATCTTACCCGAGTTGCGGAAGTTTGTAACTGTTACCACATTAGTAGACTGCGAACCTGCTAAACCGCCCATATAGACGCCCTTACCATAGCTCTCGCCCTTCTCACCTTTGGTAACGAGGACATTTCCGCCATTCGAGCAATCGGTAACAGTTGCAGTATCGCTGGTGTGGCGACCGAACAAGCCACCGACAATGATACCATACTTACTTGTTCCGTGACACTCTACATCGCCCGAGTTGTGGCAGTTTGTGAGCGTATTGCCACCCATCGCGTTGGCGCAAACACCTCCGGCAACGATATATACATTGTCAACTACAGTACCCTCGCCGATAGTAATCTTACCGCTGTTATCGCAACCTGTAAGTCCCTTACTACCACCAAAGCCTGAGATTATGCCACCTACATAGAGGTGATTAACATCGGTTGAGTGAGTATTCTTGGCTGCGGTATTTATCACATTAACTGTGATATTACCATGGTTGTCTACATTTGAGTAAGCAGCATTTGCAAGACGGCTGAAACAACCCGAAATATTGAGATGAGCGTAACGATCCAAATACAAGTCATAGGTACCGTCAACAGTGATATCTCCGTTATTCGAGCAGTCAGTCCAGCTACTACCTACATATCCTGACAAACCACCGATATAGAAGCCTCCAACCATTGTATAGAGCGTTGGTTGCGCAGTATTTACCGTAACATCGAGCGGCGCGTAGTTGTGGCAGTTTGTTGTGGTCGAGTTCTTGTGTCCGAACAGACCTCCAATACTTGTGCCGCGTGTCTCATTTGGCCATTCGCCCGAAGGGTAGACTTTACCCTTGACGGTAACTTTTCCGCTTGCCAAGTTTGTAGAGTTCTTCACGGTAGATGCAAATCCGCCAATACCGCCAATCTTGGTCGAAACGAGTGTACCGTCGCACTCTACAGTGTCGCCATAAGCCGAAATAGCACCCTCATTTGTACATTTGTCGAGGTTGCTGGTTGCATGACCCACAATACCTCCGATAGAGTAACCGTATGTCTTTGCATCCTTCAAAAAGGTTACAGCGCCCTTATTTGTGAAATTCGAAATTGTACCTGTATTGGAATTGCCGATACAACCTCCTGCAACAACAGTAATTGCAGGAATAGCATCTGCAACAACCTCAACCTGAGTATTGATATTGACCTCAGCGTTATTCACACAATCCGAAGCACTACCCACCAATGAGCCTGCGACACCACCTACGTAGTGGTCGCTGACGGTTCCCTTTCCATAGATTGTGACATTGTAGTTGACAACTCCACTATTGGTACATCTAAGCACACTTCCATCCGACGTAGTCTTACGTCCGATAACTCCTCCAACGCAAGTGTAAGCTGCAGTTTCTGTGCTGATATTACCCTTGACTCCTGAGATGAGAATTTCACCCTTATTCTCGCAATCCTCAATAGAGCCCAATGTGGTAACGTTGCCAGTCACACCGCCGACGACGATGTAACAGTTACTTGAGCCATTGCGGACATTACCGCTGTGAGTAATCTTAGCCTCGTTCACGCAATTCTTGATAGTGATCTCCTTGCTAGTTCGAGTATAAGCTACAACACCGCCAATCCACTGATAACCCGAAGTCGAGCTAGCAGATGGCTTATACTGAATTTCGCCCTTATTCGTACAGTAAGAGAAATCACCTGCATACGCATCGCCCGCAATACCAGCGATAAACGAGTAGCGACCCTCGTTGGTAAATACCATATTCGCACCCTCGTGGTTGACGCAGTGGCTAACCTCAGCTGCATAAGTACGACCTACGATACCCGCAACATCACCCTGACGGATTGCCTTCGTATTGGTCATCACACCGTAGTTCTCGCACTTTGTAACGATTGCATTCTTGGCATTGATACCGCCCGCGATACCCGCTATCATAGGCGACGAGTAGGTCACATTCGACTTGCTATCGTTGTTTGTAATCGAGCCATAGTTTACACACTCCTCGATGCGAGGCACTGCGGTAATTGTCTCATTCGCAGTATCCATAAGTCCGATAATGCCACCAAAGCCAGGAGAGACCTTCAACTTTGCAGCAGTGCTGATGTCGGCAGGAGTTGAGAGTTTGACGTCGATATTCACGCGGTTTACACACTTGGTGATAGTAGCAGCATAGGCTCGACCAATCAAACCGCCGACATTAATAAGACGTGTCTGGAAGTCGCTGGTTGGTGTAATTGCATTGTTGCTATAGATGATTGTACCCTCAGCCGAGCAGTTGGTCACAACTGCAGTCTGTTCCGCTGTAGACTCGAGTGTAACAACCAACGAACCTGCAAAAGTTGTATCGGTGACATTGAGTGCAACCTCCTTGAGGTGTACGTTCTTGATTGTAGCAGAGGTTGTACCAAAGAGAGGCTTAGTTAATCCCTTAATCTCCTTATCCTGACCATCGAAAACGCCTGTGAAGCCCTCAACGGGAGTCCACTCCACACCAGTCATATCGATGTTATTCATCACCTTGACTTGCTTCCACGAAGAGAGCGCGAGCTGCGATGAAAAGGTCTGCATATCAGCCACATCGTAAATCTCGAACACATCACCATTGACGCTTTCAGCCACAAAGGTCATCTCTGCGAACTCGCGCACCTTACCAGCTGCGATAGGCTTCGCAGTCGAGTCGAATGAAGCAATCATCTTCTTGCCGTCGGTAGTCGCCAACAAGCACTCTATAACACCATACTCGCCCGCAGGGACTACAACATAGATTGGAGTTGCCTCAGCGCCCAAAGTCAGGCCCTCGCCAAACGACATCGAAACGGTATTAGAGGTCGAACCCTCCTGAGCAGTCAACTCGCCATTTGCGCAATTCACGTCGTAATTACCCGCAAGAGCACCTACCGACGATGTTACGCTAAGGCTTGCGAGAGTTGCATCACCCTTAATTGCAAAGCGAAGGACTCCGGTCAAGTGATTCAAAGCTGGAGCTGTACCCTCCTCAGCGTAGCCATACATAGCTACCGCCTTGCCATCGACATTACCTGCGACATAGTTCTGAGTTGCAGGGAATACTACAGCCTGGCTACCCGCAGTCAAAGCGGTTACGCCCTCAGCAGCAGGATAGACGATGTTGTAAGGGCGAGCAACCACACCATTCACTGTAAATGTTGCGCTGGGCTTACCCTCAGCCGAGGCTGCGAGAGCCTCCGACACTACCCCATTCACTGCGATCTTGTCGCCCTCGCTCCAATAGAGCGGATAGACACCATCCACCTTCTCGCCGAGTTGCGCACGCGACGACTCGAGCGAAAGAACAATTTCGGTCTGACCTCCGACCACTACGCCGAGGTCTTCAGTTGCATCTGTGGTACAAGCAAAGCCTGCCACCAACACTGCAACCGCAACAAAAAGTTTTGTTATTTTTTTCATATTATTTTGAATTAATATACCAATTCGTCGCTCTCTCCACCGAAACCTGGGAGGAGAACACTATCACCGTAACCGCCCTCAACGGCTACCTCGAAAATCTCAAATTCTGGCTTTATATATCTCTTCATAGTTGTGATTTTTAACGGTTATTTTGATTAGAATACCGGAGTTGCATCGATGCTCGAGATATAACCACAATTTGCAGCCTTAGCCACCTCCGAAGTTGTCGCAGCTCCATATATATAGTCGAAGTAGTTGTCTTTATTCAGAGTTACACCCTTGTATATCTCATCCTCGGTATCGTAGTATGTAAGGATACGACCACCGCAATGGCTATCCTTGATAACATTCTCAAGAATACCACCTCCAATCATACCGAATGAGTTAGTGTAGAGAGTACCGCTGATATCGCGAACGCTTGGAACATCATCCATATACATATCGCAGAAGCACTTTGTGTTTGACACGAGGCTGGTTGCAGGGATAAAGGCGAATACACCACCAATCTGCATACTCTTTGCTGCTGTACCTGTAGGATAGCTGTCGCTGTAAGCCTTCTTTGCGTGGATATCTCCCGTATTGATAACATTCTCGAACTTAGTTGCCTTCGAACCAACAGTTGCGATAACGCCGCCATAACCGAAGTTCGACTTAGGGCAACGACCCTCATAGAGAATCTTACCGCTATTCTTAACAAGGCCATTGAGAACATGAGCATCGTTACTGAGCATACCTGCAACACCACCGATACTCAAACCCGAAGTACCGAGCTGATAACCGTCTACATGGATGCCTGCGCTGTTGGTTACGCTCTCCGCAGTGGTCAATACGCCACTCATTCGACCAACTACACCACCAATACGCAAGTCGCACGAACCACCTGTCTTCGATGCCTGACGGCTGAAGATAAGTCCATACTCCACACCGTTCTTTGCGCTATTCGATACACGAGTAAGAGTAGAACTCTTAGCGATATATCCGATAGTACCACCAACATACGATACGCCTGTATTCTTGGCATCCTTGGTGATATTAACGACACCGTTGTTGCTTACATCGGTGAGCTTACAGGTATCGCCTACTTTACCGATCGTTCCGGCAATATACGATGGGCTTGCTGTTGTTGCACTAAATGTTACATTACCCTCATTTGTTGCCGTTGCGAGAGTGTTGCCATCTACTGTACCAGCAACGCCACCAACACATACAAAGCAATCGGTAGCCGCAGTATATGTTCCGTTGCAAACGAGGTTACCCTTATTGGTGCTACCAGTGCCGATTGTACCCGTGAGGTAAGCGTGCATAGTCGAGATAAAGATATTCTTACCACTGACAAGGTTTACCTTGTTGTGGATTGTGATATTACCCTCGTTGATTGAAGTACAGTTAACCGAGCTTGCGTGAGCTACAACACCGCCGATAAAGATTCCGTTAGCCTTGATTGTCTGCTCAACATCCGGCTTACCGATAGTGATATTACCGTAGTTTGCAACATTCTCCTGGAAGTTACGAGTGATGTAACCGCCACATCCCGAGATATCCAAACGGCAGTGCTCGGGATCGGTAACACCTTCAATAACCGACACATTTGTATAGACATTCACATCGCCACGGTTTACAACATTGTATGGGTAGCTGTTTGTTGTCATATAAGCCAACGCACCCGAAACACCGTAGCAAGGCTGTGTATTCTTACGACCGAGAATAACATCTCCCGAAACGGTGATATCGCCATTTGCCTTGTTCTCGCAGTTACGCATTGTGAAGTTCTGGTAGCAAGTAAGACCGGCAACACGATAGTAGTATGTTCCGGCAACCATTGCAGGGTCTGTCGAAGCATGAACCTCAACTGCACCATCGTTTGTACAATCCTCAACCGACTCATCATCAACCGAACCATTGTTGGTGTACTCTGCAACCAAACCTGCTACATTGATTGACCACGAAAGAACGCTCTTGTCAACGGTAATCTTACCACTTGTATGGTTGTGGTTGTTGATAAACTTGATTGGGGTGATAGTACCTGCAACACCGCCTACATGGAGGGCCTTAGGCTTACCGCCCGAAACGGTTACGACACCATAGTTGTTATTCTTCTCCATAACGCCGTACGACGAGCCGATAACACCGCCCATACTCATACCTCCATCGATACCGAGTGATGTATCAATCATACCGCTCATAGAGTTATAATCGATTGCGCCATAGTTCGAGCAGTTCGATACCTCACCATAGTTCACCTTTGTAGTACCACCTACAACACCACCAATGTGAGGAACAAGCACCTGGCCTGTAGCGCCATCGTGGTAGTTTACTGCGCCCTTATTCTCGCAATTCTTAACTGTTGAATACTGAGCGGCCTCTGCCAAGGTTACGGTCGAAGCGCAACCTACAACACCACCCACAAATGGATGAACAACAACTGCATTATCAGCCTTAGCAACTGCATCAACCTGAATCTTAGCCTCATTTACACAGTTCGAAACTGTTGCACCGTGCAACGAACCTACAACACCACCGAAGTGTGCTACCTCGTAAGTCGAATCGTAGCTCGAAGCGAGTGCGAGAGTCGAGTTATTGATGGTAATGGTACCCGATACCGAGCAGTTCTCCACTACACCACTCTTATTCTCATTAGCAAAGAGGTTACAAGCTACAGCACCGAGAACGAGAGTTTCGTTCGATGCGATATTTACATCAACCAGCTTCACGCCCTTGATTGTACCGTTTGTATTGTTGAAAAGCGGTGCCGACAAGCCCTTGATAGCGTAGCCGTCGCCATCGAATGTATGAGAGAATCCGTCAATCGGAGTCCACTCAACGCCTGTCATATCGATCTCTGCAGTCACGATAGCCGACTTGGTTGGAGCAGCAGCGAATGCGATGAGAGCCTCCTTGCTGTCGATTACGAAGAGGTCGTCAGCACCTACATTAGCCGAGAACTCGAACTCCGAGAACTCGCGCACCTTACCGACCGAAATAGGCTTTGACGATGAGTCAAACTTAATCATCATCTTCTCGCCCGAGGTTGTCGCAAGGGTTACAGAGACAATGCCATACTCGCCCGCAGGGACTGCAACATAGATAGGAGTTGCCTCAGCGCCCAAAGTCAAGCCCTCGCCAAACGACATCGAAACGGTATTAGAAGTTGTGCCTGCCTGAGCAGTCAACTCGCCATTTGCGCAGTTCACGTCGTAAGTACCCGCAAGAGCACCTACAGATGAAGTTACGCTAAGGCTTGCGAGAGTTGCATCACCCTTAACTGCAATGCGAAGTACACCAGTCAGGTGCTTCAATGTAGGAGTCTCGCCCTCCTCAGCGTAGCCATACATCACGACAGCCTTGCCATCGACATTACCTGCGACATAGTTCTGAGTTGCAGGAAACACTACAGCCTGGCAGCCACTCGCTACAGCCGACACGACATCCGCTGCAGGGCAAACGATATTGTAAGGGTAAGCAACATTGCCATTCAAGGTAAAGACTGCGTTTGCCTTGCCCTCAGCCGAGACTGCGAGAGCCTCCGACACTACCCCATTAACTGCGATCTTGTCGCCCTCGCTCCAATAGAGCGGATAGACGCCGTCCACCTTCTCGCCAAACTGAGTACGAGACTCCTCCAACGACAAAGCAATTTCGGTCTGACCTCCGACAACTACGCCGAGATCCTCAGTTGCATCGGTTGTACAAGCAAAGCCCGTCACCAAGACTGCAACCGCAACAAAAAGTTTTGTAAAAGTTTTCATATAGGTTTGTTTTATAGATTTTTGGTCATAGTATATCGCAAATTTAATGAATAAATATCACATAACAAAAAAAAAGGACAAGAATCCTCGCCCGTTTTACGATTTATACAAAAAAATATACGAGGCAATGATTGCTCACGCCCCGTATATCTTTTTATTCGTCCGATTTAGTTAAGCGGATCGAACTGCTGCTTGATCGAGAAGCTACAAGTACGCTTGTCATCCCAACCATCGAAGTATGACAACTCAACAACCATAATACGAGGCTGAGCGTCAACATTCTCCTTCACACGGAATGAGAATACACCGTTCGAAACCTTGAAGTCAACGATTGCATCAGGTCTGTCTGTGTAGAACGAGAGCTGGTGATCCAAGCACGATGTTCTCAAGCGAAGCTTATACTCGCCACCCTTCTCAGGGATCAACATACGTGTACCATTCTCAAGAGGCATCTGAGCCTCTACATCCTCAGGGTGAATCGAGAGGTAATCCTCGAAATAGCCCTTCTGCTTAATCTTAACTGTGTCGCGACGTGTCTCTGCTGCGAGAACCATACGAGCTACACGCTTGTCGTGGTTGTTAGCACGGTGGTTGAACACCAATACTGTATTACCATTGCCGGTGTAGGTGTCGCCGTTGACGTCAGCAAAGCTGAGCCACTCATTTCCCGAAATGATGGTAGCTGTGTACTCAACATTCGAGATTACATTCAACGATGCTGATCCCTCTTCGCTCTCGCATACCAATGCGCTTGTGTTAGCACCCAACGAAACTACCGGCACATACTCCGGATAGTATGGAGAGGTACACGAAGCCAAAAATGCAGAAACAGCAACTACAAATCCAAATATCTTTTTCATAGTCAAATCTCCTTTTTTTTACTTCTGAGTAATTCGCATTGTCACAACCTCGGCCTTGTTGGTGTCGGTACGACGAACCTTCAAGATGCCATAGCGGTTAGCATTTGCTGTAACGTAGTAAAGAGGCAAGTATACAGTACCATTACCCTTCACCTTGTTCCAACGACCCATCTCCTCCATACCGTCGAATGCCTCCAATGGCTCAGCAACAAATACCTTGTTACCCTTTGAGTCGAGGTAGTACTCCTGGATCCAACACCACGAGTTACCATCCTGAGTCTCCAATGTTGCCTCCCACTTACCATTCGAGGTGATGTGAATATAGTGTACAGGCTCTGCGGTATCTGAAACCGACTTCGGAAGGTTTACCTCTGCGTTATCCAACGAGAGAACGATCGAAGGGTCAAATGTTCTAACATTGTTACACGATGTAGCAATGCAGGCCATAATAACTGAAATTAATATCGCAATCTTTTTCATTACAATCCGTATTTATCGTATTCTTTATTATCCAAGTTATAGTTCGAAAGTACGAGCTGCTGGTCTGGAATCGGATAGTACTCACGACAAGGATAGTCCTTAACGTACGAAATAATATCGCACTTAGCAGTAGCCGAAGAGCTGTACGCATACTTAACAATGTTGTCGTGCCAGATACCCCAACGAACGAGGCTGTGACGACGGTTGAACTCGCCGAACAACTCACGTGCTGACTCCATCTGCAACTCCTCCATAAATTCCTCCTCTGTTCTCTTATCAGCCGGATCAAGACCTGCACGCTTTCTAGTAGCGTTCAAGTAGCTGTTAGCCAAATCGAAGTCACCCATACGCATGTGTGCCTCAGCCAAGTCGAGAACAACGCCTGCGAAACGGAAGATCTTGGTATTGTTCGAGTCCTGAGTATAGACCATACCTGGGCACCAGAACTTATCACCCAAGAATGGCTGACCTGCATTAGACTTAGTGCTGCTGAAGTAGAGCATATGACGACCTACAGAGTTTATATCCTCAGTGCTGGTCCAACCTGCATAGCACCAAGCCAACCAACCACCACCGTCTTCTACCTCAACGATGTTATCTGCCGAGAACTTAGCTGTATCGTATACCGAGCGACGCTTATCCTTAGAGTTGTAAGGCATGAGGGTCTTCCACATATAGTATGTTGGACGGTATGGAGATGTCGTACGAGCCTCCGAACCCAACTCAGGGATACGGATACCGTTGTACATATCATCCTTCTTCGACAAATCGACTGTCTCGTCCTCCATCTCGACATCATCCTCGCTACCAACTTCGCCACCCTCGGTGAGAGTTGAGCTACGCGATGGTGTACAACGTGATGCCAAGCCGTGTGTTACACGCAAGCCATAATCCTTTGCGTATCCAGGCAACTCGAAGATTGACTCCGGAACGTAGCGATTGCGGAACATTACATCCTTGAGTGAATAACCCAACAACGACTGGTCAGGTGTGTAACCACCCTCAGAGTCAGGGCAACCATAAACATCCTCGATGTAGCTATAGAACTTGATAGCCTGATCCCAGTCCTTGTTCCACATAGCCAACTTACCTGCAATCATGAAACCAACCATCGAGCCAATACGGTACTCGTTAGCAGGATCGTAAGTCTTGATGTAAGGAAGTGCCTGCTTCTCGATGAGCCAGTACTCCAAGTTCTTCATCAACTGGTCGCGCAAATCAACTGCCGACATACGTGGCAACTGCGAAATCTTGTCATTGTTAGCGTCGGTAACCTCCTCCCAGTAGTAAGGAACATCACCGAAGTTGATGGTCAAAATGTAGTAGTAGAATGCACGCAAAATCTCGCACTCTGCCAACAATGGAGCCTTCTCATCCTCGCTGAGTGGAGAACGCTCGATAGATGCATACATTGCGTTAGTACGCATTACACCGCTATAGCACTGATTCCAAATTGAGCTACCCATACGAGGAATTGACTGCGAGTAGTTACACATCGCATCGTAGTATGAGTCAGAGTTGTGGTAAATCAAATCTGCTGCTACCTCGCAAACCTCGAAGTAGTCGGCATTGCTATAGATGCTCTTCAACGGAATGTAACATCCGTTAAGACCGGTCTTACACTGCTCTACTGTCTGATAGTAGGTATGTGGCTGTGAAGAAGAGATAACCTTCTCCTCGAGTGTACATCCCACAAGAGCAGTCACCGAAATTATTAAAAATAGTATCTTCTTCATAATTAGTAACGAATTTGAATTGCAAGTGAATAAGTACGAGGCTTTGGATAACGGCCTGTATCGATACGACGTCCACCACTAACTGCATCCGGATCATATCCAGGGAACTTAGTGAGGAGTGCTACGTTGCTGATCGATGCAGTCAAAGAGATATCACGCAAGTAACGAGTCTTCTTCTTCAAGTCGAAACGATAGTTTACGTTGATATTCTGCAAACGCAAGTACGATGCATCATAGATGAACAAGTCACTACCATAGCTATCTGTAAGGTATGCACCAGGGATGTTAGAGTATGGGTTACGATTCATATGCCATGCCTCCAACATACGGCGATCCTTGTTAGATGTTGCAGTACCACTCATGGTTGTGAACTCCATGATGTTGTACATACGACCACCGATGCTATATGTGAAGTATACACCTACTGACAAATTCTTAATAATCTTGAAGGTATTGTTGAGACCTCCGTATACGATAGGGTCTGCAGAACCGAGGTAGATACGGTCCTTATCGTTCAAGACACCATCGTGGTTGATATCTGCATAACGTGCGTAACCAAGGTTCTTGCTGTAACCAACATAAGTCTTGGTCTGCTTGTTCTGCTCGATCTCCTCCTGAGTGTGCCATACACCCTCATACTGGAATCCCCACAACGAGTTAGCAGGGTAACCCTCTGCGTAACCGTAGATCATATAACCACCACGGCTGTAAGTCGATACATAACCGTAAGCAGTTGCGATGTCGAGTACCTTCGACGAGTTGTGTGCGATAGTCAAGTTGGTTGTCCACTGGAAGTTACGACGCGAGATGTTACGCGAAGTGAATGTGAACTCAACACCCTTGTTCTGAGTATCACCGATGTTAGCATAACGTGTAGTGAAACCTGTTACAGCTGCATTCTGCATTGTGTAGAGCAAGTCCTTAGTCTTAGCTGTATATGCCTCCAACGACATTGTGATACGGTCATTCAAGATCGACATATCGATACCGAAGTTGAACGAATCGGTCTTCTCCCAAGTCAAGTTAGGGTTGTTGATACGGTTTGGATAAACCGCTACCTCGAACGAGTCACCGAACAACCAACCGCTCTGGTTAGTAGTGAGCAACATCTGCGAAACATAGCGACCTACCGAGTCATTTCCCGAACGACCAGCACTCACACGGAGCGACATGTCAGACAACCACGACTTGGTGCCCTTCATGAACTTCTCGTTGCTGATAGTCCACTTGAACGCAGCAGCTGGGAAGAATGCCCACTTGTGACCCTTGGCAAAGTTCGAAGCAGCATCACCACG
>JAZLCQ010000040.1:0-5428 GCA_045614285.1 Alistipes sp.
ATATGTTGACGCTACAGAGCGTTTCTTGACCAAGTTGGAGAACGTCGAGGATCCTGAGCAGAAGCGTAAGATTATCGGTGGCGAGTTCATCCGCGTATTCGAGGAGGAGGCACGCAAGTTGGAGGGTATCGACTTCCTCGGTCAGGGTACTATCTATCCGGACATCGTGGAGAGTGGTACAAAGACTGCAAAGATGGTTAAGTCGCACCACAACGTAGGCGGTCTCCCTGAGGACTTGCAGTTCGAGTTGGTTGAGCCATTGAAGCAGCTCTTCAAGGACGAGGTTCGTGCTTGCGGTGTTGAGCTCGGCTTGCCACACTATATGGTTTACCGTCAGCCATTCCCAGGCCCAGGTTTGGGTGTTCGTTGCCTCGGTGCAATCACTCGTGACCGTTTGGAGGCTGTACGTGAGTCGGATGCTATCCTCCGTGAGGAGTTTGCTAAGGCTGGCTTGGATAAGACCGTATGGCAGTACTTCACCGTAGTACCTGACTTCAAGTCGGTAGGTGTACGCGACAACGCACGTTCGTACGATTGGCCAGTTATCCTTCGCGCTGTGAACACCGTAGACGCTATGACAGCAACCATCGAGCATATCGATTGGGCAGTCCTCGGCAAGATCACTGACCGCATCTTGAAGGAGGTTCCAAACGTGAACCGCGTATGCTACGACCTCTCTCCAAAACCAAACGCTACAATCGAGTGGGAGTAGTAGAGTAGGACGATACCTATATATAATAATAAGAGAGCAACCCTTCGGAGGTTGTTCTCTTTTTTATTCTCGGTTACAAGTTACAGCCGTTACACCTGTTACACCCCTGTAACAGTGTAACAGTGTAACAGTGTAACAGCAAAACTCAAATAGGAGCAGTAGGGCTATCCAACTACTCACTGCAAACTGCTCACTACTCGCCACAAACTACTTGTCACAAACTACTCATCACGCGCTAAACAAAAAGAGCAGCCGTTTCCGACCGCTCTCAAATCACTTAGTCAGGAGATCTTACAAATCATCCTCGTCAGAACCCTCAGCCTTAGGGCCGATGGTGATGTTTGCCAATGGCATAGTCTCGCCCTCCATAGTGAGGTTTACGTGAGTCTTAACTGACTCCTCGCCAAACTCCGGAGTCTTGAGAACCACGAAGCAGAGCTCAATCTGGTTATCCATCTTTCCGCTCACCTCGCTAACGTAGCTGTAGTTTGCCTCATCATAAGAGCTACCAGAACCCTTGTAAACGCGGAACTGGATGTACTCACGCGACTCAGGAGCGATAGTTGCAGTCCAGTCACGGTTTGTAGCCATGTAGAAGAGCACTGCGTTACCGAGCTTGCTGATGTCAGTAGGAATGGTAGCAACACGGAAACCAGTCCACTTGTTACCGCTAGTCCACTGGTCAGTCGAAGGAGCTGTCCAAGTCCATACGCCCTTGTTGTTGAGTGCGTAGGTTGCAGAACGCTCACGTGGGAATGCCTTCACCTGATCAGGCACGTGCTTCTGTGCACACGATACAAACAGAGTAGAAGCTGCGATAGCAACCATACCCAAAATCATTGAAATTCTTTTCATAATCATTTGTTTTATTTAGTTAGTAATAAATTTTCTACTTCTCCTCGCAGATATACTTATCGATGGCCGCTGCAGCCTTACGACCTGCACCCATAGCCAAGATAACTGTTGCAGCACCCGTTACTGTGTCACCACCTGCGAATACACCCTTGCGCGATGTCTGACCCCACTCGTCAGCTACGATACAGCCACGACGGTTAGTCTCGAGCGCATCGGTAGTCGAGGCAATAAGTGGGTTAGGCGATGTTCCAAGAGCCATAACAACCACGTCGCACTCCATCTCGAAGTCCGAGCCGTCAACCACCTGAGGCGAGCGACGTCCGCTCTCATCAGGCTCACCGAGCTCCATCTCCACGCAGTTGATGGCACGCACCCAGCCCTTCTCGTCACCCAAGATTGCGGTAGGGTTGGTCAACATCTTGAACTCGATGCCCTCCTCCTTGGCGTGGTGAACCTCCTCGACACGAGCAGGCAACTCCTTCTCGCTACGACGATACACGATGGCAGCCTCAGCACCCAAACGCTTTGCAGTACGCACAGCATCCATAGCTACGTTACCACCGCCGACAACTACAACCTTGCGACCTACATAGATAGGAGTATCATACTCCTCATCGTAAGCGTGCATAAGGTTTGCACGTGTGAGGAACTCATTAGCCGACAATACGCCATTCAAGTTCTCACCCTCGATACCCATAAAGCGTGGAAGACCTGCGCCCGAACCTACAAAGACAGCATCATAGCCCTCCTCGTCGAGCAGTGCATCGATAGTGATGGTGCGACCCACAACTACGTCAGTCTCAATAGTCACACCGAGAGCCTTCACGCTCTCAATCTCAGCCTTCACGACATGCTCCTTAGGCAAACGGAACTCAGGGATACCGTAGACGAGTACGCCACCAGCCTCGTGCAAAGCCTCGAAGATGGTAACCTCGTAGCCCATCTTAGCGAGGTCGCTGGCACAAGCCAAGCCTGCAGGGCCACTACCCACGATAGCCACCTTGTGGCCATTCTTGACGATATCTACTGCGGGACGACCATTCTCCAACTGCCAGTCACCCACGAAACGCCCCAACTTACGGATAGCCACCGACTCACCCTTGATGCCGAGGATACAAGCACCCTCACACTGCGACTCCTGCGGACAAACACGACCACAGATGCTTGGCAACGACGAGTCACGACCAATAACCTCAGCCGCACCCTTAGTGTCGCCTTCGCGGAGACGCTCGATAAAGCGTGGAATCTGAATACCTACAGGGCAAGCAGCCACACAACGCGGATTCTTGCAGTCGAGGCAACGTGTAGCCTCCAACTGCGCCTCCTCCACATTGTAGCCGTAGCAAACCTCCTCGAAGTTGGTTGCTCGCACCTTTGGGTCTTGTTCGCGTACTGCTACGCGAGGTATCTTATTCGCCATAATCTACTTATCCAAACCAATATTACACTTGTGTCCCGCCTCACGCTCGCGCTGGATAGCCAATGCACGCTGCTCCTGTGTGCGGTACATACCCTGACGGCGCATAGCCTCGTCGAAATCGACATCGTAGGCATTGAACTCCGGACCATCCACACAAGTAAACTTTGTCTTACCTGCGATAGTCACACGGCACGCTCCGCACATACCTGTACCGTCCACCATCAAAGCATTGAGCGATACGATGCACGGCAAGTTAAACTTCTTAGCCGTCAGCGTCACAAATTTCATCATAATCATCGGACCGATAGCCACGCAGCAGTCATACTGCTTACCATCCTCCGTGATCAACTTCTCGAGTAGGGTAGTCACCAAACCGTGGAAACCCTCCGAGCCGTCGTCAGTAGCTATATAGAGATTTGTCGCCACCTTGCGCATCTCCTCAGCATAGATAAGCAAATCCTTCGACTTGGCACCCACGATAACGTCAACCTCGCAACCCTGCTCAGCCAACCACTTCACCTGAGGATAAACCGGTGCAGCACCTACGCCGCCACCAATAAATATATACTTGCGCTTACGCACCTCCTCGATAGGCTCAGCCACGAAGTCCGAAGGACGTCCGAGTGGGCCTGCCACATCTGCGAGATACTCACCTGCACCCTTAGCAACAATCTTACGAGTCGAAACACCCAAAGCCTGTGTCACGAGAGTCACCGTGCCCTCTGCTGCATCGTAGTCAGCAATAGTGAGAGGAGTGCGCTCACCCACCTTATCAGCACGCACGATCACGAACTGACCCGGCTGTGCCGAACGAGCAATACGCGGTGCCTTGACACGGGTCAAATAGATATTCTCCGCAAGTTCTCTCTTTTCTACTATCTCAAACATAAAATCTTCATTTACCTCTTATCCCTCGACTATTGCAGAAACTCTTATGGTCAGCACAGGCGACTTGGGATCGTCACTCACAATGCGCATCTTCTCGACCACTGCTCCAAACGGCAAACGCGAAGGATTTATCTCCACTTTCAATACTCGGCTCTCACCCGGTTTGATTGTGCTATCTCCCTCAAGGCGAGCCGAAAAGCCCTCTCTCTCGAGCTCAACTTTTCGTATTCTCAGTGCCTTGTTGCCACGGTTGTAAACCCTGAGCTCGCGTACCGCCTTCGCAACACTACACTTTACAGCCCCAAATTTAATAAAATTTTCGGACATAGCAATCATTTGCACACGATTATTTGCATTTTCATCGCGAGAATCTATCGCCAGTCCGTTTATTATAAACGGATAGTTAACTTTCTTGCCATCCACGACCAACCAAACGGCATAAGAAAGCGAGCCGTAAACCGTGCTATTTTCGGGTAACAAACAGCTGAAATTTATCGCCGCCTCAGCCCCAGCATCGAGGGTTGTAGGGTAGTAGAACTCCAACTCGGGATAGGGATTTTCGATTGCGAGCTTCACCCTTCGCTGCGAGCTGTTGAAAATCTCGAACGAGGATTGAATCATCTTGCCGTGCTCGACATAGCCAAATGCGTGCGCGTTATTACCCGTGCGTACGCCACCAATCAAGGTGAGAGGGTAGCGCTCCTCGAGCGAGAGCTTGCGAGGTAAAACCTTTCCCGTAATCAACAACGGCTCCTTCACCGTGCCCTCAGACGTCACGATTGTCACCTTGCGGGCAAAAGCACCGGGGTAGTTCATCGGATTGAATACCACCTTCACCGATGACGACTCACCTGGCAAGACGGGCTTGCGCGAATACTCAGTCGTCGTACAACCGCACGAAGTGTGAGTTGAGAGTATAACTACAGGCTTTGTCGAAGTGTTCGAAAATTTGAAAATATGCTCGACAGCACCGCCATCTTCAGCAATCTCGCCAAAGTCGTGATTTTTTTTCTCAAAAATAATTTGAGCCTCAGAAACGCCGTAAAGCAATGTAACTAAGGCAATAAGGAGTATGTATAGTCTACTTTTCATAGGTGCAAAGATAAAATTTTTTAATTTTTTTTGCAAAAAGTTTTGGAGGAATAAAAATTTTGCCATATATTTGCACTCGCAAAACGGGAATAACGGTTTGCAGAGGTTCTTAGAAACACGCCTGAATAGCTCAGTCGGTTAGAGCACATGACTGTTAATCATGGGGTCCTAGGTTCAAGTCCTTGTTCAGGCGCTATTGCGCGAGGGTTGCAAAAAGAGATTTTTCAACGACAGCACGAAAGTGTAGCGAGTAAATAGAGTTAGTGTGGATAGCAACTTTATTGAAGCAGAGAGATCGGCAGTCCCAAGCCCTTTTTAGAAAAGGGAGTTTAGCTCAGCTGGTTTAGAGCATCTGCCTTACAAGCAGAGGGTCGGCGGTTCGAATCCGTCAACTCCCACAAGAACAAACGAAGCAATGAGATGTCGAGTAATCGACATCTTTTTGTTTTATATGCCTTGGC
>JAZLCQ010000041.1:0-41737 GCA_045614285.1 Alistipes sp.
ATGGCTTCAAGGTTGATGTTATCCCTTCGGATAAGAATGCTAAGTATATCGTAGCTTCGAGTATCTATGATGCTAATACAGATTGGGAGGTTCAGGCTAATCGACAAGTTGGATATTATGACGTTGCTTATCACACAGGAGATTTGTCGGGATATATAGTTAATCTCAATCCTCGTAACTATGAGTGGGTGGGATATGACTACTCGTTGTATGCATTCGCAATTGAGACTGAGGTTAAAAATGGAACATCTCAAGATGGTACTGCATGGACAAGAGAGTATGTAACTGCAATTCTTAGCTCGGTATCGCATACAGAAAAAGTTACTGTTACAACAGATGATATGCCAGGTATTGAATGGGTAGTAGAAGGTTCGAAACTCGTATGGAGCGATGAGAAAGATCGTTACGACTTGGAGGTGAAGGCTCATGAGACCGTAGTTCTTAAATATGCTATTACTAATGCTGTCGAAGGTGGCATTTTGAAAGTAAATGGTGGTAAGTTGGAGGACTCATATGGCATAATTGATGGAGAACCAGTAATTGATAATGAGGCTCATACTATAACATTCGTAATTGACGACTACGACACTTCGAAGAAATATCATTATGAGGAGATGACCTTTAATTATACTAATGAAGCTGGCGATTCTTGGGGTGTAATGACTCCGCGTTTGCGAGTTACTCAGGTGCAGTAGTTTTAGAGTATAAACAATGAATATTTGCCCGCCCGCTCCAATGCGGTCGGGCTTTTTTCGGTGGATAGGGTAGTAAAACCCTATAATCCCCCTATAAGTGAGCAAGGCGAGCGTCCCTAGAAACCCTATAACCCCTATTATCCCCATAATCCCTATTTATATTTACCCGAAAATTCTACTTTTTCGGGCAAATAGTTTGCAATTCAAAAAAAAGATTGTAACTTTATAAAACGATTTGGAAACAAATGACAATTTTGAACACTTAAAACTTATAATGCTATGAAAAATTACTCACCAAAAGAGATTAAGAACATCGTTCTGATTGGCGCTCCAGGCTCGGGTAAAACTACCTTGGCGGAGGCTATGGCTTACGAAGGTAAGGTTATTGACCGTCGTGGTAGTATCGAAAACAACAACACTTTGTCGGACAATACCGACATCGAGCACGAGTACAAGCGCTCTATCTATGCGACTACCCTCTTCACCGAGTTTATGGGTCGCAAGCTCAATATCATCGACTGTCCGGGATCAGACGACTTCTGCGGAAACCTCTTCTCTGCATTTAAGGTTGGTGACGTAGGCGTTATGGTTGTTAACGCACAGACCGGCTGGGAGGTTGGAAATGTACTCCACGGTCGTTACGCTCGTATCTTGAACAAGCCACTCATCGCGCTTGTAAACCAGCTCGATGGCGAGAAGGCTTCGTACGAGAATGCACTCGAGACTATGCGCGATAAGGCTTCGGTTAAGCCGGTTATCGTTCAGTATCCTGTTAACCAGGGCCCTGGTTTCGACTCATTCATCGATGTTTTGATGATGAAGATGTACCGCTTCACCGACGAGAATGGTACTCGTGAGGAGTTGGATATTCCTGAGAGCGAGATGGAGAAGGCTCTCGACTTGAACCGTGAGTTGATCGAGACTGCAGCTGAGCACGATGACGCTTTGATGGAGCTCTACTTCGAGAAGGGCACCCTCACACAGGACGACATCCGTTCAGGTTTGAAGATTGGTGTTGCTAAGCGTAAGGCTATGCCTGTATTCTGCGCAAGCGGTAAGAAGGATATTGGTACTAAGCGACTTATGGAGTTCATCATCAATGTAGCTCCAGGCCCAACTGTAGCACCTGCATTCCCTGCAACCGATGGTTCGGAGGTTGCTGCTGACGACACTGCCCCTGTAGCATTGTTCGTATTCAAGTCGCAGATGGAGGGACACATCGGTGAGATTAACTACTTCCGCGTAGTTCGTGGTAAGTTGACCGAGGGTATGGAGTTAGTTAACTCTCGTACCGGCAACAAGGAGAAGCTCTCTCAGTTGTTCGCTGTAGCAGGTAAGAACCGTATCAAGGTATCGGAGTTGTCGGCTGGTGATATCGGTTGTACCGTTAAGTTGAAGGGCACACGCACAAACGATACTTTGGCTGCACCTAATGCACCTATCACATTGGAGCCAATCGTATTCCCTGAGCCACGCTACCGTGCAGCTGTTAAGGCTAAGGTACAGGCTGACGAGGAGAAGCTCGGCAAGTTGTTGCTCGACGCTCGTTTCGAGGATCCAACCCTCCTTGTTGAGTACTCTAAGGAGTTGAAGCAGACTATTATCCAGGGTCAGGGTGAGCACCACCTCAACATCTTGCGTAACCGCATTGCAGCTGAGAACAAGGTGGAGATGGAGTTCTTCGCACCTAAGATTCCATATCGTGAGACTATCACTAAGGTAGCTCAGGCAGACTACCGCCACAAGAAGCAGTCTGGTGGTGCAGGTCAGTTCGGCGAGGTACATATGGTTATCGAGCCTTACTACGAGGGTATTGCTGAGCCATCGAAGTACAAGGTTAACGGCAAGGAGATCACCGTAAATATCAAGGGTAAGGAGGAGTACGACCTCGATTGGGGTGGTAAGCTTCAGTACTACAACTCGATTGTCGGAGGTGCTATCGATGCACGCTTTATGCCTGCAATCTTGAAGGGTATCATGGAGAAGATGGACGAGGGTCCGTTGACAGGATCGTATGCTCGTGACATCCGTGTAACCATCTACGACGGTAAGATGCACCCGGTAGATTCGAACGAAATCTCGTTTAAGTTGGCAGCTCGTAACGCATTCAAGGAGGCGTTCCGCAATGCAGGTCCGAAGATTATGGAGCCTATCTACAACGTAGAGGTATTGACTCCAACCGACTATATGGGTTCGGTTATGAGCGACTTGCAGAACCGCCGTGCAATGATTATGGGTATGGAGTCGGCTAAGGGCTTCGATAAGTTGACCGCACGTGTACCACTCGCAGAGTTGTACCGCTACTCTACTACCTTGTCGTCGTTGACTTCGGGTGCTGCAACCTACACTATGAAGTTCGATTCGTACGAGCAGGTACCAAGCGACGTTCAGGATAAGCTCTTGAAGGCTTACACAGATACTGACGAGGAGTAAAATCCTTAAATTAGAGATGAGTGTCCGATTTTTTCAAGTCGGACACTCTCTTTTTTCGATATTATTCCTAACTTTGTACAACTAAACTACCTCAATCTATGAAGAGAATATTTACAACTTTGCTTGCATTGGTTGCCTTCGTCGCAATGGTAACCGCACAAACCGTAGTGGAGTCGAAGCGCCCATCGAACAAGGCGTTCCAGAAGGCTGTCGCTACAATTATGTACAAGACTAACGGTCACGACATCACCGCCAAGCGTATGAAGGCTATGGAGGTGACACAGAGCGAGTTGAACCACTTCCCACACACTGAATGGCGAGCATATCGCAATATCAAAGATGCCGATGCGTTGGCTGAGGCAGAGCTTTCGAGCGTACCATACTTTATGCGTCAAGCACTCGACAAGATTAAGAAGGAGGTCAAGACCACAAAGGTTAAGGATGGCACCGTAGCTATCTGGCTGCTCTACAATATGGGCTATATCATCAAGACTCCGACCGCAGTATTCGGCATCGACATCCACACAAGATACGTTGAGGAGGTGGCCGATTTGGTCGACTTTACGATGGTCACTCACGCCCACGGCGACCACACTAATAAGCCATTCCTCAAGGCTATGAGCGCACGAGGCAAGCAGGTCTTCGCAGCGTTCGACATAGAGGGCGTAAATAGCACCAAGATTGAGCACGAAGCGGTCTACACCGTGGGCGACATCACCATTCGCACTACTATTGGCGACCACAACAAAAAGTTGCGTAACTTCGTGACATCCTACGAGATAGACTGCGGCCCACGTACCGACAACACCGTGCTTTTCCACACCGGCGACTCGAACAACTACCTGCAGCTCAACCCTGAGAAGAAGGTCGACATCTTTATGTTGCATATGGCGGTTGGCCTCAATATCCAGGCAGCTATCAACAACATCCAGCCACGTCACGTCTTCCTCTCGCACTTGCAGGAGCTTGGTCACCGCATCGACAAGTGGCGCTGGACATTCCACGACGCCTTGAAGTTGAAGGATAAGTTGAACCACAACCATATTTGGATTCCTTGTTGGGGTGAGCGCATCATCTACAAGCGAAGCAACTGGAAATAGTCCTAAATAAGGGATATGATACTCGACGAACTCGCACTAACCTTTGTGCCAAACCTCGGCTCACGCGGCATAGTACACCTTATGGAGTGCTACAACGATGCTGCGGATGTCTACGCACACACTGACGAGCAACTCATAGCGAGGGCAGAGCTGCGTGGCGATATTGCTCGAAGCATCGCCCGCAAGGAGGGTTATGCCGAGGCTGAGCGCGAGATGCGATACTGCAAAGAGAAGGGAATCAAGATTACCTCACTCTTCGATGAGGAGTATCCACGACTGCTTCACGAGGTGGATGACAGACCTCACGTCTTCTACTCGATGGGCGACCTCGAGGCACTGCAATCGCCTCATATTCTGTCGGTTGTAGGCACAAGACGCATATCTCCATATGGCGAGACTATCTGTGCCAAGATTATCTCCGAACTTGCCGAGATGTTCCCCGATTTGGTCGTTGTGAGCGGTCTCGCATTTGGCGTAGACTCGGCAGCACACCGTGCAGCATTGGCAGCAGGAGTGCGCACCGTAGGTGTTATAGCAAGCAAATTGCCCGATGTAACACCCGCACAGCATCGCAACCTTGCCAAGGATATGATTGACCACGGCGGTGCAGTTATTACCGAGGTAAACTCGCAGAGCAAGCAGAATGGAACCTTCTACATCCCTCGCAATCGCATCATTGCGGGCGTAGCGGATGGATTATTGGTTGTCGAGTCACCCGCAAATGGAGGCTCACTCTCGACGGCAAAGGCAGCAGATGCCTACTCTCGCACCATTATGGCTGTGCCGGGACGTATCACCGATTCACGTTCGGAAGGCACCAATCACCTTATCAAGAGCAACGTAGCACAACTCATAACCTCAGCCGAAGATATAGCTGCGGCACTCGGTTGGGAGGTTGCAGGCAGCGTGCCCGAGAAGATAAACTTCTCACCTCGCCAGATGAACGACAAGGAGGCGACGATTTACGCCTCATTAAGCGACAATTCGGATGGTCTCTCGATGGAGAAGATAGCCGATGTGACGGGCTTATCGATTGCCGAAGTGAGCGCCGTACTACTCAATATGGAACTCTCGGCCCTCGTCCGACAGTTGCCAGGTAAAATTTATGTAATATGCTGATAGACACACACTCACACATATACGACGAGGCTTTCGACAGCGACCGCAAGGAGGTTGTCGAGCGTGCCATTTCTGAAGGCATTGAGCGCATTGTGCTCCCCGCCATTGACAAGGAGAGCAACGAGCGACTCTTCGATTTGTGCCGCGCATATCCCGACTATATGGTACCCCTGATGGGACTTCATCCGACATCGGTAAACGATAATCCGCAATGGCGTGAGGAGTTGGCCGATGTGCAACGATTGCTCGAAAATCCGCCTCAAGGCATTGAGCGTTTCTATGGCGTTGGCGAGATTGGTTTGGATCTCTATTGGAGTCGTGATTGGCAAGCAGAGCAGACCGAGGCCTTTAGGGCTCAGCTCGATATGGCTGTAGCACACAACCTACCCGTCGTGATTCATACGCGTGATGCGTGGGAGGAGATGGCTGCAATCGTCGAGGAGTATGTCGGCAGTGGTCTCAGAGGTATCTTCCACGCCTTCTCGTCGGATGTAGCTATGTATGAGAGACTGCGCAAGTGTGGCGACTTCCTCTTCGGTATCGGAGGCGTTGTGACCTTCAAGAAGAGCGCCCTGGCCGAGGTGGTGAAGTCGATGAATTTGGAGGATTTGGTGATTGAGACAGACTCGCCATATCTCACCCCTGCGCCTCATCGCGGCACTCGCAACGAATCCTCCTATGTGCGCTTTGTAGCCGAGAAGATTGCCGAGTTGCAAGGCACTGATTATAAAGTTGTTGCCGAGCAGACAACAGCAAATGCAAAACGAATATTTAGCTTATAAAACCATATGAAAAGAGCTTCAATTTTGATTATCTATACCGGTGGTACTATCGGTATGCGACGCGATGCCAGCGGTACCCTCGTACCCTTCGACTTCAACTCCATCGAGCAGGAGTTCCCTGCAGTGCGAACTCTAAATGTCGATATTTCGGTACACAAGATGGAGGCGATAGACTCGTCGAATGTAACGCCTGAGCGCTGGAGCGAATTGGCTCATATCATAGCCGACAACTATGCCGACTACGACGGTTTTGTGGTACTCCACGGCACCGACACAATGTCGTACACGGCATCAGCCTTGAGCTTTATGCTCGAGAATTTGGCAAAGCCTGTAATCTTCACAGGTAGCCAGATTCCGATGGGTATTTTGCGTACGGACGGTCGTGAGAATCTCATCACAGCCATCGAGTTGGCGGCTGCAACAGATGAGTGTGGCAAGCCGATGATTCCTGAGGTGGCACTCTACTTCCAGAACCGACTCTTCCGCGCAAATCGCACATCGAAGCACTCGGCCGAGGCGTTGAGCGCCTTCGAGTCACGCAACCTCGCACCACTTGCCGAGGTGGGTGTAAACATCGTCTACAACAACACCGTAATCGCCAAGCCGTCAGCAGATTGTGCTCCGCTGAACGTATGCGATAGATTGAATGACAAGGTCATCATCATAAAACTCTTCCCAGGACTTTCGAGCGAATCGTTCAAGGCTATGCTCTCGATTGAGGGCATTCAGGGCGTAGTGCTCGAGACCTACGGCACAGGAAATGCACCAACAGCGAGTTGGTTTATCGACCTCTTGCGTGACGCCATTGCACGAGGTATTGCCGTGGTAAACATCACCCAGTGTCAAGGTGGTGCTGTGGCTATGCAGCTATACGAAACCGGCCGCCGTTTGCAGGAGGCCGGAGTTATTAGCGGTTACGATATGACCACCGAAGCGGCCGTAACAAAGCTTATGTGGTTACTCGGTCAGGGACTCAGCGGTGAGGCTCTCGCCGAGACGATGAATCGCCCTCTCCGCGGAGAGATGACCGCTTAGCACTTGGCTACGAAGTCGAGGAGTGCCGATGCGCACGCCTTAGCCTCCTCGATAAAGCCCATATGTCCCGAATTTTCGAGCCATACAACCTCAGCTTCGGGGTGCTCGGCAACCATCTTCTCTGCAACTTCAGGCACGATATAGCTATCCTTGCGACCAAGGACGAAGAGAATAGGCTTACCCAAGGCGTGGAGCATTTCGCTCTGCGCCTTGCGCTCTATCATACCATTCAACAACGCCACAATACCGGCATCTTCGGTGAGGTATATTGTCTGCTGCAAGTCCTCAATCTCGGTGCGGAAACGGTTACGATTCTCAACTGCAAAACCTGCCTCGGGTGCGGTGTGAGCCAACAACTCCTTCTTGCCCGACTTGATGAGCGAGATCTCGCGCTGACGATTTTTCTTCTTCTCGTCGCTATCGGCATAAGGGGTTGAGTGCAAGAGCACGAGGCCATCGAGGCGCTCGGGATGACGCTCTGCGAATGCCAAAGCAACATATCCGCCCATCGAGTGACCGACTACGGTTGCGTGCTCTACGCCAATCTTATCGAGGGCAGCAGCGATTGTGTCAGCGAGATAGTCCATAGTGTGAATTTCGCCATTTACCACCGAGATTCCGTGACCCGGAATATCGAGTGTCACAACACGCACATCCTTATAGAGCAGAGGCACAAACTCCTCCCAAACAAGCATATTTTCGAGGTAACCGTGGAGGAGAACTACACACTTTTCACCCACCTCCGAGTCGCAAACGTGCAAAGCTGCATCGCCCGCCATAATAAACTTTTCGACCATCTTTATCGTTTTTTTTGAATTTTACTGCGTAAAAATATGGAAAATTCTCCAATTTTCACTATTTTTGAACGATTATAGCCATCATATAACTAATTTTTGAATGGAATTTGAATACATAAAGTGCCACGGCTCTGGAAATGAGTTCGTTATGGTAGATGCCGTAAAATACAATTTTGAGGGTGTCGACCTCGCTGCATTCGCTCGTTTTATCTGCAACAGAGAGGATTCGGTAGGCGCTGACGGCATATTGCTCTTAGTCGAGCGCGACGGCATTTATGGTATGCGAATGTTCAACCCCGATGGCTCGGAGGCTGAGATGTGTGGCAACGGCATTCGTTGCGTAGCCCGCTTGGCCGAGGAGTATGTCGGTGAGCGCAAGTTCGATATGTTCTCGGGTGGCAATATCTACCACATCTCGCGCGAGGAGGATATCTACCCCGCAATTCCGACCTATGGCGTCGACCTTGGTGTTCGCCTTGCAAGTGACGACTTCGGCTTTGCAGAGGGTGCTGAGCAGTTCGTATCGAAGCGCATCGAGGCACTCGACACCACCCTGCTCTGGAGTGCCATCAACGTGGGCAATCCACACATAGTAGCGGAGGTCGAGGAGATTGACTACGACCACCTGACCAAGCTCGGCGAGCGTGTATTGGAGTTGCGCAGCGAGTTCCCGAAGGGTATCAACGTATCGCTCGTGAAGGTGATGGGCAAGAATCACATCTTCGTAGCGACATACGAGCGAGGTGCGGGCATCACCGCATCGTGCGGAACCGCAATGACATCGAGCGCAACGGCGATAGCTTTGAACCTCCGATGCGACTACGAGGCCCTTATCGAGGTGGAGAACCGAGGTGGTGCCGTGCGTTGCATCTGCCACAAGGAGGGCGGATTGCACACACAACTTATCGGCAATGCATCGTACATCTCGTACGGTAAGGTGGTGGCAAATGAGGGCAACTTCTCATACGTGGAGTTGGGAAAATTCGACGACGAGATTGCACTATACAACGACTTTTTGAAGAAGAGATAGAAAAGATGCGCAGACTGCTCTACATAGTGTGTTCTATTATCCTGGGAGTTCTCCTCTCGGGCTGTAATATTACGCACCTGTTGCCGTCTGACGAGTATCTGCTCCAGCGTGTAAAGATTGAGGAGGATAAGAGCGTACCTCGCAGCGAGCGCATCAAGAGCGACGAGTTGCTCAGCTACCTGCGACAGAAGCCAAACAAGCGCTTCCTCGGCACAGACTTCTATGTTTGGGTCTACCTTATGGCAAAGCCTGATAAGGATAATGGCTGGAATAACTTCATGCGTCGTATCGGCGAGGAGCCTGTATACTTGAACCTCCAGGATACCAAGGCTTCGGCGACTCAGCTCAAGATGAACCTCGATCAGCGAGGCTACTACTCGTCGAAGGTCGAGTACCGCATCGACACCATCTACAAGCAGAAGCGCGCCAAGGTGACCTACACCCTCAAGCAGGGTAAGCCTTACCGCATCGGTAACATCTTCTACGACTTTAGGGATAAGTTCCTCGAGCCGATTATCCTATCCGACACGCTCTCCACCCTACTTCACAAGGGCGACATCTTCAACATCTCGACTCTCAACAAGGAGCGCGAGCGTATCACTGCATACCTCAAGGATAGAGGCTACTACGACTTCTCTGTCAACAACATTGTCTACACTGCCGATTCGCTCAACAACTTTAACAACATCGACCTTACCGTCATCGTTAAGCAGAATCTGACAGGCTTCGACGCTCGAGGCATCGCGCAGTACGACAACAACGTAGTCTACCGTCTGCGCAACATCAACATCACACCAAATTACAATGCTGTGCTTGCAAAGAGCGACCCGAGCTACTTCAAGTCGTTCGACTCGTTGGACTATCGTGGTCTGAATGTCAAATTTGCGGGCAACAGACCAAAGGTGCGCGCTAAGGTGTTGCGAAATATAGTACCGCTCTACCCGAACTACCTCTACAACAACTCTCAGATTAACGCCACCTACTCGAACCTTATGTCGATGGGTTACTTCAAGAGTGCACGTGTAGAGTTCTCGGAGGTGCAGGATACCCTTAAGAGTGACCTAATCACGCTGATTGGATACAACGACAAGTCGGAGTTTGCACCTGTAAACTACACACGCGAGAAGTATCTCGATTGTAACATCTCGTGTACCCCTGCCCTGCAGCAGGGCATCAAGGCGGAGCTGGAGGCGGCTACAACATCGAGCTTCTACGGCTTGACTGCAGTATTGGGATACCAGAACAGAAACATCTTCCGCGGTGCCGAGATGCTCGAAATCACGGGTACAGCGGGATATGAGTATATGAAGGCGCCTAATTCGAAGAAGAAACACGCCACCGAGTTTGGTATTATGGCGAGTCTCACTCTTCCACGATTCCTGCTCGCAAACTACGCCATCAAGACCAACACAATTGCGCCAAAGACCAAGTTCGAGCTGTCGTACAACTTCCAGGATAGACCGTACTACAAGCGAGGTCTCTCGAGTGCTTCGTGGAACTACTCGTGGAGCAATACGAAGAACTCGTCGTTCATATTAAAGCCGATAAGCATCAACTTGGTGAGCATTGGCTACATCGATGAGGACTACTTCAACTCGCTGCAGAATCAATACCTCAAGCACAGTTTCGAGTCACAACTCATCGTCGCTATAGCGGGCTCGCACACCTTTAAGAAGAGCTACAAGTCGGCTCCGAACAACCAGACAACCGTACGTGCCAACTGCGAGCTTTCGGGTAACGTGCTCAACGGCATCGTACGACTCGTCTCGAAACCTGTCGAGGGCAAAAACTACTACGAGTTGCTCGGCATCAGATATTCGCAGTATGTGCGTGCCGACATCAACGCCAGCCACAAGGTTATGCTGGGCGATGTGACAGCCATTGCGGCTCGTCTCTATGCGGGTGTGGCATACGCCTACGGAAACTCCGACGCGGTACCATTCGACCGCCTCTTCTATGCGGGAGGTAGCAACAGTATGCGTGGTTGGGCTCCTCGAACACTCGGTCCGGGCGCTTCACCGGCACCTACAAACGTAGTCTACCCTACTCAGTTGGGAGATATGAAGTTGGAGGCCAATGTCGAGCTCCGATTCCCAATTTGGGATATGTTCCACGGTGCTACATTCCTCGATGTGGGTAATATCTGGTATATCAACCGCAAGGGCGCAAACTATGACCCAGCGGCGGTATTCCACTTCAACAACTTCTACAAACAATTGGCATTCAACACCGGTATCGGACTCCGTATTGATATCGAATTTGCGATATTACGACTCGATTGGGGTATCCAGCTCCACAACCCAAACAACCCGGTTGGAGAGCGTTGGATTCACAATTTCAAATGGCGTAACACCTCGCTCAACTTTGGCGTAGGCTACCCATTCTAAAAGGAGAAGAAAAGATTATGACTAAACTCGAATATAAATATCTGCACAGTATTAACTCGCCGGCCGACCTGCGCAAGTTGACCATTGATGAGCTTCCTCGCTATTGCGACGAGGTGCGTCAATATATCATCGAGCAGTGCGCCATCAACCCCGGCCACCTGGCATCTTCGCTGGGCGCTGTGGAGATTACCGTAGCCATTCACTATGTCTACGACACACCTCAGGACAAACTTATCTGGGATGTCGGACACCAAGCATATGCCCATAAGATTATCACAGGACGCTGCGAGGCCTTCACCACCAATCGTCGATTGGGCGGCATCAGCGGCTTCCCACGAATGGCTGAGAGCGAGTACGACACCTTTGGTGCCGGCCACTCTTCGGTATCGATTTCGGCAGCTCTCGGTATGGCCAAGGCTGCGAAGCTGCAGGGCAAAGAGGTAAAGACCGTAGCGGTAATCGGTGATGGTTCGATTGCGGGAGGCTTGGCATTCGAGGGACTCAATAATGCGGGATCGGACAAGATGAACGACATCTTGGTCATCCTTAACGACAACAATATGTCTATCGACAAGTCGCAAGGAGCGCTCAACAACTATCTGCTGCGAATGTCGACATCATCGAGATATAACCGATTCAAGCAGGGTATCTGGTCGGCACTCTCACGCACGCCACACATCCTGAACTTCTGCCGCAAGGTGGGTAACGGAATCAAGCACGGATTGTTGCAGAATAGTAACCTCTTCGAGAGTCTCGGCTTCCGCTACTTTGGTCGTGTCGATGGTCACGACGTAAAACGTCTTGTACGCACATTGAGAGCCCTGAAGTCGATAAACTCGCCTAAGCTCCTCCATATCATCACCGAGAAGGGACACGGATATGCTCCAACGAAGAGCAACCTCTCGGTATGGCACGCACCAGGATGCTTCAACCCTGATACGGGAGAGCGAATCAAGAACGAGTCGAAGAATTCGCGTATGCAGGATGTCTTTGGCCAGACACTATTAGATCTCGCACGACTCGACAAGCGCGTGGTAGGTATCACGCCGGCTATGCCATCGGGCTGCTCGATGACTATAATGATGAATGAGATGCCTGACCGTTGCTTCGATGTGGGCATCGCAGAGGGTCACGCTGTGACCTTCTCGGCAGGTCTGGCTGCTGCAGGTGCTCGCCCATTCTGCAACATCTATTCGACATTTATGCAGCGAGCATACGACAATATCATCCACGATGTAGCGCTTCAAAATCTCCCTGTAACCCTCTGTCTCGACCGAGGCGGTTTGGTAGGTGAAGATGGTGCTACACACCACGGAGCATTCGATATCGCCTATCTGGGCTGCATTCCGAATATAACAATTGCCACCCCATCGGATGAGTGGGAGTTGCGAAATATGATGTTTACGGCGTTGCAGAGCGATGCTCCATTCGCTATCCGCTACCCTCGAGGCACGGGTCGCGGTACCGAGTGGCGTGACTCACAGTTCGAGGCTATCGAGGTGGGTAAGGCCCGCGAGGTACGCAAAGGTAACGATGTGGCAGTATTCGCATTTGGAACACTCTGCGCCGATGCAGAGAAGGCGGCTGAGCAGGCTGAGGTGATCGGCGTAAGCACCGCAGTCTACGATATGCGATTTGCAAAACCACTCGACGAGGAGCTTATATTGAAGGCGGCACAAAAGTTTAAGCGCATCGTAACCATCGAGGATGGCATCTTGCGAGGCGGTGCAGGCGAGGCGGTTGTGAAGTTACTGAGCGACCACAACCTCTCGGTACCTGTCATCACGCTTGGCATCGACGATAAGTTTATAGAGCACGGCACGGTTGCCGAATTGAGACACCTCTGCGGCTACGATATCGAAGGAATCCTCCACGCTATCGTTGAGTAGGCAAAGAACAAAAAGACGAGCGAAATGCTCGTCTTTTTTATCGCTTTAGCTATTGGCCATTAGCCATTAGCTTTTTTTTATTTTATAGGTATAAGGCCAACAAGAAAATCGCCCCGCAACATACTTAGCGTATGTGCGGAGCGATTTATCGCAGTTTAACGCAGCTATTGCCGCATAAAACTATTTTTATTACTTGATTGCTGCAAGATTAACATCCTTCTCAGCCTTAGCCTTCAAAGACGCATCCTTAGCGATTGCGCTGTTGAGGTAAGCCTTAGCACCGTTAACGTCGCCCTCGCGGCAAGCGATAACAGCACGGAGGTAGTCAGCCTTAGCAGAAGCATCAGTAGCGATGCAAGCCTTAGCAGCTGTGAGGTTACCATTCTGCAAGTTTACGATTGCAGCGTTGTAACCAGACTTCAAGATCAAAGCAGCAGTAGCGTAGTCACCCTTAGCAGCAACAACCAATGCCTTAGCCTCGTCAGATGCAGTTGCAGCGAAGCCCTCAGCCTTAGTTACGTCGCCCTCAGCAGCGTATACCAATGCGTAGTTAGTGCTCAACTCAGCTGCAGCCTCGTTGTTTGCGTTGTTCAAGCACTCAACAGCCTTAGTGTAGTCACCCTCCTTAGCGTATACCAATGCAAGGTTGTTCCAAGCACGAGCGTCACCCGACTTAACAGCCTCGAGCAATGCCTCCTTAGCTACCTCCTCGCTAACCGATGCGATGTAGAGCAACTCCTCGAGCTTCAAAGTCGATACCTTACCCTCCTTGATGATGTTGAGCATCTCCTGGTCGCTCCAGCCGGTTACGTCAGCGCTGTTAACAACCTGCGAACGACGGAGACGTGGCAATACGTCAGTCTTGAGTGCGTTGAACACTGCCGACATATTCTTAATCTCCTTCTCACGCTCTGCGCTCGACGAGTACATATTCAAAACCTGAAGGATGAGATCCTTGTCTGCGATGTTCGAAGCAGCAACAGCCTCCTTGAAACCATCCCAGTCCTCACCGTATGCAGCAGTGTCGATGTTCAAACCTGCCTCAGCGAGCAACTCCTGAACAGCCTTCAAGCTCGACTCGCTACGCTTCTGCGACAACTTGTCGTTGAACTTCTCAGGACCATCTGGTGATGCATAACCGTTTACGTAAACGCTCTGCGATACACGCTCGTTCGACTGGTTTGCAACTACGCCGCTCTTCAACGACTGCAACTCCTCAGTCTCGGTAGCACCCTTGCTAACCTTCGACGAGTTGATGCGGTAAACGATGTCAGCCTTAGTTACAACAGTAGTAACACGCTTGTAGTTGTTAGCAGCACCCAACATAGCCTCCGAATAGTCGAGGTCAGCCTGGAGAGTGTTGATACCCTTAGCGATAGTCAAACCATACTCAGCTGGCGAGAGAGTAGTCTCTGCACCGATCATCTCACCTGTGTTAGCGTTGATGAGAGTATACTCCTTGCACTTGCCGCTCTTGCACTTTACCTCAACGATGAGTACGAGGCTTGAGCTCTGCATCTCTGGCTTGTAGTCGAACTCGATGTGACGCTTGATGCTAAGGCCCTCGCCCTTCTTTACGAGCATACCGTTGTCAGCAATCTTCTCACCCTGGAGAACGAGAGTGTTGCCCTTAGTAACGCCGCCCTCGTAAACGATAGCAGGAGTAACCTTCAACGCAGCATTCTTGTCGAAATACTTAGCAGGAATCTCGGCAGTAACATCAGCAACAACCTTTCCGTTGTTGAGGACAAGAACATCCGGAGTACAAGACACTGTAACAACCGAAGTATCCTTCGCCATCTTCTTGAAGCAGTTACAGCTTGTCATAGTCAAGGCAGCAGCTACAAGAACCAATGTCATTTTAAAAAGTTTTTTCATAGTTTTTTTGAAATAATTAAAAGTTAAAAATATTATATTTTTCGTCTTATTTTCGTAGGTCAAAATCGTAATGTGCCTATTTCGGGGCAAAGGTAGATATTTTTTTTATTAATACAAAAACATAGAGGGCGTTTTTACGCTATTTTACACATAATTTCAGAGATTTTTTATTCTTTTTGTCATCCGACGAGAATATATTGCATTTTTATCGAATTTCGGCATAGGATTCGGGCATAAAGCAAAGGCTCGACACGCCGTACACAGAATTGCACACGGTGAGTGTCGAGCCAGCTATTTTAAGAAGGGAATCCCCTCTTACAATTTACGCAACTTAACGGTGAAGTGACGCATCAACTCAGTCTCCCAAACGATCTCCACGCCACGGGTAATCTCGTCACGACGGTCGAATACATTCTTCAACGCAGCAGCGATTACGCGCATATGGTTATCGGTATAGACACGACGTGCGATGCAGAGGCGCAACAAGTCGAGGCCACCGAAACGATTCTCACGTGTTACAGGGTCACGGTCAGCGAGGATATAACCAATCTCGCAACCACGCACACCTGCCTCGAGATACAACTCGATAGCGAGAGTCTGTGCAGGGAACTCCTCCTTTGGCACCTTGGTGAGCACCTTGTCAGCATCTACGAAGATTGCGTGACCACCCACAGGGCGCTGATAAGGGATTCCGTACTCGTCGAGCAAGCCTGCGAGGAACTCAACCTGGTGGATACGAGTCTCGAGGTTATCGAACTCGGTATTCTCGTCAAGACCTACTGCGAGAGCCTCCATATCGCGACCATTCATACCGCCATAAGTGAGGTAACCCTCGAATGGGATACAGAAGCGCTTAGCTCCCTCGTACCAATCCTCGTGGCGAGTAGCGATGAAACCACCCATATTTACGATACCATCCTTCTTAGCCGACATTGTCATACCATCAGCCAACGAGAACATCTCGAGCGCAATCTCCTTGATTGTCTTATCGGCATAGCCCTCCTCACGAGTCTTGATGAAGTAGGCATTCTCAGCAAAACGAGCCGAGTCGAGCACTACGCGCTTGCCATACTTGTCGGCGATAGCACGCACCTCGCGCAAGTTCTGCATCGATACAGGCTGACCACCTGCGGTGTTGTTTGTAATGGTTACAATGATGAACGGCACATTCTCGTGGTGCTCAGCCAAAGCCTTCTCGAGCTTCTTAGGGTCTACATTACCCTTGAAAGGAATCTCGAGCTGAGTATCCTTTGCCTCGTCGATAGTGCAATCGAGTGCAGTAGCCTTACGGCTCTCGATGTGACCCTTAGTGGTATCGAAGTGCGAGTTTCCCGGAACAACCGAACCCGGCTTCACGAGGTGCGAGAACAATACGTTCTCAGCAGCACGACCCTGGTGAGTAGGGATAACATACTCGAAACCTGTAATCTTGTTGATAGTCTCCTTGGGGTGGAAGAACGACGCCGAGCCTGCATAGCTCTCATCGCCCAACATTACAGCAGCCCACTGACGGTCGCTCATAGCTCCAGTACCCGAATCGGTCAAGCAGTCGATATAAACCTGCTCTGAACGAAGCTGGAAGAGGTTGTAGTCAGCCTCTTTCATCCACTGCTCGCGCTCCTCGCGAGTACTCTTCTTGATTGGCTCAACCATTTTGATTCGCCAAGATTCTGCAAAAGGTAATTCCATATTGAATTGAAAGTTAAAAGTTAATAATTATTTTAGGTTATAAACTATTGTTGTTACTGAACGTGCATTCAAATTAAAGGTTGCGGGGCTTGCCATCTCGTGGAGAGAGAGGTCGTTGCGCTCGTCGGTGACGTACATCTTAGCCGAGGCGACTTTGCAGGCCTTTGGCAGGGCTACCTCTACCGCCTGCTTCTTGAAGGTGTTGTTCACATAGACCGCTACGAGACGCTTTCCGTCGGGCGAGAGGTATGCTGTAGCTGCAACCTCGCTCAAATTATCCGCACCCGAGAGTGCTACGCGCTTGTAGTTTGGTCGCACAAAGAAGCTGTAGTTGCCAAGCACAAACAGAAGTTTGTTTGCCTTCACATCTCCTCCGCGGAAGATATCGCCATCCTTGGCGTGAAGAGCAATCAAGGCGTGGTCACCTCGCAACTCCATACCCTTCCAGTAGCTCCACGATGCAGCATTGGAATCGACCATATCGCTATAGATAATGCGAGCCATAATCAATCCCGCTTGCATATCGGCATAGTTTGCGCAGTACCAATCCTCGGTCAATCCCTCTATATTCTTGGTGCGTGCGCCAGGCAAGAGACACCACTCCGACATATTGTACTCAACATCGTACTTGCGACACTCCTCTCCCGCCAAGCGGTGAACATTTCGCATCTTTTCGCTACTGCGGATATCGTGGTAGGCGTGACCATAGACCGCACGCTTGAGGTGGCGCAAATCACCAATATAGTAGGCCGAGTTCTTATCGAAGAAGGTTCGGACAACCCAGTTCGGAGCCTCCGCCTCGCCAAACTTATCGGTATATCTTGAATGAGACTCGTAGAGATATTTCAGTCGATTAGTCTCGCCAAGCTGAATACGAAGATTGTCGAAAGTGCTCTCCTTCGAGAGCTCCTCATCGAGAGCGGTCATCATTCGCTTCACGTCGCTATTGCGCCAAGGTGAGCCCTCTTGTCTCGGAGTGTCCCAGCCATCCTGAGGCTCATTTATCGGGCTGATATATGGCACATTCCAACCCTTCTCCATATAGTGCTTAGCTACGGTTGCGAGGTACGAAGCGAAATCGTCGTAGCAATCCTCACGAAGGTTTGCCTTCAAGCCATCTGGCGAGTAGCCCTTACCATTTAGCGTATACTGCACCGGTGGTGTATTCGAGAAAAGTATAAAATAGTTGCTGCCACGTTTTACCGCCTCAGCCATCCAATACTCGTGACCTGCACACTTGCCCCAATCGTAATTTTTGCCGTCAACGGTCAAGTAGCTCTCGGCACGACGCTGATATGGGAAGATGTCGGCATTGGGAGCCTCCAAAGTTCCGCCACCGAGGTTTACACGCCAAGCCGACAAACCCGCACCCTTCGGATTGCCACTCTCGTCGTACTCCTGCGAGAAGAGCCAATCGGCAATCTTCTGCTTCGAGACCTCGCTCCAATATTTACCTACGAAGTCACCACTCCACGCATCGGCCGCAGCAAAGTACTCGATGGTCTGCTTCTGCTCCGACGGATTGATTGTCACCTTCAGCGGCTGAGCCTCGGCTACAACCGCACCCAACGACAACGCCAATATCACAAATAATCTACGCATATACCTACTATTTTTCGTTTGCAAAGGCCTTAAGTTGCGCAATCTCCTGCGCCCAGATCTCCTCGTTCGGGGTCTCGAGTGTCAACGGAATCTCCTCGAAATATGGCGACTGTGCAATAAAGCGGAAGCAGTCCCAACCGATAAATCCCTCACCCAACGAGGCGTGGCGGTCAACGTGCGAGCCAAGCGGTTTCAATGCATCGTTGAGGTGCATACCGCGCAAGTACTTCAAGCCGACGATGCTATCCACCATCGCAAAGGTCTTCTCGCACGCCTCCACACTCGAGAGGTCGTAGCCCGCAGCGAAGGTGTGACAAGTGTCGATGCAGAAACCTACACGTGACTTATCCTCTACCTTATTTATAATATGTGCGATATGTTCCCACGCAAAACCGAGATTCGAGCCCTGTCCCGCAGTATTCTCGATAACGGCAGTTACGCCCTTTGTGCGGTCGAGCGCCATATTTATCGACTCGGCAATACGGTCGAGACTTATCAACGATGTAATCTTGCCGAGGTGGCTGCCCGGGTGGAAGTTCAATCTATCCAAGCCGAGCGCCTCACAACGTGCCATCTCCTCGAAGAACGACTCGCGCGATTTATCCAAACCTTCACGCTCGGGGTGACCGAGGTTGATGAGGTATGAGTCGTGTGGGAGAATCTGCTTTGCCGAGTATCCACACTCCTCACACGCCGCCTTGAAGCGGTCACACTGCTCTGCAGTCAAAGCCGGAGCGAGCCACTGACGCTGATTCTTGGTAAAGAGAGCAAAGGCTGTTGCTCCGATTGCCTTTGCATTATATGGGGCATTCTCCACCCCGCCTGATGCGCTGACGTGCGCGCCGAAATATTTCATAATTTTAGTTTTTATCACAACTTTCTACAAATATAGCAAAAGTTTACGATATTTATCGTATATTTGTGTATCAAATTCGAAACTCACAAAAAATATAAGTTTATGAAGAGATTTTTTACCCTTTTTGCAATTTCTACATTCGCTTGCTTCGGCATCGCAAATGCGCAGGCAACCGTAGAGTCGGCAGCACCACAGGAGCAGGTGGAGTTGACCAGCGAAATTAAGCCAAACAAGGAGGCTGCAACCGTATCGAATGAGTGGCAGGCTCGTTCACAGAAGCTTGCACAGCGCAAGGAGCATAACAAGGTAGAGTTCAATGCTACACTCAACGCTTCGCTCTCGCACTTCAACGGCTACTGGCGTAAGGTGAATGGTAACACAAACTCGTTGACAGGTGTTTGCAACATCATCTTCACCCACCAGTACAAGAAGAACAAGTTCGTCTTGGATAACAAGGTTACAGGTAAGCTCGGTTACACCTTCAACTTCCTCCCTGAGAGCGAGGGCGCAAGCTCGGCTACCAAGAGCCAGGATGAGTGGTACATTTCGTCGGCTCCGGCATACACCCTCTCAAAGCAGTGGAACATTGGAGGTTCGGTATCGTTGCGTTCGCAGTTTGCCAAGGGTTACAATGGTGACGGCGCCCTCACAAGCGTGAGCTTCGCACCGGCATACCTCACTCTCGCTGCAGGTTTGACCTATGTGTGTCCGAACGCTAAGTTCCCTATCAAGATTAACATCTCGCCTATCTCTATGAATGCAACCTATGTAACAAGCAAGACCATCCGCAGCTTGTACTTCAAGGAGAAGGCTTTCACAGATGCTAACGGCAACGCTGTTACCTACGAGGAGTATCTCGCTAACGACCAGATCCTCACCCAGAGCCAGCGCAACACCGCATACGTTTACGGTTTGACTCTCCAGAACGGCAATCAGCGTTACGAGGGTGGTTCTTCGGTTCAGATCGACTTCGATAAGACATTTGGCAAGAAGGGCATCTTCCGCTACCGCACTACACTCTACTCATTCTACGGTTGGATCAACCAGTTGTCACAGCAGAATATGAGTAAGAAGTGGAACGCAGATCCTACTCACGCCGACAACCTCCTCTACTACGATTCGATTGTTCCGACCGTACGTTGGGAGAACACCATCGACATCAAGGCTACAAAGTACTTCTCGACACAGCTCTACTTCCAGCTCTACTACAACAAGGCTCAGAATGCAAAGGTGCAGACTCAGACCGTTCTTGGCGTAGGTCTTGCATATACCTTCAAAAATAAATAGTAGGAACGAGAGATGGTAAAGCATATCTATAGAGCTATTGTCCTCATTCTGATTTTGGCAGTGGGTTGGTTTGTCGGTCTCTACTCCGGCAAGCGAATTGTTGGCGACCAGGTACGCATATATCTGGCAGCCGACCCTGCTAATCAGAACGACAAGCTTTCGCGCGTGCTGACAATGATTGAGCGCGAATATGTCGACTCCATCTCGCGTGATTCTTTGGCTGAGTTGGCCATTCCGGCCATACTCCATAAGCTCGACCCGCACTCGGTATATCTTCCTCCACAGGAGTTTGAGGAGGCCGATGAGCCACTGCAGGGCGAGTTCGACGGCATCGGCGTAGTCTTCAATATGGCTACCGACACCGTCATCATCCTGAATGTCATTCCTACGGGCCCAAGCCGCAAGGCGGGCGTGCAGGGCGGTGACCGCATCATCAAGGTCAACGACACCCTCATCGCAGGAGAGAAGATGTCGCAGATATCGGTGATGAAGCGACTCCGTGGTCCTCGTGGCACACAGGTAAAACTTTCGCTCGAACGCAAGGGCATCGACGGATTGGTTGACATCGTCGTAACCCGTGATGCAATACCTGTACACAGCGTCGAGGCTACAACAATGCTCACCAAGAGTGTCGGCTTTATCAAGCTATCGCAGTTCTCGCGCACATCGTACGCCGAGATTAAGCAGTCGCTTGCGTCGTTGCGTCAGCAGGGTATGACATCGCTAATCTTCGACCTTCGTGGCAACTCGGGCGGATTCCTCGACCAGGCAATTCACATCGCCAACGAGTTCCTCCCTGCCAAGTCACTCATCGTCTACACGGTCGACCGCAATGGCCACAAGCTGCAACAATATAGCGATGGCCGAGGCAAATCGACCGACCTCAAGGTCGCAGTGCTGATTGATGAGAGCAGCGCATCGTCGAGTGAGATTTTGGCGGGTGCACTTCAGGATAACGACCGCGGAACAATCATCGGACGTCGCTCGTTCGGCAAGGGACTTGTGCAGTCGCAGACTCCATTCGAGGATGGCTCGGCAGTGCGTCTCACCGTAGCTCGCTACTACACCCCTACGGGACGTTCGATTCAGAAACCTTACACTGCAGGTGATGGCGAGAGCTACGAGCTCGACCTCCTGGAGCGATATAAGCGCAACGAGTTCTTCTCGGCCGATAGCATCCACTTTGCCGACTCACTCCGATACACCACACCGAAGGGCAAGGTTGTATATGGAGGCGGAGGCATTATGCCGGATATCTTCGTGCCACTCGATACGCTCAACATCACAAACTACTTCTCGGAGGTTAGCGGTCGCAACATACTCTACCGCTACACCATCGACTATGCGGATAACCACCGCAAGGCGTTGGAAAGCGCAAAGAGCATCGAGGATTTGAAGAAGTTGCTTGATAGCGACAAGACGCTTCTCTCGGATTTTGTGCGCTATGCCGAGCGTCAGGGTGTGAAGCCAAATTGGAAGGAAATTGAGCGTTCGCGCGAGATTATGGAGGCGCAACTCCGTGCCTACATCTCACGCAACTCCGACCTCGAAGATAACGCCTTCTACTACTTTATCCGCCCAATCGACAAGACCGTCCAACGGGCAATTGAGGAGCTGAACAAGGCGGAGAACTAAAAGTGGAAAATGGAAAACTAAAAGACGAGAGCGCAGGCTCTCGTCTTTTTTTGATTGTTCTCAACAAAGAAAGGCAAACAAGAAACCGAGTCCTCAGCATACTAAGCGTATGTGGGGACTCGGTTATCGATGTTTAACGCAGCAATTGCTGCTTAAAAACAATTTTACTTCTTGCGACTCTTCTTAGCTGCCAACGCCTTCTCTACCTCAATCTGGAAATCCGACAACACATTCATATAGTTGATGAATGCCTCGTAAGATGAGCCATAAGGGTTGAAGTAAGAGTGAACATCACCATCCGAAAGCCACTTGGTTGCCATATAGTAGAAGTGGTCAGATGTCTGCATGAAGTTCCATACATACTCGAAATCGGCACTCTTCAACGAGCGTACCTTATCCTTCATTGCATAGAGCTTCGAGAAGGCCTCATTCTGCAAGTCGTTACCGAGCCAAGCGGTGATATCACGCTCCTCATCAGCCCACGACATAACGTGAGGGCAGTGAAGAACTGCAACAGGCTGGTGCTCAGCGGCAGTCTCCGAAACGGTCGAGAACTTCAAATCACCACGCTTCAAGATTGCTGCAGGGAGATTCTTCACGAAGTCGAAGATACCGGTCGAAGCCTTCTGGTGCTCACCAAAGGTCTCGTAGTCCATAAAGAGGTTGATAACCTCACCCTCCGACTCCGAAAGCCAAGCTGCATACTTGTCGGCTGTGAGTGGGTACTGATCCCAACCCTGATTCGAGAAACGGAATGCGATATCGTCCGAAAGCTTGTAGTTGCGGAGCAAGAGACGGAGGCTCTGATCAGCTGCACCTGCGTATACGAAGTCTGGCGACTTCCAACCGAGGATGTGCTTTGCGCCCTCTGCCAACATAGTCTTGAAACCGAGCTCGCCAACTGCCTCACCAATCTCGTCCGAGTAGATGAGCTCTGTGTTGCGGAATGCCTTTGGCTTAACACCAAACTCAGCCTTCAACATTGCGGTGTGCTTCTTAACCTGATCCTTGAAGTCCTCCTTCGATGAGAGGGCTGCCAACGAGTGCGAGTAGGTCTCAGCCAACAACTCTACGCAACCTGTCTCAACCAATGCGCGGAACGAATCCAACACCTCCGGAGCGTAAGCCTTAAACTGCTCCACTACGCTACCTGTGAGCGAGAACGATACACGGAATGCACCCTTGTTCTCCTTGATAAGCTTCAAGAGGAGAGCATTCATCGGAAGATAGCAATCACGTGCAATCTTCTGCATAATGGCACGGTTAGTCAAATCGTCAAGGTAGTTGTGATCCTTGCCGATGTGGAAAAAGCGGTAAGTCTTGAGTCGCCAAGGCTGATGTACCTGAAAATATAAACAAACTGTCTTCATATTTTTTTATGTTTTTATTTTTTCTTTCGTTTATTTCATCGATGCAATAGCGTCCTCGTAGACCGCCTTAACCTTCTTTGCAGCATCGTTCCACTTGAGGTTAGTAACCTCCTCCAAGCCCTTCTGTGCGAACATCTTCGCAAGAGCCGGATAGGTAATCAAACCATAGATAGCATCTGCCATCGAGTCTACATCCCAGTAGTCCACCTTAACGGCGTAGTCCAATACCTCGGCTACACCCGACTGCTTCGAGATGATCGAAGGCACGTTTGCACGCATAGCCTCCAATGGCGAGATACCGAATGGCTCCGACACTGACGGCATGATATATACATCCGAAAGCTGGAACATCTTGTGTACATCGTCGCCCTTCAAGAAGCCTGTGAAGTGGAAGCGGTCAGCGATACCGAGTCGTGCAACACGACGAATCACGTGGTTCATCATATCACCCGAACCCGCCATTACGAAACGAACATTCGGAACCTGCTTCAACACCTTAGCTGCCGCCTCAATGAAGTAGTCAGGACCCTTCTGGAAGGTGATACGGCCGAGGAAAGTTACAATCTTATCCTCTACGCCACGCTCCGGAACCTCGTTCTCATTCTCGGCAAAACGAACTGCATTGTGAACGGTAACTACACGCTCAGCAGGAATGCCATACTTCTCGATAACGATGTTACGAGTCAAGTTCGACACTGCGATAACACGGTCAGCTGCTGCCATTCCCGTACGCTCAATCTCGTAGACACGGGTATCGATATTGTCGCTCGACGAACGGTCAAACGATGTTGCGTGCATATGCACTACAAGCGGCTTACCCGATACACGCTTTGCAGCGATGCCCGCATAGTAGGTGAGCCAGTCGTGGGCGTGGATAACGTCGAACTGACCCTCCAAGTCCTTAGCAACCTGCGCAGCAACAATAGCGTAGCGAGCAACCTCCTCCATAAGGTTTGCACCATACTTACCCGAGAAGGTGTAGCGCTGACTCCAGATATCACCTGTCTCCCAACGTCTCTCACCGGTCTTGACGAACTCATCGTGATAAGTCTCGTACTCCTCAGGCGAGAGGTAAGGAACAAGGTTAGAGTCTACGTGTATAAACGACATTTTTTCGATGATGTCGGCGGCATCGGAGCCAACGTTACCGAATACAGTTTCGATATCGCTCGCATTCACCACGCGGATAAAGCGCTCATCCTCATCACCCGAAGCTCGAGGCATAACGAAAGTTACCTCGACATCGTTGCGAGCCAATCCGCGGGTCATACCATAACAGGCTGTACCCAATCCACCCGCGATATGCGGAGGAAACTCCCAGCCAAACATTAAAACCCTCATCTTACTTATATTTTATTATTTCTTAACACTCTTTTTTGTTGCTGTACGCTTCACGGCACGCTTTGCCTTAGCCTTGTACTGATCGATAAGCTGCTTGATATAGAGCAAGCCACCCACACTCCAAGCCTGTGACACTGCGCCACGAGGAGAGAATGGAGGGTTAGCATCGTAGTACTCGGCAATCGAACCGATACAGTAGGTCTGGATATTCTCGTCGAATGCAGCCAAAATCTCCTCAGCTTGTGGGAGGAAGCGCTCGCCATCGAGCTTCAATGCGCACTCAACGTAGAACATCAATGGCCATACCCACACTGCACCATTTGTTGCAGCTGCCTCCTGCTCGATAGGATTCTCCTTGTAGGTCGACTCGAACATTGGGTGACGTGGCGACAATGAGCGCAAGCCCACAGGAGTGAGCAAGTGCTGACGCACATTCACCAAGACATTCACAATCTGAGCCTCGTCGAGCATTGTATACTTCAAGCCGCACGCAATAATCTGGTTGCAACGGATAGCGTCATCCTTACCGTATGAGTCAACGCAGTCAACGAGATGTCCCTCATCTGCGAGGTAGAACATATCGATGAACGACTTCTTAATCTGAGCAGGAAGTGCCTTCCACTCCTTCTCAAACTCCTTATCGCCCATACTCTTCGCCAAAGCCAAAGCGTAAGAGATAGCGTTATACCACAAGGCATTAATCTCAACGGTATATCCTGCGCGAGGTGTAACCGGCTGACCATTCATCACGCAGTCCATCCAAGTCAATGCAACGCCCTCACGAGCAGCCCAAACCAATCCGTTGGTGTGCATTGCTACGCAACCACCGAAGAAGCCACGACGATATGCTGTCAAGATGCTCTTCATTGCTGCGCCATACTTCTCCCAGATAACCTGAGCACCTACATGTGGCTCCAACTGCTGCAAAGTCCAGAAGAACCAGAGTGGAGCATCGGCCGAAACCTCAGCCGAAGCCGAGCCTGCGAAGTCGCCATTGTGCATATCGCCCACCATAGTGTCGAGAACCGCCATGCAGTCCTCCTTATAACCCTGCTCCAAGGTCAAACCCGGAAGTGAGATAAAGGCCGAGCGACCAGCCTTACCATACCAAGGGTATCCTGACATAACCTCGGTACGATCACCCGGACGGCGAATAATGAACTGACGAGCCGAGTGGTGCAGACAGCTCTCGAAGTCGATCTTGTGAGTACGACGTGCTACCGAAGCCTCGTATGCCTCAGTGATGGCTGCGCCCGAAGGCATCTCATCCACCGAAGCCGAGAAGATGACACTCTCGCCCTTCTTGATATTCATCTCGAAGTAACCTGTAGTGAGCAAATCCTCGTAGCCCTCGTAGCCACGCTCCAACTCCTTCTGATACTCGAAGTCGTAGTACCAATCCGGAGCTGGGATAAACTTAGCGTCGTCCTTCGACAACTGCATATGCAACCAAGGGAAACCGTCGTAGAGACGATTCTTCACTCCATTTGTAACCGGGTAGGAGCGAACATTGGCGTACATATTAGCCTTTGACAACTCGTGCTTATTGCGGAATGCGAGGAATGGACGCAAGCGCAATGTAGTCTCGGAGTGAGCATCCACAAGTGTGTAGCGAATCATCATCTGCGTACGCTTGTGAATCCAGAGGAGCTCCTTGCGAAGAATCACACCTCCGACACGATAGGTAATTGTTGGGCACGGAGTATACTCGAAATCGGTAATATACTTGTGTCCGCGAGGCTCATATACACCACGAAAGCGGTGAAGAGCCAAGTTGAACGACTGGTCGTGCTGCACAATAGTCTCATCGAGTGACGAGAGCAGCACATAGGCATTGTTGCTCGAATCAATCGGGGCAACAATAAGACCGTGGTATTTACGAGTGTTGCAACCCACGATTGTTGTGCTCATATAACCACCTCGGCGGTCAGTAGCCAACATCTCGCGCTGCAACGAGTACTCCAAGTTACCAAGTTCTTTTTTGTCAAATTTAAGTCCCGGCATAATTTATTTTATTGTAAAGATTTTGTTTCGTCTTGTAAAGTTAATAAAAATTTGGTTAATTGTTCTCCAAAAACCAAATATTTTCAAAAACAGCCATTTTATTACACAAAAAGCGACAAAACATAAGCTGTTCGGACTATTTATCTTATCATTTAACACAACAAATACTGCCGAGCGATCAGCGCCCAACAGTATTGATGTATGTTTTTTTAGCCATTAGCCTTTGGCCATCAGCCATTAGCTTATTGTTACAACTAACGATTTTGTATATTGCAGCTATTTTTTCGCGTTGCGCTGTAGCTGAATCCTCAGCATAGTAAATCTATGCGAGGAATTCAGCCACAAGCAATGTGAATAAAGTGCCCAATAGACTATTCGTTAAGCCCATTTTACGAGTGCGAAGTCCATACGATATGGCAAGTTCGCATTCTTAGGGTAAACACGCAATGCGATATCGAATGCACCGGTGCGGCTTGGTACTACATCGAGTGCGTAGGTAGCCTGCGAGCCCTCAACATTTACGAGCTGCAACTGCTCAGTGAGAGTTACATCCGGCGACTGCGAGCCCACAACCTGCTTAGCTACAACGAGCTCAACGCCAATCTCCTCAGCTGAGAGGTTTGCAACGTCAACCTTAACCTCGAAGTGGTACTTCTCGCCGAGCAACATCGACTCATTACCAACGCGTACACGCTGCGAATCGAGAACTCGTACGCTATCCCAAGCTGCCGAAACCTTACGCTTCCAAGCTGCAATCTCGCGAGCGAGGAGGTAGTTGTTCGAGATAAGTGACTTCTTACGCTCAGCCAACTTGTAGTAGAAACGCTCCTCGTAGTCGATGAGCATACGGTTTGTGGTGAAGTTCGATGCGATATCTGAGATACACTTCTTAATCGAAGCAACCCAGTCAGTTGGGATACCCTTCTCGTTACGAGCGTAGTACTTGGGTACAATCTGATCCTCGATTGTCGAGTAGATCATCTCAGCATCGAGCTCATCCTGGAAGCCCTGGTCTGCGAATGTGCGCTCCATAGGCAAAGCCCAACCGCCATTCTCCTTGTAACCCTCAACCCACCAGCCGTCGAGTACCGAGAACTGCATTACACCATTCATCACACACTTCTCGCCTGAAGTACCCGAAGCCTCCAATGGACGGGTTGGAGTGTTCAACCATACGTCAACACCCTGAACCATACGACGAGCCAACTCCATATCGTAGTTCTGCAAGAAGATAATCTTACCTACGAACTCAGGCATCAACGACACCTCAACGATACGCTTGATCAAATCCTGACCCGGCTTATCAGCTGGGTGAGCCTTACCTGCGAAGATGAACTGTACAGGACGCTCCTTATTATTTACGATAGCCGACAAACGCTCCAAGTTCGAGAAGAGGAGGTATGCACGCTTATAAGTTGCGAAACGACGTGCGAAACCGATAGTCAAAACCTCAGGCTTGATGCGGTCTGCAACCTGTACCATCTGGCTTGGACGGTCGAAACGAACCTGTGTAGGGTCGGTGTAGCGACGCTTGATAGTCTTGATAAGGCGCTGCTTGAGGAACATACGCTCACCCCACAACTCCTCATCAGGAATATTGTAGACCTTCTGCCACTCAGGGATATTGTAGGTGTGACCCTCGAAGCCCTCAGGGAAGTAGCGCGAGTAGAGACGACGCATATTTGAAGCTGTCCAAGTTGGGAAGTGAACACCATTGGTTACGTAGCCAATGTGCAACTCCTTCTTGAAGTATCCAGGCCACATATTGCCGAGGAGATCCTTAGAAACCTCACCGTGCAACCACGATACACCGTTAACCTCCTGCGAAAGGTTACAAGCGAGTACCGACATCGAGAAGCGCTCGTTCGGATCGTTTGGATTAACCTTACCGAGGTTGATATACTGATCCCAAGTGATGCCGAGAGCATCCGGGTAGTGTGACATATACTGACGAATCATCGACTCAGGGAATGCGTCGTGACCTGCAGGTACCGGAGTGTGAGTTGTGAAGAGTGACGACGAACGCACAACCTCCAAAGCCTCCGAGAACGAAAGCTTCTTGCGCGACATCAAGTTGCGAACACGCTCAACACCGATAAATGCTGCGTGACCCTCGTTGCAGTGGTAAACCTCCTGCTTGATACCCATCTTTGCGAGGGCACGGATACCACCGACACCGAGCAAGATCTCCTGCTTCAAGCGGTTCTCCCAGTCGCCACCATAGAGGTGGTGAGTTACCTGACGATCCTCCTCGAGGTTAGCCTCGTAGTCGGCATCGAGCAAGTACAACGGAGTACGACCTACCTGGCAGCACCATACGCGAGCGCTCAAAGTACGACCCGGCAAAGCCACCTGTGTAGTTACCCACGAGCCATCCTCCTCACGTACCGGCATAATTGGCAACTTGAAGAAGTTCTGAGCCTCATATGTAGCCTCCTGAGCACCCTGTGCCGAGAGACGCTGTGTGAAGTAGCCATAGCGGTACAAGAGACCAACAGCTACCATTGGAGTATTTCTATCCGAAGCCTCCTTGATATAGTCACCTGCCAAGATACCGAGACCTCCCGAGTAGATCTTCAACGAGTGGTGCAAACCATACTCCATCGAGAAGTAAGCAATCTTCGGAGCCTTAGGATTTGGCTTCTCATTCATATACTCCTGGAACTGAGCATATACAGCATCCATCTTAGCGAGGAATGTAGCATCCTGCTCGAGCTCTGCGAAACGCTCGATAGACAACTTGTCGAGCAATGCGATAGGGTTGCGGTCAACCTCTACCCACATCTCCTTGTCGATAGCCTCGAACAAGTCGCGAGCACCGAGAGTCCAGCTCCACCACAAGTTGCGTGACAACTCCTCGAGTGGACGAAGGCGTGCCGGCAAGGTCTTCTCAACCATTACACGCTGCCAGTTTGGACGCTCAACGAACAACTGCTGACGCACGAAGTTAATCTGCTCGTGCGAAGCACCACCATCACCCATTACGGCACGGTTTGTACGAGCTACACAGCTCTCGATAGCACACTCATAAGCCTTCTTGTAGTATGCAAAGAGGTTATCCCAAAGTGCCTTCTTCGACATCTCGAATGCTGCGTTGCGAACAGCCTTAACCTCCTTCTCAGACAAGGCGAGGAAGCGAAGAACTGCATCTGCAGTCGAAGCTACAGCCTCAGCAGTGTTGCTGTCGTTGCGCTCAACTACAACTACGCCATTGTTCTGCTCCTGCTCTGCTGCCCAAACACCGAAACCTGCCAATGTGGTGGTAACGGTTGGTACAGAGAATGCAATCGACTCGAGCGGAGTATATCCCCACGGCTCATAGTACGATGGGTAGATAGTCAAATCCATACCAACGAGCAACTCGTAGTATGACTTGTTGAATACACCGTCATTCTGATTGAGGTAGGTAGGAACGAAGATAACCTTAACCTTCGACTCTGCCTTATCGAGCACGCTACCATTGATAGCGTTTACAATCTGATCCCAAGCCTGGTACTCCAACACGTGAGTCGAGTAGCGATACTGCGAAGCATCGATAGGCTGCGACTTATCCTGCAAGTGAGCCTGCAAATCACGACGTGCGCCGAGGTTTGCAGCCGGAACTGTAACGTATGCCAACACCTCGCGATCGAGCTTACCCGATGTCTCGAGCGACTTCAAAGTCTCGAAGAATACATCCAAGCCCTTGTTATGGAACTCGTAGCGACCGCTTGTGCCGATGATGAACGGCTCCTTCTCGAACTTGTGCGAGAGGCAAGCCTCAGCAACCTCAATCATAGCCTTGCGAGCCTCCTTACGCTTCTTGTCGTACTCCTTACCGGTCCACACGAAGTCGTTCTCGAAACCGTTTGGAGTTACAACATCAACCTCCTTGCCGAGCAAGTGTGCACACTCGCGAGCTGTAATATCGCTCACCGAGAGGAACGCATCGTGATTCTTTGCGCCCTGCTTCTCGATTGAGTGCTTAGCCACAACATTGAACTGACGAGCCAAGTCGTCTGCGTTGAACTGCTCCAAGTTGCCATAGAGCGGAAGGTTGTTACCTGCGATGCAACGACCCATCACGGTTGCGTGGGTACTCATCACGGTAGCGATATATGGCGAGTGCTTGCGGAGGTAGAGACCACCCGAGCAAGTCATCCACTCGTGGAAGTGAGCTACAGCCTTCTCGGTAGTAGCGCAGAAGGTATCTACATACGACTCGATAACCTTACCTGCCAAATAACCGAACAATACAGGCTCAACATAGTCCCACTGTCCCGACAACGAGTCAACGCCATAGTTCTCCCACAACTCCTTCAACACATCATCCTTGCTTGCAAAGAGCGATGTGAAGTCGATGAGAATTGCTATAGGGTTACCGCATACGTTCCAATGGCCGATGCGAACACGAATACCATCATTGTAGAGAGTCTGACGCCAAGTCTTCATCAACATCGCGTCCTCAACAAACTCAGAAGTCTCGCTATACTGCGAGAAATCAGGGCCGATAGTGATATATCTGTCGCCCATCTCCTTTGTAACGGTCAAGGCTTTGGTAGCCAATACGGTATGAATACCGCCGACCTTGTTACATACCTCCCAGCTGACCTCAAAGAGGACATCCGGGTTCATCTTAATTTCACTCATAATTATCTAATAATTTATTGTTATTATCTATATAAATCGCCGCAAAGGTACGACTATCAAATTACAAAACCAAGTATTTATTAAAATTTTTTAATAAATTATACTAATATTTATATATAGCACCGCTAAAGCTCTATCAGAGCGGTTATTACGAAGTCCGACAAGAGCATCTTTTCGGGCAAGATTCGGAGGTAACCATTATCGTTTATCAGCAACTCTGCCAAATCCTCTTTTTCAGCCTCGCGTTCCAATCTCTCGCGCTCCTCCGTTCCAAACTCGCGCTCTACCCTATCAAGCGAGACTCCCTCGGCACATCTAAGCGACGTCATCACCAACTCGTTCAGCTTATCGCGCTCGGTGAGCTCCTCCGAGCCATACTCCACCGCCTTGATATACTCCTCAATCGGCTGGTCGCACCAACGACGCACCTCGCCATTGTACGAATGGGCTCCTGGGCCAATACCAAGATACTCCACATTGCGCCAGTACGAAGAGTTGTGCTTCGAGCGGTAGCCCTTCAACGCATAGTTCGACACTTCATAGTGTTCGAATCCCGCCTCGGTCAAAACATTGTGCACCTGCAAAAATTCAGCCTCACTGCGCTCCTCGGCCACCTCATTCATCTCACCGCGCGAAAGCATACGACCAAATCGGGTATTCTCCTCGATTGTGAGGTGATAGGCCGAGATATGTTGCACACCCATCGCAAGGAAGCCCTCCAAAGTCTGCTGCAGCACATCCGCACCGTAACCCTCGACGCCAAAGATAAGGTCTACCGAGATATTGTCATACCCCGCGCCTTGCAACATCTTCACCGCCTCGACAACCTGCTGAGCCGAGTGTCTGCGCCCCATAAATTTAAGAACGTCGTCATTGAGCGACTGCACACCCATCGAAATTCGATTGACAGAGGTCTGGCGCAATGCCGCCACATAGTCAGGTGTGATATCGTCAGGATTGACCTCGATTGTAATCTCCTCCACCTGCGAGCAGTCAAACTCCTCACGTGCCTGAGAGATAAACCTCTCTATTTCGCTCGGCGAGAGCAGCGACGGTGTACCACCACCGAAGTAGATTGTGCGAATCGTCTTATCGTGCAGAAAATCTCGCTCTGCGTGCAATTCTGCGTGCATCTTCTCGGCCACATCCGCAATATATTTGAGCTTCACACTGCGGTAAAAGTCGCAATATCCGCACAGCCTTTTACAAAACGGAATATGAAAATAGAGTGACGCCACTGTTCCCTTCGGTTTATCTTAACAAATATAGTAATAAAAAGTGAAAATTGAAAGCAGAAAACGGAAAACTTTTGAAAAAAAGTTGGTCAAAGTTGCAATTCGTGAAAAATTCGCTACCTTTGCACTCGTAAAGCCCAGATGGCGAAATGGTAGACGCGCTCGTTTCAGGTGCGAGTGCCGAGAGGCGTGTAGGTTCGAGTCCTATTCTGGGCACCACAAAAAGAGTTCTCTGCAGAGAACTCTTTTTTTTATTTGATCGAATTGAATATTATGGTATTTAACACCTTACGTTCACCCTCGTGGTCGAATTTCTTATTATCGCAAGGATGATTAACAACCCCGAGTTCGCGACTCCACATAGTCGATGAGCCGCCACCATCGAGATTCATCGCATCGGTCAAACCAAGCCAGCGGCACAGCTTGGTAATCTCCTCAATCGACATACCCTCGGCCTTACCTTCAGCACGACCATCCACCACGACAAGGAATATATCACCATTGTCGTTGCGACCGATAATGGTACGTGGATGGCGAAGAACGAAGAATGGTATTTTACTCTGCAGACTCTCCTCTGTCGACTCTGTTATATGCTTGTATGAGACACATTTACCATCATCAATCAAGACAGGTCCACAAGCTATGATATTATCACAGCACTCCGTCAGGCCCGGGTAGCCGAGATAGTCATACGACTGCACAACTTCGATGCCGTAATCATACATATACAACAAGCCATTCACCCTCGGGTAGCAAGACTGCGATGAAGTGGGAATAACCTCTTCGCCATCAATTTTGATATAGGAGACCACCTTACCCGTGGACACAACCCAATAGCAACCATTTATAGCAAAGTCGGCACCATACTCACTTCCCACCTTACTAACCTCGGTGACGGTTGGTGACAATACGGGTTTTGCCCTAAACTCCGACGGTGAGAGCGTCACCACCGAGATTGTTTGAGGAGCTCCAAAAATGCGCTTCGAGACGACATAGCCTTCACCTCGCTCCAGTTTGAGTCGAGTGCGAATCGCCGAAACAAATGCCAACGAATCGGCATCTTGATTTGGATCGATAGGCAGGATAACGAGATCGCCCTCCTCGGTCGGCAACCCCTCAAGCTCTAGAATTGTACCAGGCTGAAACACTATCGTCCTAAACTCGCGAACAACACCCGCTTTAACACTCGTTGCACTCCATTTTAAGGCCATCTGCACCCCATTGCTATCGGTCAGCACCACACGGCACGCACCCAAATTGCCGGACGGAACCACTATATGAAACGTCGTCGCCAAAGAGGATAGTTGCTGATTTGCAACATAAGTAATCTTATTGTTCACCTTCTCCTCGATAGGAGCTATGGTTGCGTTGCGACAATCCACATCAAATTCACCCGCGAGAGCGACATCATCTGCCGCCACAACCTCTATCTTGTTCAGCATCTGCGTTCCCTTTACTGCGATGCGCAATACTCCTGCAAGATGCGCCATTGTAACACTGCCCGACCTTTCGGAATAGCCGCACATAGGAGCATAGCCATCACCGAAAGTTCCTTCAACAAAGTGTTGCTCTGCAGCAAACACCACAGTCGAACGCCCCTTCTCACACGAAGAGTCGGCGCTGTAAGGATATGTAATATTATAAGGATAAGAGCCTAAAGCGGTATCGAAACCGAAGGTCGCACATCTTCTATCTCCATCGACAGCTATCGAGGTCGAAGCCACGCCATTGACAACTATCCTATCCGCCTCACTCCAATAGACTGGATAGGTGTCACCGACCTTCCCTCCCAATGAAGTTCGGGTATTAGGCAGCGCTATAGTGACTGTCTCACCATCAATATATGCATCTGCTCCTCGCTCGGCATCCTGCGAACACGACATCAACACCGCAAGAAGAGCAAAAAATATAAACTTCTTCATAACGAATAGCTATTTTCACTTCCCGAATTTACAAAACATTTCTCAAACTTGGATAATTTTCAGCCATCAATTCTTTCATTTCTAATTTTATGTCAAACTTTTCGGCTCTACACTTTCCGTTTTCCGTTTTTATTCGTATCTTTGAGGGATTGAAAACCTAAAATTTTAAGAATACTATGGACATTAATTTGGTAAAAAAGGCATTTGCTGACCATTTCGAGGGCAAGTGCGGCGTTTATGCTTCGCCAGGTCGTATCAACCTTATCGGTGAGCACACCGACTACAACGGCGGTTTCGTATTTCCGGGTGCAGTAGATTGCGGCATCGTAGCTGCAATCCTTCCTAACGGACTCGACAAGGTTCGTGCCTACTCTATCGATATGGACGAGCTCACAGAGTTCGGTCTCAACGAGGAGGATATCCCACAGCAGGGCTGGGCTAAGTATATCTTCGGTGTATGCCGCGAGATGGCTAAGTTGGGCGTAGAGGTTAAGGGCTTCGACTGCGCATTCGCAGGTGATGTACCTCTCGGCGCAGGTATGTCGTCGTCGGCTGCATTGGAGAGCACCTTCGCATTCGCCGTAAACGAGTTGTTTGCTGAGGGCAAGATTGACAAGTTCGCTTTGGCAAAGGTAGGTCAGATGACCGAGCACCACTATGTAGGTGTTAACTGCGGTATCATGGATCAGTTCGCATCGGTATTTGGCAAGAAGGGCAATCTCATGCGTCTCGACTGCCGCTCGATGGAGTTCGAGTACTTCCCATTCGACCCTCAGGGCTACAAGCTTTTGCTCGTAAACTCGGTTGTTAAGCACGAGTTGGTTGACTCGCCATACAACAAGCGTCGTGAGTCGTGCGAGCGCGTGGCTAAGACCATCGGCGTTGAGACTTTGCGTGACGCAGAGTACGAGGATTTGGAGCGCGTAAAGGGCGAGATCTCGGAGGAGGATTACAAGCGTGCTAAGTACGTTATCGGCGAGAAGCAGCGTGTACTCGACGTTTGCGAGGCGTTGATTAAGGGCGACTACGAGACTGTAGGTCAGCGTATGTACCAGACACACTGGGGCATGTCGAAGGATTACGAGGTATCGTGCGAGGAGCTCGACTTCTTGGCTACTTTGGCTGAGGAGTGCGGTGTAACTGGTTCACGTATTATGGGTGGCGGCTTCGGCGGTTGCACCATCAACCTCGTGAAGGACGAGTTGTACGACAACTTCGTAGCTACTGCAAAGCAGAAGTTCGCAGAGAAGTATGGCCACGAGCCTAAGATCTACGACGTAGTTATCTCGGACGGTGCACGTCGTTTGGAGTAACCGACATAGACAACAAAAGAGGAGCCAAGCATTTCGCCTGGCTCCTCTTTTTTATTGCATACTTTTTATCTATAAATCTCGTTCAAGAGCGCTGCGAGACGATATGCTGCCTTGGCAAAAAGTCTATCGTGAGTATACTCAAGGTGATTCACATCCTCCTGACGCAAGATGTAATTATCGGTAAGGTTGCGCGAATAGATAACCTTAATCTCAGCTGCCATATCCGCAGCCCAATCATCTATCGAACCTTTCTTGAACTCGTCGAGGCGACTGCGATGGAAGATATCGATATCCTCAGCATAGAGTTCCGAAGTGAAGATCTCACGCCTATAAGCATAGTAGCTGTTCCACAAGAACTTCCAAGTACAATCCTTGTAACGAGCCATCTTACCATTGCGATTATTCCAGCGACGCACGGTAAATGCTCCATCGGAGAGGCTGTTACCCTCGATGCGCACATTCGCAACTCCGTGCATATCAACCACCGCCCTTGCAAGCAATGAGAGAGCCTCCGCATCATTTTTATCGCTCTTGAGGCGCTCGAGAGCCATCTTTGCAGTAGCCAAAGCATCACGCTCACCCTCAGCCATCGGAACATACTCCTCATTCAAGTAGAGCAGACAAAGCGGCTGAGCTACAATTTTAGAGGCTGCAAGGTCGCCACCAAGCACCGACTTCATTGCACCTGCAGTCTCTGCTGTGAGGTGCTTTGCAGTAAGAGAGACGAGAGCAGGATATGAAATCTTATTCCACGCGCCCGCTGAGAGTACTCCCGCCACAAACAAAAGGGTCAATATAATCTTCTTCATAATGGATAATCTACTCCTTAAAAACATCGTTTAGAATATAGGCCAAACGGTAGCCCGCATAGGCCATCTGCTGATAGGTCAACTCACGAAGCTGACTCTTCTGATCCTCGGTCAAGTGAGCCACGTCGGTATCACGAGGTATCATCTTGTAAGAGCGGAAAACCTCCTTTGTGATACCCTTAAGCCAGTCGTTCGCATCGCCACGACATATCTTGGCACGCTGCTTGGCGGTGTAGTGGTCAACCGCCTCAATCCACTTTGTCACCTTCCACTTTGGTGCGAGGATATTGGTCACATTATCCCACATTGCGTGGTAGCTGTACTTTCCACCCTTATGCTTGAGGCGGTAACGATTGTAGACGGTAGTCTCCTCATAAGTAGGCTTATCCTCCACAGGTATCGCCACGTGAGCCGGGCAGTGCATATCGCCCAACATATGGATCAAGAAGCGAATCTTGTTCGCAACAAGCGAATCGGACATCTCTTTGTAGGATGTGCGCAACTCACCGTGGAACTCGTTGATACGATAAGCCGCACTCTTGCGCACCGACTCAGGCTTTACAATATGGGAGCGGAAGTCGCCCGTATACTGACGATCGGGATAGGCATATCCGATATGCCAGTGAGCCGTACCCTCGAAACCCTTGCTATAGCGCCAGTTATCCATCCACGACGCCTCGTAGGCAAGAGTGTGGCGGAGATAGTAGCGACACTTAGCTTTCGCCTCAGGGGTGAGGTGTTGCTCGGCAATAAAGCCAATGATTGCGTGGCCCGGTGTACCCCACGCCTTCGCACTCTGCACGCTCAATGTGGCAGCGAGTGCAACTACAAAAAAGAGAATCTTTCTCATAACTTTCTACGCTATTGTAAAACGACGTTCGGTTGGCGAAAGCACCTCGATACGTACAACCATTGCATCCTCAGGCAACAACTCCTCAATCAACTCAGGCCACTCGATAAGACACAAATCACCCGAGTAGAAGTACTCCTCGTAGCCCATATCGAAGACCTCCTCGATACGATTGATGCGGTAGAAGTCGAAGTGATAGACAGCATCGCCCGCATCAGTACTATATTGATTCACAAGGGCAAAGGTCGGACTGGTAACATTATCGTCGGAGCCGAGATGCTCCATAATTGCGCTGATAAGCGTGGTCTTACCCGCACCCATAGCACCACAAAATGCCACCACGTTTCTCCCCTCGAGCGAGTCGATTACCGCCTCGGCAACATCCTTCAGCCCATCGAGTGAATCTACAACAATCTCTTTCATATATACATAATTTTGCACCACAAATATAATAAATCTATTTTACAACACCCCATTTTTCCGCCCGAAAAAGAGCCACTTTTGACTTTTTTCGCAGCTTTAGTCGCATAGTAGTTCCGTTCGGACAGTGGAGAGGGCCCCCGCCGACCAATTCAAATACTTTTGTGCAGCTATGACCCGAGCCCTATTTCCCTATCGCTCAGCCACCATAGCCCTACACACTTTTACGCACAAAAATTATGAATTATTCCACCACCAACTCGATCAAGGCGTGCGACATTGTACGCATCACCGAGCAGATTAACTCGGGCATACACTCTCGCTCACTGAGACGAATCGCCATCGGGTATATACTTTCGGGTACGAAGTATATACACAGCAACGACATCTGCCACCAAATCAATGCGGGAGACATCTTCCTGCTCAATCCCGGCATCCACTACGAGGAGAACAACATAGAGAGAGACGGTCAGTTCAAGCAGATAACCTTCTACCTCTCACCCGAGAGCCTGCAGCAGGTGATTTTCAGCTTGAATATCAACTACGGATTAACCTTCTCGTCACGTCACAGCTGTCGTCACTGCAGCACATACAACTTCGCCATAGCCGAGGGCAGCACCATGCTCCGCAACTTCTTCACCAGCATCGACCTCTCGCTACGCAACAACGGACTACTCCACAACGACGTAGGACAACGCATCAAGCTCAACGAGTTAATCTATCTGATAATGGTTGGCGAGGATAATTGCATAAGACAGAAGCTGTTGCGTTCGACAGACGTCACCACAAGCCACTTCATAAACACCATCTACGAAAACATTTTCAACGATATATCTATAGATGCTTTGGCGACGCTTACTAATCGTTCGCTCACCTCCTTCAAGAAGGAGTTTAAGCGACTCTTCAACTCATCGCCCCACCACTGGATTATCACTCAGCGACTCGACCGAGCCAAGATTATGCTCTCGTCGACAAACCTCACCGTATCGGAGGTGGGTGCCGAGTGCGGCTTTGCCAACATATCGCACTTTATAAAACTCTTCAAGCAACGCTACCAAAATACACCTGCAAACTTTCGTCGTCTGCTTCACCTCGCCGAACGTCCGCTTCGTGCCGCCGTGGGCGAATAGAAGAGAGGGGCTCAACAATGCGAGCCCCTCTCTTTTTCGAACGATAGTCTTCTACTTCAACAATCGCTCCAACAACCATCTGCTGCACATCTTGCGCTGCTCAGGATATCTGTAGTGGCGTGACTGCGGCACAACGTGCAACTCCTTCGGTGCAGTCACCACATTGTATGCCGCCTGCATCGAGGTTGGACATACAACCATATCGTTATAGCCATAGGTGAACATAATCGGAATATTCAAACCCTTCGCGAAGTTAACAACATCGTAGTACGATGCAGTCTCGATACGCTCCTTGGTAGCGTGCTTCTTGTTGCGGAAGAAGTATGGCCAAGCATCGCCCTGATCGTGAAGACGACCTGTGAGGTCGCACATAGCAGGATAGATCGCTACAGCATACTTAACGCGAGGGTTCAAGTACGAAGTTACGATGGTCAAAGCGCCGCCCTGGCTACCACCGGTAACAGCGATGCGATCCTCGTCAACAAAGTCGAGCTGAGCCAAGAAATCAACCGCACGTGCACATCCAACGAACACACGACGATAGAAGTAGTTATCCTTATCATCAATGTTCGAGAACCAGTAGTTCTGCAAACCTGCAAAGCGGATACCGCGATAGAGCTCAGGCTTATCAAACATTGTTGTAGGGATACCGTGGATACCGATTTCGAGAGTTACCACACCCTTCTCGGCCTCCTCCATATAGCCCTCACGCTGACGGCAACCAGCACCCGGAACGATAAGGATTGCAGGGCACTTACCATTGTGATTCTTTGGCACACAGAGAGTTCCGTAGATGTACGACTCTACGCGATAGTTCTGGAACTTAGCGAGGTAGACATCCACCTTCGAGGTACAACGCTCAGGGATGAGTGTAATCTGAGGGAGCATCTCGATCTTCTCATTCATCTTCAACGACTGCGCCCAGAACTCCTTGAAGTCAGCCGGCATCACAGTTGTAGGATTAATCTTATCTACGCTATAACCCGCTGTAGCGCACTCTTCGTAGGTCTCGCCATCGACCTTAGCCCAAACACGGCAACGCAAGAAGCCCGGATTCTTCATTGTATAGCCCTCGACTACGGCCTTACCATTCTTGAGTGGCAAATGGCCCTTTGCAAGAGCAGGGAGCATATCCTCCGACACCTCGTAGTAGATGTCGATGCCCTCGATAGGAGCATTACTGCAGGTGCGAACCGAGATGTCGAACTTCGCCTTCTCACCGCACTCATAGAGCCAATCTGTGTGGTTTGGAGTGACCTCAACCTTAACATACGGAATCTTTGGCTGAGCTACAGCCAATCCTATTTGAAAGATAAATAGGAGTAAAAAATGCAACTTTTTCATAGTTATTTGAAATTTGACAACCAAATATAGTCATTTTACCGCTAAATAAAAAATATTCCATAAAAAAAGAGTATCTTTGCGCTATGGATTTATCATTGGTTATAGCATCATACAACAACGCCACATCACTCGCAAGAACTCTCAAGTCGGTTGCCGAGCAGGATGCCGATAGCAAATTGTGGGAGTGCATCGTGGTAAACAACGCCTCGACAGATAATACAAGCAGCGTAGTCGAGGAGCTCATCAAGAAGTATAGCAACATCAATCTTCGATTGGTCGAGGAGTCAAGCCTCGGTCTCTCGCACGCACGCAATAAGGGCATCGCAGAGTCGAAGGGCGACATCATCGCCTTCATCGACGACGACGAGACCATCAACAAGGAGTTCGTATCGGCATATATCGACCTCTTCAAGAACCACGGAGCCTTTGCAGCGGCAGGAGCTGTGGTGGTACGCTACGACAGCGCACGCCCAAAGTGGATGTCGAAGTATACCGAGAAGATGATTGGCAACCCTGTAGACTTGGGTAGCGAGATAACCTCTGTAGCCTATAGCACAACCCCTGCAGGTGGCAATATGGCATTCAACCGCGAGATTTTCACCCTCTACGGAGGCTTCGACACCGAGCTCGGTCGCAAGGGCAGCGAGTTGCTCGGAGGCGAGGAGAATGATATCTTCACACGTATCCGCAACCTCGGCGAGCGAGTATTCTACACTCCGCACGCTATCGTCTACCACTATATTGCAGATAGAAAGTTGACCGAGGAGTATTTCGATAAGCTCTCGTTTGGCGTGGGCATCAGCAAGCGCATCCGTGCCGAGAAGGAGGGTTGCGTGCAGGAGCTCATCGCAGATGAAAAGAAGAAGCGCTTCTATACCCTTATACTCGCAATACTCTACACCATCACCTTCCAGCCTCTGAAGGCTAAGTGGTTGATGCGCATGCGCAAGGGCATCTCAAAGGGCGTCTTCGATATCTAGGAGTCGACGAAAGATAAAATATGCGATGAGAAATCATCGCATATTTTTTTATACCTATTTATATAATAGATGGGGTGTGGTACATTACAAAAGAAAGGCCTTCGGGATAGTACAAGTCGTACAGCCCGAAGGTCTTTACTTTTAGGAATATGCCGCAGATTGCGGCTTATCACGAG
>JAZLCQ010000042.1:0-71682 GCA_045614285.1 Alistipes sp.
AAACTGAAACTGTTGATAATCGTTGGTACACGCCCCGAAATTATTCGTCTGGCAGCAGTAATCAACAAATGCCGTAAATATTTCGATTGTATTCTTGCCCATACAGGACAGAACTACGACTACAACCTCAATGGAGTATTCTTCAAAGACCTTAAACTGAAAGACCCCGAGGTGTACATGGACGCAGTGGGCGATGACCTTGGCGCAACAATGGGTAACATTCTTAACGCATCGTACAAACTAATGGTTCAGACAAAACCCGATGCGGTGCTGGTGCTTGGCGACACAAACAGCTGTCTGTCGGTAATAGGCGCAAAGCGTCTGCATATCCCCATCTTCCACATGGAAGCCGGCAACCGTTGCTGGGACGAGTGCCTGCCCGAGGAGACCAATCGCCGTATTGTCGACATCATCTCCGACGTGAACATCTGTTACAGCGAGCATGCGCGTCGCTACCTCAATGCAAGCAATGTCGCTCCCCAACGCACATACGTTTCAGGCTCGCCTATGGCCGAGGTACTGCACGAAAATCTTGCCGACATCGAAGCAAGTGATGTTCACGCACGCTTGGGTCTTGAGAAGGGACGCTACATCCTGCTTTCGGCTCACCGCGAGGAGAATATCGACACCGAGAAGAACTTCAATTCGCTCTTTACCGCTATCAATAAGATGGCCGAGAAGTACGATATGCCGATTCTCTATTCGTGCCACCCTCGCAGCCGTAATCGCCTTGCAGCTAGCGGTTTCGAGTTGGATAAGCGTGTGATTCAGCACGAACCTCTCGGATTCCACGACTACAACTGCTTGCAGATGAATGCTTTTGCCGTAGTGTCGGATAGCGGCACTCTGCCTGAGGAGAGTTCGTTCTTCACAAGCGTAGGCCACTCGTTCCCTGCGGTATGTATTCGCACCTCGACCGAGCGCCCTGAGGCGTTGGATAAGGGCTGTTTCATCTTGGCAGGTATCGACGAGAAGTCGTTGTTACAGGCGGTAGATACTGCGGTTGAGATGGTTGCAAATGGTGATAACGGCATCCCTGTACCGAACTATACCGACGAGAATGTCTCGACCAAGGTCGTGAAGTTGATTCAGTCCTATACGGGCGTAGTAAATAAGATGGTTTGGCGCAAGTAGGGTATACCTATGTCAGGAAAACGCATACTTTTAGTAACCCAATATTTCCAGCCCGAGAACTTCAAATGCAACGACATTGCATTCGAGATGCAGCGTCGAGGTCACGATGTCACGGTGCTGACAGCCATCCCCAACTATCCGCAAGGTAAGTTCTTCGATGGCTATGGCCTCTTCAAACGCAGAACGGAGGTGATAAATGGCGTCAAGGTCATTCGAGGCTTTGTAATTCCACGCGGTAAGGGTGGTAAGATAGGTCTCTCGCTCAACTACTTGAGCTACCTTGTTTCGTCGTTCTTCATTGCCCTCTATCTCGCCTTGCGATACCGCTATGATGCGGTCTTTGTGCACGAGGTTTCGCCCGCAACAATTGGTGTGGCAGCAACACTTGTCAAGCGCATTCAGCGAATACCGATGTACTTCTGGGTACTCGACTTGTGGCCGGAGAGCATCACCGCAGCGACGGGAATGCGAAATAAGTTCATCTTGGGCTTCTTTGCGAAGATGGTGCAGTGGTTCTATCGTCGCTCCGATAAGATTCTTATCAGCTCGCGAGGCTTCGAGCGCTCGATTTGCGAGAAGGGTGATTTTGCATCGAAGATTGTCTACTTCCCGAATTGGGTCGATTCGGCTTTGACTGCAACTTCGGATGTCGCAACGCCTGATGTACCGCAGGGTTTTGTGGCGATGTTTACGGGCAATATCGGTGCTTCGCAGGACTTCGATACTATACTCAATGCCGCAGAAAAACTCAAGGAGCATCACGATATTCATATCGTGATTGTTGGTAATGGTCGCGATAAGGAGCGCGTCGAGGGTGAGATTGACCGACGTGGACTCTCCGCTACGGTACATTGTGTCGGCTCCTATCCGTTGGAGGCTATGCCGGCAACATTTGCCAAGGCCGATGTATTGTTTGCTGCGCTGAAGGATGAGATGATTTTCGCCTTGACCGTGCCGGCAAAGATTCAGGCCTATATGTCGGCGGGTAAGCCGATTGTCACAATGATAAATGGCGAGGCGAAGGAGCTTATAAGCAGCATCGGTTGCGGTGTTGCGGTTAATGCGGGCGATGCCGAGGGCTTTGCCGAGGCTCTGCTCTCGTTGTCGAAGATGAGCAAAGAGGAGCGTGACGAGATGGGGGCCAAGGGTAAGGAGTTTGCCAAGCGCCACTTCGATTTCGAACTGCAGATGGACTTGCTCGAGGATATTTTCAATGGAAAGAATGCAGAATAATATATACGCAGAGATACTTTTTCGTTTAATCCGTATCGCTATCGGTACGGAAGAGGCCGACGCGTCACTCGACACCAATGGGGTAGAGTGGGCAAAGGTTTATAAATTGGCGCGCAAGCAGGGCGTTTTGGCGCTCGCTTTCGATGGCTTGACGAAACTCTTTGAGGCAGATAAGGAGTTTGCCAAGAGCTTCCCTCAGCCGCTGAAGTTGCAGTGGATAAATGCTGTTTTTCAGATTGAGCAGCGCTATAATGTCTCACGCGACGTCTGTGCCGACTTGGCTGATAAGTGGGCGGAGCAGGGCGTCAAGACATTGTGTTTGAAGGGTATGGCATTTAGCACCTACTACCCTGAGCCGAGCCATCGTGAGTGCGGCGACTTCGACTGCTACCTCTTCGATGACTACGCCAATGGCAATGCTATTGCTCGCGAATTGGGCGCGAAGGTCGACGAGGGAATGTACAAGCACTCCGAGATGATTTACCGCAAGGTAATGGTTGAGAATCACCGCTTTATCGTGGCAGTGCGCAATGGTAAGAAGACAAAGTCGCTTCACGCACTGCTCGACTCACTCGCACGCAACGAGGAGCGCACTCCGCTCTTCGATACCAAGATTGAGATGCCGTCGGTGATGTTTAATGCCATATTCTTGAACTACCACTCGCTGACCCATTTCCTCTCGGAGGGTATTCGTCTGCGCCATCTGCTCGACTGGGCACTCTTCCTCAAGGCAGAGCAGAAGAAGCTCGATTGGAAGCGTTTCTACGAGGCTTGCGAGGAGTATCACTTGCGCGAGTTTGTCGACTGTATGACAGCGTTGGCGGTTGCGGTGTGCGGCGTAAAGCTCGAGAATGAGGCAATTACTGCAACTTCGCCGTATGCCGAGCGTGTGTTGGATTCGATTGTAAATGAGGATAATGCGGTCTTCTCGCAGAATGTTGGTGCTTGGCGTAAGCGAGTACTGTTGGTGAAGAATATCTTTATCTCTCGTTGGAAGTATAGAGCCTTCTCTTCGCAAGGTGTAGTGGCGAGATTATGTTCGCTCGCTTGGGGCTTTTTGACCCACCCTGAGGAGGATTAACGAATAAGAAATAGAACTAAGAAGATGAAAAGAATAGCACTTTTTGCCGGGTCGTTTGATCCATTTACTCGTGGTCACGAGGCTGTAGTCGAGGCGGCATTGCGCCTCTTCGACGAGGTGGTTATCGGTGTGGGCGAGAATGTCTCGAAGAAGGGACTTCTCTCTATCGAGCAGCGATGCCGACTTATCGAGGATACCTATGCCGAGGATGAGCGTGTACGTGTAGCCAAATATTCGACTTTGACGGGCGATTTTGCACGTGAGGTGGGCGCTACAGCGTTGGTGCGTGGTGTACGCAATACGGTCGATTTCGAGTTCGAGCGTTCGATTGAGGCGACCAATCGTAGCCTCTTCCCCGAACTTACTACGGTGCTACTCGTGACACCGGCCGAGTATCTGCACGTCTCGTCGAGTGTGGTGCGTGAACTGCTCGCATTTGGCCGCTCGGTAGATGAACTTCTGCCAAGCAAAATCAATATCGAAAACTATCTTAATAGATAATGAAGGATAGGGTGAAAAAATAATTTTAACAACTATATAGTATGGAATTTTCAGCATTAATGATTGCGAACCTCCTTTCAGGAGAGGTCGTAGGTGACGAGAACGCTTCGATCTACACCGTATCATCGATTGAAGGTGGTAAGAAGGGCGGTTTGGCGTACCTTTCAAACCCTAAGTTTGAACAGTTTCTCTACACTACAAAGTGCTCGGTAGTGCTCGTTGAGCGCGATTTTGAGCCTAAGCAGCAGGTGGAGGCTACACTTGTCAAGGTTGATAATGTGAATGCTTGCGTGCTCCGATTATTGGAGATGTACAATGCGATGAAACCGAAGAAGGTGGGTATCTCGAAGTTGGCATCTATCTCGGAGAAGGCAACCATCGGTAAGGATTGCTACATTGGCGATTTCACTGTTGTTGAGGCGGGAGCTGTTATTGGCGACGGCGCAAAGATCTATCCGCAGTGCTATGTGGGTGATAACGTGAAGATTGGTGCAAATACTACGCTCAATCCGGGTGTGAAGGTGTACGAGGGTTGCTCGATTGGTGCAAACTGTATTCTCCACGCAGGCGTTGTTATTGGTGCTGACGGCTTCGGCTTTGCTCCAAACGCTGAGGGTGGTTTCGACAAGATTCCGCAGCTCGGAAATGTGATTATCGAGGACAACGTCGAAATTGGTGCTAACTCTTGTATCGACCGTGCAAAGACCGATTCGACAATCATTCGTAAGGGTGTTAAGCTCGATAACCTCATCCAGATTGGTCACAATGTAGAGGTTGGCGAGAATACCGTATCGTCGGCTCAGACAGGTGTTGCAGGAACTACAAAGATTGGCTCTAACTGCTTCATCGCGGGTCAGGTGGGTATTGCCGACCACATCGTTATCGGTAATCGCGTGAAGATTGGCGCAAAGAGCGGTATCGACAAGAATGTGCCTGACGATGAGATTCGTTTCGGAGTACCGGCATTACCCGGTATCTCGTTCCACCGTTCGTTTGCGGTATTTAAGGAGTTGCCTGAGTTGCGCCGCCGCGTAAGAGACTTGGAGGCTCAGTTGGCAAAGAAAGAGGAGAAATAGATAAAAAAAGAGATAAAAATGAAGAGATTTTTTGTAATGTTGGCAGCTGCGGCTGCTTTGGTAGGCTGTTCGACACAGCCTAAGGGTACAGTTAAATGCGAGATTTATGGTGCTATCGACAATCTCGAGGAGGTAGGCTATGTTCGCATCGTTGATCAGTGGGCGGTGAATTCGGTTATCGACTCGGTGAAGATTGAGAAGGGCAACACATTCCACTTCAAGAATGTGGAGTGCCTCCCAACCTTTGCGCGCCTCTTTATCGATGGCGATCGCCCTATCTGCTACATCTTCATTGAGGAGGGTAAGGTGCGTGTTGCGGGTAACTATGAGACCGGCGAGGTCGCAGTTACCGGAACCCCTTCGAACGAGGCTTTCGAGGCGTGGATGGCTCGCAGTATGGAACTTACCGATCAGTATAAGGCAGCTGTAAAGAACAACGACGAGGCTCGCGCAATGGCCATTGATGCCGAGTACGAGACTATGAATATGGAGGGCTTCAAGAATAACCTCTCGAATGTATTTGGCGTATTTATGTTGCGTCAGGTGTCGTATTCGACCATCTCGGCTGATGTGTTGAAGTATATCAACGAGCTTTCGGAGGATATCAAGGCGTTGCCTATTGTGGAGCGTGTGAAGGCTAAGGCTGAGTGCCGCTTCAAGACCGAGCCACAGGTGGAGGGTAGCGACTATGTTCCTCACTATATCGACATCGTGATGCCAAATCTCGAGGGCGAGATGGTGTCGCTCAAGTCGGTGGTTGAGAATGAGAAGAATCGCTACGTATTGCTCGACTTTTGGGCATCGTGGTGCGGCCCTTGTATGGGCGAGGTGCCAACCCTCTTGGAGGCATATGCGCTCTATCACGACAAGGGTTTCGAGATCTATGGCGTATCGTTCGATATGAAGAAGGAGGCTTGGTCGGCAACTATGGCTAAGCACAAGATGGGCTGGGTGAATGTCAGCGAGTTGAATCGCTTCAAGTGCCAGGCTTCGGATGACTATGCTGTAGAGTCTATCCCTACAAACTTCCTTATCGACTGCTCGAATGGCGTCATCATCGCCAAGAACTTGCACGGCAAGGAGGTTATCGAGAAGTTGGCCGAGTTGTTGAAGTAGTAGATGGCTCAACCTAAGGAGATATATCGTATTTTGGGCATTGACCCCGGCACAAACTATACGGGTTATGGTGTGCTGGAGGTCGATGGCCGCACTCTGCGCTCGGTGGTTATCGGCGAGATTGATCTGCACAAAATCGAAGATCCCTATGCCAAGTTGCGCTACATATTCGATAGCGTGAGTCGCCTGGTCAAGGAGTATGAGCCTCGCGAGGTAGCTCTCGAGTCGCCATTTTTCGGACAAAATGTGCAGAGTATGCTCAAACTCGGACGTGCTCAGGGCGTAGCTATGGCTGCAGCTTTGAGCCACAATGTCGATGTCTTTGAGTATGCACCTTCGCGTATCAAACAGGCGGTTGTGGGTCTTGGCTCGGCATCGAAGGAGCAAATTGCAGGCATCGTGATGAAGACTCTGCATATCACCGAGAAACCTAAGAAGCTCGATGCAACCGACGGTATGGCTGTGGCGCTATGTCACTACTACTCAATCTCTTCGCCTATCAATCAGGCGCTCGGAGACGTCAAGGTCAAGGGCTTGGGAGGCGATAAAGTAGCACGCAAGCGAGGTACAAAGTCGTGGGAGCAGTTCCTAAGAGAGAATCCCGATAGAGTGAAATAAAATCGGCCGAATAAGTTATTCTCTGCGTTGCTCTCATCCTCAAAATACTCTTATTGTGCACTTTTTGCAAAATTTTCATTGTAAGATTGCTTCTTCCAAAATAATTACCTAAATTTGTAATACTGTCTTTAATTGATGTTTAACTATTAAATCTATTACACTATGGATATTCTTGGTATATTATTAGTGCTCGTCGGAATAATCGTCTCTGTATTAAATGTTATCTTATTTTTCAAAATTTGGAACGCTTGCAACAACATACAGCTTATAACTGATAAATATGTTTATGCTGATGAATATGCCCCTAGTAACACCTCCCTGCTGTCGACTGTTCAAGAGTATAAAGAGGATGATACCTATAAGATAGGCGATGTTGTGAGCAAAAATGGAGTTGTCGGTGTCGTTTTTGAGGTGACAGATGATGGTAAACACGGTAAGATGGTATGCGCCAAAGAGTTGGATTGCACTAATTGGTCGTCGGATACTAACGAACAAAAGCGACTTATCGGTGCTAATAGTGAGAACGGAATGTCTAATATGTCGGTGGTAAAGCAGATTGATAATTGGCAGAGTAAGTACCCTGCATTTGCTTTGTGTGCCGATTTGGGCGAAGGTTGGTATTTGCCTGCAAAAGAGGATCTATTGTCATTGAATCGAAATGCAAGAATTATCAATAAATCTCTTCAAGCGATAAAGGCTCCTAAGCTGACTAAGTGGTATTGGTCTTCTACTGAGGCTAGTGCGTTTTGCGCGTGGTTTGTCGATGTGTACGATGGCGACACCATCGACCTCGATAAGAGCGACCCCTGCTTTGTGCGTGCCGTGTCCGCTTTTTAGCCATTAGGCTTTTGATTTTAGACGACCTTGCAATACTGCGAGGTCGCTTTTTTGCCACCCACCTCTCCCCATAGGTATCGAAAACGATACCTGGCTGATAGGGTGGCATACAACGACATTCGGGCTGCGCCCTGAATGGCATACGCACTCTTAAAGGAGTGCTGAATAACAATCGCAGCTGCGACTGCTTAATAATAAATCGGCTTTTTGCCATTAAGTGAGCAAAGCGAACGAACGCCATTAAATGTCATTCATTGCCATAAAGAAACAAAAAAAGCCAATGGCTCAAAGATCTCGAAAACGATACTTAGAGATATATTTTTGCAAAATTTTCGATGAGTGATTGTTTATTCGGAATATAATTCTTATATTTGCAGCCCCAAATGGGATTTAATTAAAAAATTTAGTAACAATGAAAGTTTGCGAAATTACAGGAAAAGTGGCCCTCGTTGGAAACAATGTTTCGCACTCCAATGTGAAGACTAAGCGCAAGTTCTCACCAAACTTGAAGACTAAGCGTTTCTGGTCAGAGGAGGAAGGCCGTTGGATTACCTTGAAGGTTTCGACTTCGGGAATCAAGACAATTAACAAGAAGGGACTTGCTGCTGCACTCAAAGGTGCTGTTGCTCCCAAGAAAATCTATTAAACATTAACGAACTATGGCAAAGAAAGGTAACAGAGTTCAGGTGATCTTGGAGTGCACCGAGCAGAAGGAGAGTGGCGTACCAGGAATGTCGCGCTACATCACCACTAAGAACAAGAAGAACACCCCAGACCGTTTGGAGCGTAAGAAGTACAATCCATACTTGAAGAGGGTAACTTTACATCGTGAAATTAAGTAAAAGGAGATTTGAGTTATGGCAAAGAAAGCTGTCGCAACCCTCAGAACTGGTGTAGGTAAGCAGTTTACCAAGTGCATCAAGATGGTTAAGTCGGAGAAGACCGGTGCTTACATTTTCAAGGAGGCAATCGTTCCGGTAGACCAGGTAGCAGAGTACATGAAGTAAAATGCTACAATGTATTTAGGAGTTCACTCCTAATACAAAAGGCTGTTCCGTTATTCGGGCAGCCTTTTGTGTTTTCTTGTGATAAGGTGCAATCTGTGTCACATCCCAAAAAGTAGAGACCTTCGGGCTGTACGCTTTGTACTATCCCAAAGGTCTCTTTTTTGCGATGCACCACATCTTACACCTTCTGACAAGAAAAGTACTATCTCATATATAATTCGCCTTGCCAAGCATTGCGCTCGGTGAGGCGTTTTTCGAGCATATTCCAGAGGGTTTCGTTGCGCACCAATCCCCAATTGCGACCGTGGTGGTAGCGTGGAGGTGCCTCCGAGGCAAATCGCTCAACTACGATATCGGGGCGAAGGCGACGCAGAATCTCGGTAAAGAGGTCGAGATACTCCTCCAACTCCCAAAAGCGGAAACGCTCGGGGTGCTCGTCGTACTCGCGCTCCATAGTTGTTCCTCGAAAGACTTGTAGTTGGTGAAATTTTATAGTTGTAAGTGGCAGTGCATTAATGCGTTGCACCTGCTCGAGAATCATCTCGTCGCTCTCGCCAGGTAGTCCCAAAACGAAGTGCGCGCCCACGGCCAAACCTCGCTCGGCGGTCATCTTCACAGCACGCTCGGCACACGCAAAATCGTGTCCTCGATTTATCGCTTCAAGGGTCGAATCATAGGTCGATTCGATGCCATACTCGATGGTGATGTAGTGCTCCTTCGCAAGCTCTGCAAAATAGTCCAAAATCTCCTCCGAAACACAGTCCGGGCGGGTACCGATTACGGCTCCCACAACCTCGGGATGAGAGAGCGCTTCGGAGTATCTTTCACGCAACACTTCGAGTGGTGCGTATGTATTTGAAAACGATTGAAAATAAGCAAGATAGCGCGATGCTGTGCGATAGCGTCGACGATGAAATTCTATGCCCTCTTCAATCTGTTGAGTGATGCTTTTTGAGGGCTGACAATAGGAGGGTGTGAAGGCCTCATTATTGCAAAAAGTACACCCTCCGAAACTGACCTTTCCGTCACGATTCGGACAGGTAAATCCTGCGTTGATTGCCACCTTCTGCACGCGTTCGCCGAAGTGGCGTCGGAAATATGCCGAGTAGCTGTTGTATCGTCTATCGTCGCCCCAAGGGTACATAGTTGTAAAATTTTGGTGCAAAAATAGTTTTTTTATACTATTTAGTTCGCTTAATTGCGGGAAATTTGTTATATTTGCGGATAGTAACAACAATTAACCACGACAGAATATGGAAAAGAGTTTGGAGTTGAAGTATATCAAGGCGGATCATATTGCGGATTTGCCAATGGCTGACCAGGAGCTTATTGCTGAGGCTCAGAAGGCTACAGAGTTGGCATATGCTAAGTATTCGGGCTTCCATGTGGGTGCTGCGGTGCGCTTGCAGAGTGGCAAGGTGTTGCGTGCGGCAAACTCGGAGAGCGAGGTCTTCCCTTCGGGCTTGTGTGCCGAGCGTTCGTTGCTCTACTATGTAGAGGCTAACCACGCCGACGATCCTATCGAGGCGTTGGCCATTGCATCGAACCCTTCGGAGCGTGAGTGCTATCCTTGTGGCGGCTGTCGTCAGGTTATTCTCGATGTTGAGCGTCGTCAGGGTACGCCGATTCGCGTGATTATGAGTGGCAATGGCTCGGCTTCGATTGTTGAGAGTGCGCAGCTGCTCCTCCCATTCACCTTCCAGCTCTAAAAGGGAGCCCCCTAAAGATAGTTTAATACCCAAACCCCAATTTATAAATGTTTAATCCGAAAGATATTTTGTATGAGGATAATCACCTGCTCGTTGTGAATAAACGAGTGGGCGACCTTGTACAACCCGATAAGACGAGCGATGATGCGCTCGAGAACTACCTGAAGGCCTTTTTGAAGGTGCGCGACCATAAGCCGGGTGATGTGTTCCTCGGTGTAGTGCATCGCATCGACCGCCCTGTGAGTGGAGCGGTGCTCTTTGCTAAGACCTCGAAGGCGTTGGTGCGCCTGAATGAGATGATTCGCAAGGGTGAGATAAAGAAGCACTATTGGGCAGTTGTGGAGGCGCGTCCTGCAACCGAGCAGGGTAGCCTCCGTCACTATATTTTGCGTGATGGTAAGACCAATCGCTCACACGCCTACAACTCGCCACACAAGGATGCCAAGGAGGCAAAGCTCAACTACGAGATGATAGGTTGCAGCGACCGCTACACCTTGCTCGATATCGAGCTCTTGACGGGTCGCCACCATCAGATTCGTTGTCAGCTCTCGAAGATTGGCTGTCCGATTAAGGGTGACTTGAAGTATGGCGCAAAGCGTTCAAATCCGAATGGCGGTATTTGCCTCCACTCGCGCTCTCTCGCATTTATGCACCCCGTGCGTAAGGAGTTGATTGAGATTCTTGCTCCGGTACCACAAGACGATAATTTGTGGAAGTACTTCGCGGATAATAACAACACCTTGTAAAATCGTTCTGGTTGGCTCTTTTTGCACCTTGCTTGTGCCGTAATGGCTCACATACGCTCAAGTATGCTTCGCTTTCCGCCACTGTGCAACGCACAAAAATAGCCTAACCATTTCCGATTTTGAAAGAGTAGAAGAAGAGTAATTTTGAATTTTGCATTCTGCATTTTGAATTTTAAGATATGCGTGTCGTAATACAACGTGTACAGCGCTGCAGCGTGGAGGTTGAGGGTAAGATAATCGGTGCTATTGATAAGGGCTTAGCCATCTTGCTCGGTATTGAGGATGCTGATACCCAGGAGGATATCGACTGGTTGTGCGGAAAGATTTCGCGCTTGCGCATCTTCGATGACGAGAATGGCGTGATGAACCGCGATATTCAGCAGGCCGAAGGCCGTGCGATTGTGATTAGCCAGTTCACGCTCTTTGCCTCGACCAAGAAGGGTAACCGCCCATCCTATATCCGCTCGGCGGGTGAGCCTATCGCAAGACCGATGTACGAGAAGTTCTTGGCAACCCTCTCGACGGTGCTTGGTGCAGAGGTGGAGCACGGAGAGTTCGGTGCCGATATGAAGGTGTCGCTCGTGAATGATGGCCCTGTGACAATTTGCATCGACTCGAAAAACAAGGAATAGAGACTAAACAACTAAAACTATAAGAAGATGAGAAACAAAATTTTAACATTTGTGCTTTTGTGCGCGGCGTTGTTGTCGGTGTCGAAGGCCTCGGCGTGGAGTGCGGCAGGCCACTGCGTCATCGCCCATATCGCCGACCAGAACCTCACGCCTAAGGCACGTAAGATGTGTAACAAGTACCTCGGTCACTCGTTGGCCTACTACGCGTCGTGGCTCGATCAGTGGCGCTACTCGCACGAGTACCACCACACGGCTCGTTGGCACGCAGTTGGAATTAAGGATGGTCAGCTCGTACCGGGTCAGATGGCGGGTGATATCGCTGACTTCCTCGCTCCGCTTACGATGGATGACCACGGCATTGCACGCTTGCAGCAGATGCAGACGCAGTTGAAGAGGTATCGCAGCTTGCCTGATTCGACCGTAACGGTAAACCTCAAGTGTATAATCCATATGGTGGGCGATATGCACTGCCCGGGACACGTCTTCTTCGCTGAGCAGAAGCAGTACGAGATGACCGTATATGGCGAGATAGTGCGCTATCACGGCTATAACGATAAGGCGTTTGATCGCTTCCATAAGGGCAAGAGCGCTTCGCAGTTCCGCCATAAGTATTGTCGCTTGACCAAGGCGGAGATTAAGGCGTTATGTGAGGGTAATATGGAGTCGTGGATCTATGGCAATGAGTCGATGCTCCGCGAAACTTACAAACTCCTCTCGCCAACTATCGACTATAAGGATATCCCTGAGCAGAACAAGTATCGTATGAAGGAGATTACCGATCAGCTCCAGCGCGATGCGGGTTATCGCTTGGCTCACGTAATTAACCAAATCTTCAAGTAGAGCAATGAGACAGCTTGTAAAAATATTTGTTGTGGCTGTGGTGGCACTGCTCTCGGTAGCGAAGGTGTCGGCGTGGAATAGCTCGGGTCACAGTACGGTTGGTTATATTGCAGACCAAAATCTCACCCCTAAGGCACGCAAGATGTGCGGCAAGTACCTCGGACACTCGTTGGCATACTATGCATCGTGGCTCGATAGATGGCGCTACTCGTTGGAGTATCGCCACACCTCGCGTTGGCACGCAGTAGGTATCAAGGAGGGTAAGATTGTATCGGGCCATATGGCAGGTGCAACCTCGGAGGGCTTTGCTCCGCTCACCGTCGAGGAGCAGGGTATCACCCGCTTGAATCAGTTGGTCGAGCAGTTGAAGGATTATAAGAATATGAGCGACTCGGCAGTGGTGGTGAACCTAAAGTGTATCATCCACATCGTGGGCGATATGCACTGCCCTTGTCACACTCTCTTCGATGGACAGAAGCAGTTCAATATGAAGATTAAGGGCAAGAAGAGCGACTTCCATACCTACATCGATGGCGCATTCAACCGCTTCCACAGCAGAATGACATCGGATGAGTTCTGCCACAAATATTGCCGCCTCACCAAGAAGGAGGTGAAGGCATTGTGCGAGGTGACACCCGAGGGTTGGATTTGGGAGAATGCCGAGACTTTCCGCGAGTGTTACGTTTTGCTCGATCCGTCGAAGGATTATCACGACCTCCCCGAGCAGAATAAACTCCGTATGAAGGAGATTACCGACGAGATGCTCGTCAAGGCGGGCTATCGCCTGGCTCACATTATGAACGAAATTTTTAAATAGGAAGAAACAACAAACCGATATGAAGACTTTGAAATTTACACTTATGATGATTTTCTCGGCTGTAGCCATCAATGCTATGGCTTGGAATGCCGAGGTGAGTAAGGCGATTGTGATGTTTGCCGAGCAGAACCTCTCAAAGGGTGCAGCTAAGGGAGCAACTGAGCTCCTCGGTGCGCCACTCGCAAGCTATAAGTTCGAGAATGATGGCAAGACAACCACCCGCCTCAATAGCGAGGGTAAGTCGGTGACCACCGATGAGAAGGATGCTGTGGTGATGCTCGAGAAGGCTATCGCTACACTGGGTGATAAGTATGCAACCACCGAGGCTCGCAAGGAGGCGTTGCAGACCGTTATCGAGATGACCGTCGACATCCACTGCCCATCGAATATCCTTATCGATGGTAAGCTCGAGGCTGACTTCGCCTTTGGTCGTGATAATGGCCGTCCGAAGAACTCTCGCTGGTTCAAGGTGCAGGAGCGTAAGTGGCAGGCGATGTGGCACTCGCAGTACCACAAGGATCACGGCGCATTCTCGGCTGAGATGTACGTTTACGATTGGCAGATTGCTACTAAGGGTATGGCCAAGAACTATAAGAAGGCCGCAGTAGCTCCGCGTGAGTGGGCTGAGCAGACAGGCGCACGCGTGTTGGAGTCGCTCAAGACATTCTATCCGGATGCTGTGGTGAATATGTTGGAGATCACCAAGCAGGAGCCTGTGAATGACGCTGCGATGTTCGATGCCGCATTCCGCTTGGCTCTCGTGTTGAATAAGATTTTTTAACTAACAAATGGACTAAACTAATATGAGGAAGATTTCAATCTTGGTTGTTGCGTTTGTAGCCTTTTTGGGCGTACAATACGCTCAGGCGTGGCAAAACTTTGCCCACGGAACAGTTGCTTACATCGCTGAGCAGCATCTCACACCTGAGGCTAAGGCGAAGTGTCACTACTATCTCCGTCACTCTCTCTCGTTCTACGCATCGTGGATGGATCAGTGGCGTGGCGTAGAGAAGTACAAGGATGTTAACAATGCTCACTCGGGCTATGGTATGGATGACGGTATCCACTACGATATGAAGAGCGGAACACCGGCAGGTCGTGTAGTTGGTCACCTCGTAAATGCTCTCGAGGAGCTGGGTGATGGCAAGTACAAGAATTTGCCTGACTCGGTTGTACGTCAGCGCCTCGTAAATATGGCTCACTATGTGGGTGATATGCACTGCCCATCGCACACAAACTTCTCGAAGGAGGCCTATCCGCAGTATAGATATCAGCTTCTCCGTAATGGCAAGAAGTTCAGTTATCACACCTTCTGGGATACAGCATTGGGCTTGAAGAAGCGTGCAAATTGGACATACGAGCGCATCGCAGCCGAGATTGACACCTTGACCCCTGAGCAGGTGGCAAAGATTCAGTCGGGTTCGATTGAGGATTGGACTTATGAGTTTGTGCAGTATGGTCACCGTGCACGCAGCATCACCCCTCCGGGTTTGGATGTGGCGTATCTGACTCCTGAGCAGGAGAATGCAGCAGCAGCTTTGGCTGACGAGGCTGTTGTTGTTGCGGGCTACCGCCTTGCCTACATCTTGAATACAATTTTTGCAGATAAGAATATTCCGGTCTATAAGAAGTAATCGATTATGAGAAAGATAGCTATTTTCTTGATGCTCGTATTGAGCGTATCTGTCGCAAATGCTTGGGTTAAACATTGCGATGAGGCAGTTGTTATTTTGGCGAGCGAGAACCTTACCCCTGAGGCAAAGGCACTCCTCGATGAGTACCTCGGAACGGAGTATGGCGACGATGTGCAATACCTCTACGCCCTCGAGAAGGCGAAGAAGGCTGAGCATACCGCGGAGATTCACTTCTTGCACTTCGATAAGAAGCTCAAGCCGAAGAAGGTGAAGGGCGATGATGCCTATGCAGCGATTGTAAAGTCGTTGGATGTTGTGGCTAAGCACAAGTCGCACTCTAAGGAGGAGGTTACCGTGGCTTTGCGCACCATCATCAACTTGATGTGCGATATCCACCACGTATCGAATGTTCGTATCGACAAGATTGCGCACTCGATGGCTGACTTTACATATCAGTTCCCTGCATCGGAGATGGGCAAGGGTCGTAAGAAGTTTAATACTGTCTACTGGTCGAGGACTTGGCACAACTATAATACCTATCCTCGTGGTTTCTCGGCTCAGTATCGCGCATATGACCTCAGAGTCTACTTGGGCGATCGCTTCGCAGAGTACAGCAAGGGCGAGTTGAAGGATTGGGCAAAGGAGACTGCCGTGATGGCAAAGTCGTACCTCGCAACCTTCAAGCCTGATGCAGTCGTAGGTCACGTGGAGCGTCTCTCGTTGTTCGATGTGAACAACGACCAGATGGTTAAGGCGAGCTGCCGCCTCGCAGCATTGTTGAATGGCGTGATCAAGTAGTGAGAGTCATGAGACAGAGAGTCGTAGCCATTCTGTTGGTCGTTGCAGCCACGTTGAGTGTGCAGAGAGCGATGGCGTGGGCAGCTTTCGGCCACGGTGCTATTGCATACGTTGCCGAGCAGCACCTCACCCCCGAGGCTAAGTCGGAGGTGCGTCGCTACCTCAAGCATACGCTTCCATTCTACGCTTCGTGGATGGATCACTGGCGTGCGGTGGAGCCATATGCTCACACCAATATGTGGCACGGAATCAAATCGGACGAGCAGGGTAAGTTGCGTTGGGATATCTCGGGTGAGCGTGCAAATGGCCAGGCGATGATTCAGGTCAAGCGTATTGTTGAGGAGATGAAGGATTATCGCAATATGCCCGACTCGTTGGTGCGACAGAATGTTATCTATCTGATACACAGCGTAGCAGATATGCACTGTCCGGTACACGTGCAGTTCCCGAAGACGACCTATCCGCACTATCGTTACAGCCTGAAGAGGGGTGGCAAGAAGTACTCGATGCACTCGTTTTGGGATGCTGTGCCCGATTTTACTCGTAAGAATTGGACATACGAACGATATGCCAAGGAGGTCGATGTCTTGACTCCGAAGCAGGTAAAGCGAATCTTGAAGGGTAGCTACGATGTATGGGGCAAGGACATCTTGAAGCAGACCCATCGTGCCTATAAGATTACGCCGGCCGATAAGGATGTCGCTAAGATGACGATAGAGGAGCGTGCCGAGGCGTTGAGCCTTGGTGACGAAATGGCAATGAAGGCTGCGTATCGTCTTGCCTACATTCTCAATGGAATTTTTGACGCAAAATAAAACATAAAAACAACAAACGATAAAATTAAAAAAACTATGAAGAACAAACTTTCGATTATTCTGCTCGCCCTCGTAGCATCGTTGAGCGTGCAGAGTGCAAAGGCTTGGGGTACATGGGGACACCACGTAACAGCCTACATTGCAGAGAAGCACCTCACACCTGAGGCGAAGTCTAAGTGTGAGCACTATTTGAAGCACTCGTTGCCTCACTACTCATCGTGGCAGGACTACTGGCGCAACAGCGCTCCGTTCAAGGAGATTACTCACTGGCATATGAACATTGTCGGCACCAACCTCCGCACTGTGGGTAAGGGTGGCGATATCACTCGTGATGCTGTGACTCAGATTGAGCGTGTGTACAAGGAGTTGGCAAATGGCAACTACCACAACCTCTCGGATTCAATGGTTATCGTAAACCTCAAGCTCCTCATCCATATGGTGGGCGATATGCACTGCCCTTGTCACGTGGGTTATCCGAAGGAGCTCGGTTTGAAGGGCACTTCGATGTATGTGAAGGGTAAGAAGTACGACCGTCACAAGTTCTGGGATGCAGCACCTGAGTTGATGCACCCTAAGTGGCGCTTGGATAACTACCTCAAGGCGTGCGACACCTACTCTGCTAAGGAGATTAAGAAGATTCAGAAGGGTAATGCTACAAAGTGGGGCCTCGAGAATGCCAAGAAGATGAAGGCTACCTACACCTACTGGGAGAAGAAGGCCGAGCTTACCAAGATTAGCAAGGAGCAGCGCAAGCAGATTAATGACACAATGCACGAGCAGTTGGCCTATGGAGGATACCGCTTGGCGGGCTTGCTCAACAAGATTTTCAGCAAATAGTAAAAAGAAGATATTATGAAGAAGATTATATTCGTGATGTTGGCCTTCCTCTTTATGACTAATGAGGCAATGGCATTTGTTGCATTTGGTCACGAGACTATTGCCGAGTTGGCAAATAAGCATATGACCGAGAAGGCAAGGGGCGAGGTTAAGGCTATCCTTGGCACCGATATGATTAAGTCGTGTATGTGGCTCAATACCCTCCGCAAGAAGGACGGCGGTATGGAGTACTCGAAGGATTGGCACTTCTTTACTCTTGATAACCAGGGTAAGTGCACCACAACAAAGGAGAATGACGGTATCGTGCAGCTCGAGAAGGCGGTAGCAGTACTTCGTAATCGCGCAAACGAGACCGATTCGCTTGTACAGGCTTCGTTGAAGACAGTTATCCACCTCGTGGGTGATATGCACTGCCTCTCGCACATCCGTATTGACGATGTCGAGGAGACTAAGGGCTTCCGTTTCTACCACTGGAATGAGAAGGAGGGCAAGGAACGTAGAGATTGGAACTCGCAGTGGTACAGCCATTGGGAGAAGGGCTACCTCGGCCGCTACTCCATCTTCTCACCAAAGTACTATGGCGACGATATCGACATCTATGCTCGCGATAAGAAGGATGCTTACGAGAAGGGTACACCACGCTTCTGGGTTGAGAATATGGGTGAGGATGTACTCCGCACACTCGAGGTTTACAAAGTCGAGGAGATTGTTCCTACTCAGACCATCCAGACCTATGAGTTCCTCCATACGAAGTGTATGGCTAAGGCTGCATACCGCTTGGCTGCGCTCTTGAACGATATTTTCAAATAGTGAACTAACGAAACTAAAATGAAACGTAAGATTTCAATTTTAATCCTTGCACTCGTTGCCACAATGGGCGTGCAGAGTGCAATGGCGTGGGGCGGTCAGGGTCACCGCATCTCGGCGTATATCGCTGAGCAGCACCTCACCCCTGAGGCAAAGGCTAAGTGCGAGTACTACTTGAAGCACTCGTTGCCTTACTTCGCATCGTGGATGGACTACTGGCGCAATATCCCACCATTCCGTGAGATTCACTACTGGCACACTTGTACCGTAGATGAGAACTTTGTACCGGTTGGTAAGCCGGGCTATCCGACTCGTGATGCAGCGTATCAAACAGAGCGCATCTTGAAGGAGATGGGCGGAGGCAAGTACAAGCAGTTGTCGGACTCGATTGTGATGGTAAACTTGAAGGTGCTCGTTCATATGGTGCCAGATATGCACTGCCCAAGCCACACCGGCTATCCAAAGTCGTTGGGTAAGCGTGTCGGCCCGATTATGGTCAAAGGCGCAAAGTATGCTATGCACAAGTTCTGGGATGCTTCGCCATACCTCCTTCACCCGAAGTGGACCGTACAGCGCTATGCTGAGGCTGTAGATACCTACTCGCCAAAGAAGATTAAGAAGATTCAGAAGGGTACCGCTACAAAGTGGGGTATCGAGAATGCCTGCACTATGGAGGCGAGCTACACTCTCTGGGAGAGTGGCGACGAGTTCACCGAGATTAGTGAGGAGCAGCGCAAGGCTATCGAGGAGCACACCTTTATGGCGTTGGCTAAGGGTGGCTATCGCTTGGCAGCAGTGTTGAATACAATTTTCAATGAGTAAGGCACTATGAGAAAGATTACATTACTATATATATGTATGGTAGCGTTTGCTACCCAGGCGATGGCATTCACTACATTCGGACACCAGACCATCGCTGCGCTCGCAGATAAGCATCTCAACGAGAAGACCAAGGCAGAGGTTAATGCCATCCTCGGTAGCGATATCGTCAAGGAGTGCGTATGGCTCAACACCCTTCGCGACAAAGCCGATATGGCTCACACCAAGGATTGGCATACATTTACCCTCGATAGACGAGGCAAGTCGACCACTACAGCCGAGAATGATGGCACCGTGCAGCTCGAGAAGGCTATCGCAGTGCTCCGCAATCGTGCAAACGAGGATGCGGCAGTAGTGAAGGATGCTTTGCGTACGGTGGTTCACCTCGTTGGCGATTTGCACTGCATCTGGCACATCGAGATTGATGGCGTAGCCGTAAGCAAGGGTTTTAAGTTCAAGTTGCACAACACCTTGACAGGTAAGGGCTACAAGGAGTGGGAGACCTCGTGGTCAGCAATGTGGCAGAGGGGCTTCTCGGAGCGCAATATCATCCTCTCGCCTGAGTACTATGCTGCCGATGTAGAGATATTCCTCGGTGCAAAGAAGGCTGAGTATGAGACAGGTACACCTCGTTTCTGGGTTGAGAATGTAGGCCAGGACGTAATCTTTGCGTTGGGCGTATTCTCGCCAAATGCGGTCATCTCGGCTGAGGAGAAGGAGCGTATGGAGGATATCCATAACAAGTGTATGGCTAAGGCAGGCTATCGATTGGCTGCCCTCTTGAACGATATTTTCAAATAGTAGATATACACAAATTTAGACCTAACTATGAAGAGTAAAATTTCAATCCTCGTAATAGCTTTTGTAGCTCTCCTCGGAGTGCAGAGCGCAAAGGCATGGGCGGGCTTTGGTCACGGCTCGATTGCTTATATCGCCGAGCAGCACCTCACCCCGCAGGCAAAGTCGGAGGTGCGTCGTTACCTCAACCACACGCTTCCATTCTACGCATCGTGGATGGATCACTGGCGTGCAGTGCCACCATTCCACCCAACCAATAGCTGGCACGGCTTCTCGGCTACAGCCGACGGTAGAGTAGACTGGTCGAAGGGCAATGGTAAGTCGATGGGCCAGGTGAAGATGATTCTCGAGACTATGGGCAATGGCAAGTACAAGCAGTTGCCTGACTCGCTCGTTCGTCACAATATCTTGATCTTGGTGCACGCATTGCCTGATATGCACTGCCCTGTACACGTTGGTTTCTCGAAGAGCGACTATCCCGAGTATCGCTACTCGTTGCGTCGCAATGGTAAGTCATATAAGATGCACGGCTTCTGGGATGGCTCGCCAGGCTTCCAGCGCAAGGGTTGGACCTTCGAGAAGTACGCCTCGATTGTCGACAAGGTGACACCTAAGCAGGTGAAGAAGATCATCAAGAAGGGCGACTTGGAGTACTGGGGTCGTGACATCATCAAGCAGGCTCACCGTGCCTATGTAATCACACCTGCCAACAAGGATGTCGCTAAGTTGACCGCCGATGAGAAGGCGCAGGTGTTGATGCTGACCGACGAGATGGTCATCAAGGCCTCTTATCGTTTGGCTTACGTTCTCAACGAGATTTTCAAATAGAATAACAACGCTTCGTAATATAGAGCTATGAAAAAGATATTTATGTTTGTAGCCTTTGCACTTGTAGCTTTTGGTGCAAATGCTTGGAGTCTCACCCAGGATGAGGGTGTTGTGGTATTGGCTGCTTCGCACCTCTCGCCCGAGGCTAAAGCTATGGTCGAGAAGTATCTCGGCACAACTTATCAGGATGATGTTCAGTATCTTACCAACTTGGAGAAGAAAAAGAAGGCAACCCATACAAAGGAGATTCACTACCTTCACCTCAATAGCGAGTTGCAGCCTATGAAGGTTGAGGGCGACGATGCTTTGGTTGCTCTCGAGAATGCAATGGCAGTAGTTCGTGCACGCGCCTCACACTCGGATCAGGAGGTGACCGTGGCTATGCGTACCATCATCAACCTTATGTGCGACATCCACAACTTCTCGTATGTTCGCATCGAGGGTATCCCTCACTCGCAGCAGGAGTTCACCTTCCAGTGCTATGGTGGAGATGTAGGTAAGCGTAAGGTTGCCAACAAGGTTTGGTGGACACGCTTCTGGAACTCTTATGGCGGTTGGCACCCGGGCTTCTCGGGTAACTTCTGGGCTGAGGATTTGGAGTTGTGTCACGGCAAGCATCGCGAGGCTTTCTCGGAGGGCTCACTCAACGAGTGGGTGGCTCAGGTTGCTGCAGAGGCTGTGAAACTCTATGGCCGCATCCAGCCTGAGTACGAGATGACTCGTCGCGAGCGCAATGAGTTGGAGTACCTCAACTACGAGATGATTGCCCGTGCGGGCTATCGTTTGAGCAAGTTATTTAACGAACTCGCAAAATAGTATATGAAATTACGATTTATAATTGTCGCTCTCTGCCTCGCCTTCGTAACATCGGAGGCGATGGCGTGGAGCGGACTTACCCATAATGCTATCGGTCATATCGCCGATCAGCATCTTACGCCTGAGGCTAAGGCTAAGCGTGACCACTACCTCCACCACACCCTGGCTTACTATGCAAGCTGGCAGGATGAGGTTGCTTGGATACCGCAGTATGCCGAGACTCGCTTCTGGCACTCGGTACGTTTCGATGCGAAGAACCGCTTCGAGTACCGCGAGGGTAGAAATGCCATTACCCACATCTCGCGCATCTGGAATGAGATGAAAAATGGCGGTTACAAGAATCTTGATGATTCAACTATCATCGTGAATCTCAAGCTCTTGGCTCATATGGTGGGCGATATGCACTGCCCGTCGCACAATATGTATGACTCTGATCCTAGGGTGAAGCGATTCTCGGTTCTCCACAAGGGCAAGAAGGTCTATTGGCACAAGTTCTGGGATAGCTCGGCATCGACCTACTTCCACAAGGGTTGGACTTGCCGCGACTACCAGAAAAACCTTGACGTGCTCACACCGAAGCAGATTGCCAAGATTTGTAAGGGTACTCCCGAGCAGTGGGCAAAGCAGAATGGAAAGGATATGCGCGAGCCTTATACCTTGCTCATCCCTCACGCCGAGGTGAGCGAGATGCCGCAGGAGAATATCGAGCGAATGACCCAGATTGTCGATTTGCAGATTCAGCGCGGAGGATATCGCCTGGCGCATATTATTAACGACATATTCAAGTATTAGGAGGCGAGCAGTATGAAGAGGTTAATAATAGTTTTGACATTTATTGCTGTGGCATCTTCGGCACAGGCGTGGAGTGGCATTGGTAATCAGGCTACCCGCCTTTTTGCCAAGCAATATATGACGCCTGAGGTGCAGAAGGAGAATGCCCGCATATGGCGTTTGGGCAAGAAATATCCGGTAGAGAAGAGCTCCTCAGCTGAGGTGAAGCCGACCGACCCTCGCTGGAATAAGGTTTCGCTCGATGCCGATTTGCGCTCTACGACAACCTATGAGGGCGATGTTGTGGTGCAGATGGAGAGGGCTGCCGAGGTGTTGCGCAACCGCGCAAACCATAGCGAGCAGGAGCAGATTGAGGCGATGCGTACAATCACCTACAATATGATTCTTCTCCACACTTTTGGAAATGTTCGCATCGAGGGCAATGCATTGACCGAGGGGTTTATAATTAAGCTCTCGCCCGGTGCAGCTGCAGACGAGAAGAACAATAAGATGCGCAACTATAAGTGGCAGACCTTGTGGAATCGTGGTATTTTGATTCGTCACTACGGCTATACGGCAGATATGTATGCCGAGGAGTTGACTATTGCTCACGGTGCCGATAAGGAGGCCTTCTCGGCTGGCTCGATTCGTGATTGGGCAGCCGATACAGGTGCCGAGATGGCAAAGCAGCTTGATAAGGCTAGGCCTAATATGATTGTCGATAAACTCGATATTTTGGAGATGGAGAAGGTGAACGACCGCCTTATGGCTAAGGCAGGATTTCGCTTGGCTGTGCTCCTTAACGATGTACTCAAATAGAAAAACCAATAACTCTACTATGAATAAGAGACTTCTTATTTTATTGGCGGCTGTAGCGTTGCTGTCGGTCAATAAGGTGATGGCGTGGGGTGGATTCGCTCACTCTGCCATAACCGAGATTGCCGAGCGTAACCTCACGCCTGAGGCGCGTGAGCAGATTCACCACTACCTGAATCACTCGTTGCCATTTTACGCAATTTGGATGGATCAGTTCCGCTATACCGACCCTTACCGCCCATCGGGCAAGTGGCATAGCAACTGGATGGATAAGAGTGGTGCAGTCGATATGAGCAACGAGCTCTGCGCTGCATATCAGACCACCCGCATCTGGAATGCGATGAAGAATTATAAGAATATGACCGATGCGGAGGTGAAGTTGAATCTGCTCTATTTGATTCACCTCGTAGCAGATATGCACTGCCCTTGCCACAATGTTTGGCCTAAGGAGTCGCATCCGCACTATCGCTACAACCTCACTAATAACAAGGGTGAGAAGGTCGGCTTCCACAAGTTCTGGGATAACGACGCCATCCTCTACGGTCGCAAGAAGTGGACTGTGACCTACTATGCCAACAAGATGGCAACCCTCTCGGAGAAGGAGGTGAAGAAGATTTGTAAGGGCACACCTTACAAGTGGGCTGTGAAGAGCCTTCCTCACGCTGAGCGCACCTTTGAGCTTACACCTAAGGGCTCGAACGTGCAGAAGTATACGAAGGAGGAGCGCCTCGAGATGCGCCGCATTTGTGACGTGGAGATTCTCAATGCCGGATATCGCTTGGCTTATGTTATGAACCAGATTTTCAAGAAGTAAGGAGGGTAGAGTATGAAGAAGCTATTTATTACACTCGCCCTTGCAATGGGCGTTTATACGGCACAAGCGTGGAACTATGTCTACGACCAGGCTGCATTGCTCTTGGCGTATGAGAATATGACTCCTGAGGCGCAGTCACTTGCTAAGAAGCACTTGGGCGAGCCTTTCCGTCAGCAGATACAGACTTTTGAGCAGGCTCGCAAGAAGGGTGAACTGCTCGAGTCAGCAGATTGGCGTACCGTGTCGCTCGATTTGGATATGAAACCTGTGGTGGTGGACGATAAGAATGCCATCGCACAGCTCGAGAGCGCTGTTGAGGTGGTGAAGAATCGCGCTTCGCACAGCGAGGCTGAGGTGACCCTTGCCATCCGCAAGATTGTGGAGTTGACCATCGAGATGCATAATATCGGTAATATCTACCTCGAGGAGTGTCCATATTCGAAGGAGGACTTCGAGTTCCAGCAGTCGATGGGTGGCTATGGTGCGAAGGAGAAGTTCCGCCCTCGCAAGTGGAGACACTTCTGGTCGTATGGTTTCTCGGTATTCCACTCGTCGTGGTCGGCAGAGATGCACGTGCGTGACTTGAAGGTGTGTCACGGTCGCTACAAGGAGCAGTATATGGCGGGCACAATCCGTGATTGGGCAGTCGATATGGGCAAGTTGGTAAAGCCGCTCTATGAGTGGGCAGGACCATCGTGCTCGCTCTCGCGTCAGGCTCACGCCGAAGAGGAGGAGCGCTTCTACGCAGGTGTAGCTCGTGCAGCATACCGTATTGCGGCATTGATGAACGAGGCTCTCAAGTAGGATAACACAATTAACCAACAATAAAATTATGAAGAGTAGAATTTTTAAACTCGTTCTTGCGGTGGTGGCATTGTTCGCTACCGAGAGGGCAATGGCGTGGGGCGGTTACGGACACACCGTGATTGCGTATGCAGCCGAGCAGTTCCTTACCCCCGAGGCGAAGCAGAAGTGTCATCACTACCTGCGTTCGACGCTCGCTTTCCAGGCGTCGTGGATGGATCAGTATCGCTCGATTGAGGGCTATACCGAGTGCGATATGTGGCACAGCACAAATATCGATGCCAACTACAAAGTTGTCAAAGGGCTGCCTACGACCGGTGCTTACCACATCGAGCGCATCCGCAAGGAGATGATGAATGGTGGCTACAAGACAATGCCCGATTCATTGGTAAAAATCAACTTGCAGTACCTTATCCATATGATTGGCGACCACCACTGCCCTGTGCATGTGCGTTGGAGCAAGAAGGATCATCCCGAGTTCTTCTACAGCTTGAAGAAGAGAGGCGAGAAGCTCGGATATCACAAATTCTGGGATGGCTCAATCGCCTATTGGCGCAAGGGCTTGACCGCAGATGGCTACTTCGAGCAGATGGAGAAGTTGTCGAAGTCGGCAATTAAGAAGGTACAGAAGGGCGACGGTTATACCTGGACACAGGAGACTGCAGATGTGTCCCGTAAGTGTTTCAAACTGACACCTGCGGGTACCGATGTCTCGGAGTTGTCGAAGGAGGAGCGTGAGGCGATTCACTGGGTTGTAGATCGTCAGGCTCAGCGTGCTGCCTATCGCTTGGCAGGAGTGTTGAATGAAATTTTTAAGGAGTAAAAGGCTATGAAAAAGATACTTTTGTTATGTGTGGCAATTCTTGTCGGAACACTTTCGGCAAGCGCTTGGAAGTCACAGTTGGATAAAGCTGTCTTGTTGGCTGCCTACCAAAACCTCAACCCAACAGTGCAGCGCACGCTGTTAAACTATATCGGTCAGGATCCAACCAAGGCGGCAGGTCACCTCGCTTGGCATCGCAAGAATGGTCGTCACCTCGAAACAGAGGGTTGGCACAGACTTCACCTCGATGCAAATCTTCTCCCTGCAGCACAGGATGAGAACGATGCTATAGTGCAGATTGAGAAGGCTTTGGAGGTTATTAAAAGTCGCAAGAATCACAGCACAGAGGAGGTGGCATTTGCTATTAGAACGGTGATGAATCTCGTGATTGATATGCACAATATCGCCAATGTAACACTCGAGAGCTATCCTATCTCGGCCAACGATTTTCAGGTGAATACATCGAGAGGTACAGCGAATGGTCGCAAGGCAATTATTGTGCCGATATCGTGGCGTTCGTTCTGGACAAATACCTACACAGGCTTCCATAGCGGATACTCGCCTGAGATGTATGCTTGTGATATCGAGTTGATGTTTGGCGATAAGAAGGCGGAGTTTACAAAGGGCTCGTTGCGCGATTGGGCGCACGACATAGGTAGCTACACCTCTTCGGTCTACGACTTTTTGCAGAAGAACGATAATAACTTCCTTCACGCTACAGTTCAGGCTCACGAGCCGTTGCATATGAGCTGTGTGGCGAAGGCGGCCTATCGACTTGGCGCATTGTTGAATCAATACTTAAACTAATATAATTATGAAACAGAGACTTTTATTCGCTGCAGTTGCGCTTATGGCACTCCTTTCGGTAGGTCGTGCAAGCGCTTGGGGTGGCTTCGGTCACCGCTCAATCGCCTATGTTGCTGAGCAGCATTTGACACCTGAGGCTAAGGAAAAATGTTATTACTATCTCCAGCACACGCTCCCTTACTATGCGTCGTGGATGGATTATTGGCGTGGTGTAGCCGTCTATAGAAAGGTGAACAATCCTCACTCTATCAAGGCTAACGACGATGGTCGCACACTCGATTGGGGCGGCAAACCTGCAGGTCGTGCTATGGGTCACCTCGAGAAGGCTTTGGAGGAGCTTGGCAATGGTCGTTACAAGAATCTTCCTGATTCGGTTGTGCGTCAGCGACTTATCAATATGGTGCACTACTTGCCGGATCTCCACTGCCCGGTGCATGTAGGCTTCCCTAAGGATGTCTATCCTCACTATCGCTACACTCTTCGTAGAAATGGCAAGGAGCTCAAGTACCACACATTCTGGGATGGCTCACCTGGCTTTAATCGCAAGGGTTGGACCTTCGAGAAGTATGCTGCCGAGGTTGACAAGGTGACACCTAAGCAGGCTAAGAAGTGGGTGAAGGGCTCGCTCGACGATTGGGCTCGCGATATCATCAAGCAGGCACACCGTTGCTACAAGATTACTCCTGAGGGCACCGACGTGGCTAAGATGTCGAAGGAGCAGCAGCAGGCGGTGCTCGAGCTCTCTGACGAGATGGCAATGAAGGCTGCCTATCGTTTGGCTCACGTGTTGAATACAATTTTTGCAAAATAGTCAACTCAAACAGATACTAAACTATGAAAAAGATATTCTTATTATTGGCATTTGTAATGACCGTATCGGTTGCAAGTGCGTGGCGTAGCAACTGCGAGGAGGGTATTGTTATTATGGCCTCTAAGCACTTTGCACCAAAGACTAAGTTGGTGGTAGATAGATACCTCGGCTCGAAGTATTCGGACGATGTGCTCTATCTTCATAATCTCGAGACAAAGAAGAAGGCTTCGCATACAAAGGAGATTCACTATGTTCATCTCGACGAGAATATGCAGCCTATGAAGGTTGAGGGCGACGATGCATTGGTGGCATTGGAGGCCGCTTTGGCTGTAGTAGGCAACTACGAGAATACCTCGGACGAGGAGATGACAAAGGCTTTGCGTACGGTAATCAACTTGATGAGCGACATCCATCACCTCTCGAACTATCGTATCGCTTCGATTCCTTATTCGTTGAAGGCCTACAAGTTCAAGCGTCAGCCACAGGACTATGGCAAGACTAAGGATGAGATAACTACAACCAGCTGGAATAGAATGTGGGGGCACTTCAGCAGCCGTTATACCGGCTTCTCGGGTGAGTTCTGGGCATACGAGATGAATATCTGCAAGGGCAAGATGAAGGAGGAGTACTCGGCAGGAACACTCCGTGAGTGGGTGAGCGAGAATGGCGCTGTAGCTGCTATGTACCTCGAGCGTTTCCACCCTGACTACGTTGTGCCTCCGTTCGAGTACAACAGCTTGGAGGATGTCAACTACGAGATGATGGCACGTGCAAGCTTCCGCCTCGCTGCAATCTTGAACAGCACCATCAAGTAGTAATTCGTAAATTCAACTATTAACTACTTTTAACCATATATGAAGAGTAGAATTTTTGTATCCCTTTTGGCGCTCGCTATGCTCTTTGGCAGTCAGAGTGCTAAGGCGTGGGGTTGGTTTGGTCACGGAGGTATTGTCTATGTGGCTGAGAAGCACCTTACACCCGAGGCGAAGGAGAAGTGCCGTTATTACCTTAAGCACACACTTCCATACTACGCATCGTGGATGGATTATTGGCGAGGTTCGGAGCACTTTAAGCCGGTGAATAGATACCACTCTAATCGTGCGACTAAGGATGGTAATAATGTAGATTTTAAGATCGGAAAACCGGATGGTCGAGTTATGGGATATCTCATTAATACTCTCGCCGAGTTGGGTGATGGTAAATATAAGAACTTGCCAGATTCTGTTGTGCGTCAGCGCCTTATCAATATGGTGCACTACCTTCCGGATATGCACTGCCCTTCGCACATCGGTTTTCCGAAGAAGGAGTTCCCACAGTATAACTATAATAGAGTTCTTACAAATGGTAAGGAGGCCACTTATCACGGTTTTTGGGATGGCTCGCCAAGACTCGATCGTCAGAGTTGGACAATCGAGGATTATGGCAAGAATATAGATAAGGTATCTCGCAAGCAGATTAAGGCTTGGCAGAGCGGATGCATTAAGGATTGGGGCTACGATATGGTACGAGCAGGACGTCTTGCGCGTGAGTTGTTGCCTGAGGGTACCGAAACCACAACTTTGACCAAGGCACAGAAGAAAGAGATCCACAAATTGTCGGATGAGATGGCAATGATGGCTGCCTATCGTTTGGCCTATGTGTTGAACACCATCTTCTCGGATGGAAATATTCCTGTTTCGAAATAAGAGGCTGATTATGAAAAAGATATCTATTTTGTTGGCATTTGTTTTGACCGCATCGGTTGCAAATGCGTGGTCGAGACAATGCGACGAGGCGGTTGTTATCGTCGCAAACGAATACCTCAATCCTACAGCTAAGAAGGTGGTAAAGAAGTATTTAGGCAAGAGCTTCGCGGATGATGTTGCCTATTTGTACGATCTTGAGAAGGAGCAGTTTAAGGCGATGAGCAAGAAGGAGCGTAAGGCCGCCGGTGAGATTCACCTTGTTCACCTCGATAGCAACTGCCAGCCTAAGAATGTCAAGGGCAAGGACGCTCTCAAGGCTACTGAGGCTGCTTTGGAGATTATCCGCAACTATAAATCGCACTCGTCTAAGGAGGTTACCACTGCGTTGCGTATCGTTATTAACTTGATGTGCGATATGAACAACCTCTCGAAGGCTCGTATTGATGGCATTCCTCACTCTAACAGTAACTTTACCTTCCAAATCCCTCTTGGTGAGTATGGTCCTAATAAGGATAAGCTCTCTGGTCCTATTAAATGGTCGAAGGTTTGGGGTGTGTTTGATGGTGGATATAGACACTATACAGCTAAATATTGGGCTGAGGATATGCTCATCTACCTTGGTGACAAGCACACTGAGTATTCGAAGGGTACGCTCCGTGAGTGGGTTGTCGAGAATGGCAAGTTGTCGGCACACTACTACGAAATCTTGAAGCCAAAGAGCGTAGTTCCATATATGGACTATAAGTGGATTTCGCCTGTTGCATACGATATGATGGCGAAGGCTGCGTGTCGCTTGGCGGCTCTCCTCAACGAGAATATCAAATAGTAAAAAGAGAGAAAACAATGAAAAAGTTTATACTTGTTGCAGTAGCACTCGTTATGCTCATTGGCAGTCAGAGTGCTAAGGCGTGGAATGGCTTCGGTCACTCGTGTGCAGCCTATATCGCAGAGCAGCACCTCACACCTGAGGCTAAGGCGAAGTGCGAGCAATACCTTCAGCACTCGTTCGTATTCTACGCATCGTGGATGGATCAGTGGCGCTATATCGACCCTTACAAGGAGACCAGCAGCTGGCACGTTATCTACGTTGACGATAACTGGAAGCTCGACGTCGAGAAGAAGAAGTACGCCGAGTACCAGACCGAGCGCATTTGGAAGGAGATGAAGGATTATAAAAATCTCCCCGATTCGCTTGTACGTCAGAATCTTATCTATCTGATTCATATGGTACCTGACTACCACTGTCCGGTACATACCTTCTTCCGCAAGGGCACTCACACCGAGCGTAAGTACTCGGTTCTTCAGAAGGGTAAGAAGTTTGCTTTGCACACCTTCTGGGATGCTTCGCCAGGCTACAATCGCAAGAATTGGACTATGCAGCGCTACTGCAAGGAGGTCGATGTGATCTCGCCAAAGTTGGCTAAGAAGTATCAGAAGGGCGACCCTATAAAGTGGGCAAATGATGCCTTGAGACAGGCACTCCGTGTATTCCCGATTACCCCTGAGGGTATCGAGGTTACCAAGTTGTCGAAGGAGCAGGAGGCGCAGCTTCACAAGCTCTCCGACGAGATGATTCTCAAGGGTGCATACCGCTTGGCGTACATTATTAACGATATTTTCAAAGAGTAGCAGGGAGGAGAAGTTATGAAGAGATTATTTTTGATTGTAGCCTCAGTTGCGTGCATCTTCACGGCTCAGGCTTGGACAAAAGTGGTTAATGGAGCATCGCACCTCATTGCTCGTAAGTATATGACCGAGAAGGCTGTTGCCGAGTACGACCGTATCGCATCGTTGAAGGTGGAGTACAAGTGGACTCCTATCAAGAACGATAAGGTGGCACTCAATGCTGAGCTTCAGGCTGTTGCGGCTGATGAGACCGATATTCTTGTACGCATCGAGAAGGCATTGGAGGTGCTTCGCAACCGTGCCAATCATAGCGAGTTGGAGCAGTATGGAGCATTGGTGACATTGCAGAATTTGGTGCCTAATTTCCATAATATTGCTCGTATCTCGATCGAGGGAGTTGAGAACTCTCAGCAGGATTTCGAGTTTACCTGGACAGCTGGTAAGGAGGGTTCGAAGAAGCACGAGAAGCGTGGTACATTGACTTGGTCACGTTTCTGGACAAACAACTTCTGCTTCTGGCATCAGGGCTGGGATTCGGAGTACTACGCCTACGATATTGACCTCCGTTTCGGTAAGCAGCGCGAGAAGATGCAGCAGGGCGACCTCCGCACCTGGGCTCACGAGATGGGCGAGATGGCTAAGCCTCTCTACGAGAAGTGGCAGCCTGGTTGCACAATGAACAACGAGCATCGCCTTATTTATGAGGATATCCACTTGAGCAATGTTGCTCGTGCGGGCTATCGCTTGGCGGTACTTTTGAATGATGTATTAAAGTAAAACGCATATGAAAAAGATTATCTTTACACTCCTGGTGGCAGTAATGGCGTTGTGCGGAGTGAACAAGGCAATGGCCTGGGGAACTGTAGGCCACAATGTTGCTGCATATATTGCTGAGCAACATCTCACACCTGAAGCCAAGGAGAAGTGCCGTTACTATCTCCACCATACTCTCCCTTACTATGCTATGTGGATGGATTGTTGGCGTGGTGTTAAGGAGTTCGAGTTGATTAACAACGGACACTCTTTGAAAACAACTGAAAATGGTCGCAAGATTAGTTGGGAGGCATTCTCCTCTTCGACTATGGGCTCGGCCATACCAACCCCTCCGGGTCGAGCTATGGGACACCTCCTCAGCGCACTCAACGAGTTGGGTAACGGTAACTATAAGAATTTGCCCGATTCAGTTGTGCGTCAGCGACTTATAAATATGATTCACTATGTTGCCGATATGCATTGTCCTTCGCACTGCGGATTTCCGGAGAGTATCTATTTACCATCTTCGAAGTATGATCTTAAGCGCAACGGAAAGTTTGCGAATTTCCACTCTTTCTGGGATGGCTCAATAGGTGCATGGCGCAAAGGTTGGACCTTGAAAAAGTATGTTGAGAAGCTTGATAATGTATCGCCAAGCGAGGCGAAAAAGTGGCAGAAAGGCCTCGAGCAGAAAGATCTCCAAAAGGGTATCGACAGCTGGGGTAAGGGTATAATTAAGCGTGCTCATCGCGCCTATGCCATCCTTCCTGAGGGTACCGATTTGGCTAAGTTGACAAAGGAGCAGAAGGCTCAGGTGCACGAATTGGCAGATGAGGCTATACTTATTGGTGGTTATCGCTTGGCTTATGTGTTGAATACAATTTTTAAGGAGTAAAGTGGTATGAAAAAGATATTTTTATTGGTGGCATTTGCCTTGACCGTATCGGTGGCAAGTGCGTGGCATAAGAACTGTAATGCGGGCGTTGTAGCTTTGGCTGTGAAGCACTTGACTCCTGAGGCTAAGGGCGTAGTAGACAAGCATTTGGGTACAGCATACGAGGACGATTGTGGCTATATATATGCCCTTGAGCGCAAGAAGGAGGTATTCTATACAAAGGAGGTTCACTACCTCCATCTCGATGGAAATTTCCAGCCGATGAGCATTGAGGGTGACGATGCATTAGCTACTATTGAGAAGTCATTAAATGTGTTGCGTGCTCACAAGTCGCACTCTAACGCAGAGGTGAAGGTGGCACTCCGCTATGTGATAAATCTGATGTGCGATATTCATAACCTCTCGAATATCCGCATCGAGGGCATCGCACACTCTCAGTCGGACTTTACATTCCGCCGTCAATTAAGCGACTACAAACCGACAGAATTTAAGAGCTACCAGTGGTCGAAAGTGTGGTATAATTTGAGTGCTCGCCAGGGTGTGTTCCACGCCGACTTGATGGCTGAGGATATGGAGTTGTGTCATGGCAAAAAGTTCGCTGAGTTCACAAAGGGTACGCTTGCGGATTGGGCTGCAGACAATGGCGCAAGAGCTGCAGAGCAGTTGTCGATTATGTATCCTAATTCGGAGATTACACTTCGTTACATCAATGAGATGGAGTATATTAATTACGATATGATGACTCGTGCAGGCTTCCGCTTGGCAGCATTGCTCAATGAGGCATTGAAGTAGTCGAAAAAACGAAATATTGGATTGGCGTGGTGAAATTTATAATTTCACTGCGCTTTTCTTTTGAAAAAAGAAGAATAATCCATATTTTTGTAGATTATTAGGAGTGTTATCCGAAAAACTACCAAAAAATGAAGAGAGTAATTCTATCCGGAGGAGGTACCGGAGGTCACATCTACCCTGCAGTATCGGTCGCAGAGGAGCTTAAGCGACGTCTTGGCGACGACGTAGAGATTCTGTTCGTTGGAGCAGAGGGCAAGATGGAGATGACGTTGATTCCAAACTTGGGATACAACATCAAGGGTTTGAATATTGTCGGCTTGCAGCGTCGTCTCACTTGGAAGAACTTCGCTTTGCCGTACTACTTGTTGCGCAGCTTGAATCAGGCTCGTCGCATCCTCAAGGAGTTTAAGCCGGATGTTGTTGCAGGTTTCGGCGGCTATGCCAGTGCGCCAATCGTCTACACAGCGCAGATGATGCGTATCCCGACAGTTATTCAGGAGCAGAACTCGTATGCGGGTCTCGTGAATAAGATTGTGGGTGGTCGTGCCAAGAGCGTATGTGTGGCATACGAGGGTATGGAGCGCTTCTTCGACAAGGCGAAGATTGTCTATACGGGTAATCCGTTGCGCAGCGCCTTCGGAAAGAGCGATATCGACCGCGAGGCGGCATTTGCTCACTACGGTATGAAGGAGGGTTTGCCAACCATCTTGATTGTGGGTGGTTCGCTCGGAACACGCACCTTGAACAATATGATGAAGTCGTGGATTGTGACACTCGATGGCGAGGCTCCTGTGCAGGTTATCTGGCAGACCGGCCGCATCTACGAGAAGGAGATGCGCAGCTTCTTCGAGAACTATCCGACTAAGAATGTTACGCTCGTGCCATTTATCGACCGTATGGACTACGCCTACGAGATTGCCGATGTGGTTATCTCGCGCAGTGGTGCTTGTACCGTATCGGAGTTGTGCTTGGCAAAGAAGCCGACACTCTTCGTGCCGTCGCCAAATGTGGCTGAGGATCACCAGACCAAGAATGCTATGGCCCTGGTTGATAAGGATGCGGCTATGATGGTGCGCGATTGTGATGCGGCAGATTGTGGTATTTCGACCGTCTTGAAGATGGTGGCAGATGAGGCATTGCTCGCCAAGCTCTCGGATAATATTGCGAAGTTGGCGACACCTGATGCTGCGGCACGTGTAACAGATGAGATTTTGAAACAGATTAAATAGCGAAGATTCAAGATTATGAAAGATAGAGTCTATTTCCTCGGTATTGGCGGTATCGGCATGAGCGCCTTGGCACGCTACTTCTTGCACGAGGGTTGGCAGGTGGCAGGTTATGACCGCACAGCAACCGACCTCACTCGCAAGTTGGAGGCTGAGGGTGCGGCGGTGCACTACGAGGATGATGTAAAGCTTATCCCTGAGGCGTTCCTCGATAAGGAGCACACCGTGGTAATCTACACTCCGGCAATTCCGGCTGACCACACCGAGCAGGCGATGTTCCGTGCTGAGGGCTTCGAGATTAAGAAGCGTTCGCAGGTGTTGGGACTCCTCTCGCAGGGCAAGTACGTGCAGGCTGTGTCGGGTACCCACGGTAAGACCTCGACCTCGACCCTGACAGCGTGGTTGAACTATGCAGTATCGGGTGAGGGCTCAGCTTTCTTGGGCGGTATCTCTAAGAATTTCAGCTCAAACCTTGTGCTTGGCTCGGGAGATAGATTTGTGGTTGAGGCGGATGAGTTCGACCGTTCGTTCTTGCAACTCTATCCAAATGCAGCAGTTGTGACATCGGCAGATGCCGACCACCTCGATATCTACGGTACTCACGAGAAGGTGAAGGAGGCGTTCTCTCAATTCATCGCTCAGATTCAGGAGGGTGGCGTGCTCATCATTAAGAAGGGCGTTGATGTCGCTATCACCAACGAGAAGATAGAGGTATATCGCTACTCTTACAACGAGGAGTGCGACTTCTACGCCAAGAATGTTGAGTTGCTCGAGGGTGGCTACTATCGCTACGATATCGTAACTCCGACAGGTGTTATCGAGGGTTGTACTCTCGGCATCCCGGGTTGGGTGAATATCGAGAACTCGGTGGCGGCAGTCTCGTTATTGTGGTCAGTTGAGCGTGATATCAAGGATCACGATGCATTGCGTAAGGCGTTGAAGGAGTTCTCGGGCGTGAAGCGTCGCTTCGAGTTCTATGTGAATACTCCGAAGGGTGTCTATATGGACGACTATGCTCACCATCCGCGTGAGTTGGCTGCGACAATCACCTCGGTGAAGCAGATGTTCCCTTCGCGTAAGGTGACTGCAATATTCCAGCCGCACCTCTACACTCGCACTCGTGACCTCTACGTGGAGTTTGCCGAGGCGTTGAATGAGGCAGATGATGTGGTATTGTTGCCAATCTATCCGGCGCGCGAGTTGCCAATCGAGGGTATCACTACCGAGATTATCGCAAACCTCGTGACAAAGCCTTGTTGCATTGTCGAGCGCGAGGAACTTGCTGCCGAGATAGGCAAGATGGATACCGATGTAGTGGTGTCGTTCGGAGCGGGCAATATCGATATGTGTTGTGCTTCAATAGCAGAGGTGATCGCACAAAAATAATCTAATCACCTCCGATTTTAAGGTGGGGGGAGAAGGATGGAAATTTTGCATTCTGAATTTTGAATTTGTAAAACTATGTGGCGTAAGATTTCGCAATTTTTAGGTGTGGCGATAGCGGTGATAGCAATCATCGCCTACATCGGCGTTGCGTCATTCTATGCCAATAAACACAGCGAGGCGCAACCCGTAAAAGAGGTGGTTGTCTCGCTCGATAACGCTTCGGCAACGCGTAAGTTTGCATCGGCCGACTACTTCACAGCTCAGCTTAAGAAGGCGGGAGTGAGCCTCGAGGGTAAGCTCATCGAGAGCGTCGACGCGCTCAAGCTCTCGCAGATGATTGAGGAGAATGGCTTCGTGGAGAAGGCGGATGTATATGTTACCTATGCGGGTAACCTGCACATTAACGTGAAGCAGCAGACTCCGGTTATGCGATTGATGTGCGGTGGCTTCAACTCCTACATTACGGCCGACGGCCAGAGCTTCCGCTCGCCTCAGGGTGCTGCGTGCTACACCCCGATAGTTACGGGCAAGTATCGTCCTCTTATGCCAACCTCGTATGAGGGTAGCGTGGAGGAGTACTACGACGGTCTCATCGAGAAGCAGGACGAGAAGATTGCCGATGTGCGCTCTCAGATTCTCTCGTTGGATCAGGAGCGTAGCAAGTGCCTCGGACGCCGCAGAAAGCTGAAGGAGGAGCGCAAGAAGAAACTCTTCGAGAGCAGGGAGTCGCACGAGTATAGGTTGAGGGGCGTGGAGGCCGATATCAAGGAATGCGAAGAGCAGTTGCCGGTCATTGCCTACCGAAAACAGAAACTCGAAAAGCGTCAGCAACTTATAGAATTGCGCAAAAAAAAGTTGCAAAAAAGTTATGATGATTTTGCGAATCTCATTAACTTTGTGTCGCAGGTTGACGAGGACTCTTTCTGGAGTGCCGAGGTGGTGCAATTCGTGGCAGATACGACTCTTTTAGGCGAGATCAGCCTGCGCCTAATACCGCGTAGCGGTGATTTTACAATACTGTTCGGTACGCTCGAAGATGGCAAGGCGAAGCTCAAGAAGTTGCAGAAGTTCTATGAGGAGGGCCTTGCACGTGTGGGTTGGAATGAGTACAAAACGATAGATATTAGATACGATAAACAAGTGGTATGCACAAAGTAGATATGAATAGTAAGAAATACATAGTCGGAATAGATATAGGCTCATCGAATGTGACAATGGCCGTGGGTCTTATCAATAGTGATGACAAGATTAGTGTGATCGGTGTCGATGTACAGAGTCTTGACGAGGGCGTCGTAAAGTGCGGAGAGATTCTCTTCCACGAGCATGTTGGTAAGGCTATTGCCAGATCGAAGAAGGCGCTTGAGGAGGAGCTCAAACTGATTATTAATTCGGCCTATGTCGGCATCTCGGGCAAGTCTGTCTACAGCGTGATATACGAGGATTATATCGATGTCACCAGCACTACAGGTCTTGTTGGAGAGCACGATTTGCTCGAGCTGAAGAAGCGTATCGATATGGTTATCTCTGACCACGGAGATGTTATCGTATCGCGTATTCCAATCCGCTATCGTATCAATGACACGCAGGAGGTGAAATCGCCTCTTGGTGCAGTTGCGCGCAAGCTCTCGGCCAGCTACCTCTTCGCTATGGCAAGCCGTCAGCAGGTGGATCTCGTGAAGTTCGCTATGCATACCGCGGGCATCAGAATGGAGGGTATCAGAATTAACTCTACAATTATGCCGAAGCTCTTGCTCAATAGCAGCGAGATGGAGATGGGTGTAGCGATTGTCGATATTGGTAGCGATATTACCGATATTGCAATCGTGAGCGACAACAAGTTGCGATACTTCTCGTCACTGCCTATCGGAGCGTCGAGCATCAACAACGATATGCGCAACTTTATTCCTGCACAGAAGAAGGATATCGAGCGCTTGAAGCGTTGCTATGGCTCGGCTGTTGCGAGCATGGTGCCTGAGAATGCCACCGTATCTGTGAAGGTTCAGGTTAACAAGAAGAAGACAGTGCTTCAGCGCAATTTTGCAGAGATTGCCGAGGAGCGATTGAAGGATATCGCAGGCTTTGTAGCTCGCGAGATTAAGGCCGCAAACTATTCGACTAAGATTCCTTGCGGAGTGGTTCTTACGGGAGGTGCAGCATACCTCAACAATATCGATGACCTCTTCGCTCGCGAGTTGGATATGGATGTACGCTTGGGTACCACTTTGAACGGTTTCGACGATGAGTCGGAGGGTAAGGTTGCTCCGCTTCCACAGGCGGTTGCATTGGGACTCTTGCTCCACGGAGCCGAGAATAAGCCTTGTGAGGTCTTTGCAATGCCGAATGGTGGCGTAGCGGGTATGAACGGAATTCAAACACCGCCAACACCTCCGGTTGTACCACCGGTTACAACTCCGGTTACTCCAATTACACCTCCGGTTCCTCCGGTAACACCGCCGGTAGAGGCCCCTACGAGCGAGCCAACCCAGACAACCGAGGTTGAGCAGCCTACGGGTAATACCGCAAAGCCTGAAAATGAAGAGGTCAAGGAGGCTACGCCTACGGTTGAGTCTGTTGACGAGGGCACCGATAAGGAGACTGAGGAGGTAGTCGAGATAGAGACTACCAGTGGTGGTGAAAAGTCAAACGACGGCGGAGACAAGCCTAAAAAGGGAAAGAAGCTCTCTTGGTGGGATAAACTCAAGCAGGGCCTCTCGGATGTGTTTGAGCAGGATGAGATTATCTAATTGAGCAAACTTGAGAATGATGGAACAATATAGCATATTGAATGATTTGGCTACGATGAAGAGCCAGCCGTCGCGAATTATGGCGATGGGCGTTGGTGGTGCCGGTGGCAACGCCATCGAGCATATGTGGCAGATGCGGATTGAGGGTGTGAACCTCGCTGCTTGTAACACCGACCAGACCGACCTCGATAAGTTGAAGATTCCCGAGGAGAATAGAATATTGTTAGGCGATAATGGCCAGGGAGCAGGTAACAATTGGGAGATTGGTGCCAAGTGCGCAACTATGTCGTTGGATAAGGTGCGCGACTTGTTCAATGCTCGTGGTACCGAGATGCTCTTCTTGGCTGCCGGTATGGGTGCAGGAACAGGAACAGGCGCAGCTCCGGTTATCGCAGAGTTGGCACACTCGATGGGTATCTTGACCGTGGCTATTGTTACCGTACCAGAGGAGAATGAGGGCCCGCTTCGTGTGGAGCAGGCTAAGGGTGGTGTCGAGAGACTGCGTAAGTATGTCGATGCGATGATTATCCTGAATAACGAAGATATCAACAAGTTGTATGGTCACCTCCCTGCAAGTACGGGATTTGATCGTGCAAACGATGTTGTGGCATACGCAGCCAAGGGTATTGCCGAGATTATCACTCATAAATCTAACCTGGTAAACGTCGATTTTGCCGATGTCTGCACCGTTATGCGTGGCAGCGGTAGCGCTGTGATGGGTGTAGCATCAGATACAGGTGAGGATCGTGCTGACAATGTTGTTGATACCATCTTGAGTTCGCCTCTCTTTGGTAATATCTCGATTAAGGGTGCAAAGCACGTGCTTATCAATATGTCGGTTTCGAACCCGCAGGCACTCACCCTGAACGAGGCGCATCGTGTGCGTGACCGCGTGCAGCATCACGCAAAGAGTATCGATGCGGACGGTAAGGTTGTCTATACCAACATCATCTGGGGTGTAAGTGTCAAGCCGAACCTCAACGAGGATACTTTGGAGGTTGTAATCGTGGCTACCGGCTTCGAGAGTGACCCTCTCTTCCCTGGTCAGGAGACTGTGATAAATGTGGCCGCTGGTACAGTGGTGGAGACTCCTGCCGATTCTACAACAAACGAGCCAACCGAGGGTGAGGGTGGCGATGCTGAGCCTACGAAGCCGGCGACGCCGACTCCGATATTCAGACCGGCACCGGTTCCGGTTCCTCGTCCGTTGCGTAACTTCTCCGAGATTGAGGAGTGTAAGCGTACGCCTGCCTATTTGAAGCACGGTGTAAGCTTGAGTGTAGCAGTTTCGACAAGCGCATCTAAGGCACAACAGGTGGCAGATGATAGCTCGGAGAGCGAGGCTGCGGCACCAACCGATACAATGCAGTCATTGTTCTAAAAGAGGGTAGACGAGAATGGGTATAGAGTTTTTGGGATGTCCACCCGAGGCGGTGATGCTGATAGTCGTTACGACGCTGTTGTTGATGGTGTCGGGAATGATGTCGGCTTCGGAGGTGGCATTCTTCTCGCTCCAGCCTGCCGACCTGCGTAGTGTTAAGCAACGCGGTACATTGGCCTCGGAGAGTGTGCTGAAGTTGCTTAAGAATAGCGATTCGCTACTTGCTACCATTCTCGTTGTCAATAATTTGGTAAATATCGCCATCGTAATATGTTCGTCGAAGGTGGTGCACACATTGTTACACTTCACGAACGGTACTATCGAGTTCCTCTTTACGGGTGTGCTCGTGACCTTTATGTTGCTCCTCTTTGGCGAGATTCTCCCTAAGATTGCCGCTCAGGGCTCGAATGTTAAGTTCGCCTTGACCTTTGCGCAGCCACTTCTTGTACTGCGTTGGATATTCTATCCATTCTCGTGGATATTGATTAGAACGAGCGGAAGATTCGGCAAAATAGCAATGTCGAATAGCGACAATATCTCGATTGAGGAGTTGGCCGATGCGGTGGATATGACTACCGAGCCCGAGAGTGAGGAGCAGAAGATTCTCTCAGGTATTGTGGGGATCGCTTCGCGCGAGGTGGAGGATATTATGCGCCCACGTATCGATGTCAAGGCTGTGGAGTTGACAATGACCTTCACTGAGGTTAAGCAGGTGATTACCGAGACGGGATATTCGCGTCTGCCGGTCTATAACGAGGATCTCGATGATATCAAGGGCGTACTCTTTGTGAAGGATTTGCTGGCGCACATCTCCAAGGGCGACGAGTTCGGCTGGCAGCAACTTATCCGCGAGCCATACTTTGTGCCTATGCACAAGAAGGTGAATGCTGTGTTGGAGGATTTTCAGCGTCAGAAGTTTCATATGGCAATCGTGGTAGATGAGTATGGCGCTACTCAGGGCTTGATCTCGTTGGAGGATATCCTGGAGGAGGTTGTCGGCGAGATTTCGGATGAGAGCGATGTCGACGAGTCGTTCTACAGGCGTTTGAATGAGAATACCTACCTATTCGAAGGTAAGACCCATATCGTGGATGTGGTGCGTGTACTCGACCTTGAGGATGATGCCTTCGAGGATGTGCAGGGACGTGCCGAGACTATTGCGGGATTGATGCTCGAGATTAATCGCAACTTCTTGAAGAAGGGCGATGAGGTGTCGGCTCACAATATCCGTTTCATTGTCGAGAAGATGGAGGGCCATCGCATCGATAAAATCAAAGTAATCGTTAAGAGTAATGAGTAGTCGTCTCTTTATTGAGAATATCGGCTCGGAGGAGTTTTTAATTGCGAAAGCTCACTCCGAGGATGCAGCCTTTGTGGAGAGGTTCTCAAATGAGAGACGTCGTTGCGAGGTGTTGGCGTGGCGAGCTATTGTGCGCCGAGAGCTTGGCTGCGATGTGAAGATTGGCTACGATGAGTATGGTGCTCCGATGGTGGATGTGCCAAATAGTTTTATCAGCGTATCGCATAGTAGGGGAGTGGTAGCAGTGTTGCTATCGGATGCCCCTTGTGCGGTAGATATCGAGCAGTCGGAGCGTGATTTTGCGAAGGTGGCGAGCAAGTATCTTTCGGAGGATGAGCGCCAACTTGCCGAGCAGAACAACCTCTTTGCCGAGTTATGGTGCGCCAAGGAGGCACTTTATAAATATTATAAAATAGGTGGAGTAGACCTCGCTACGGATTTAACGGTGAGCGAGTACCTTGCCACCGAAGGGGTGCTTGTGGCGTCGATTCTTGGAGGTGAGCCACTTCGCGTGCAGATAAAAAGAGAGGGCGACCTTGCGATTGCCCTCGTAGAGTAGTTTCGAAAATCTATTTCGTGAGATATTGCTCCGCTATGCGTTTTGCCGCGTGGCGGATATTATTTTTTGCAACTTCGGGCCTCATCGCCTCGGCGAGAGTCATCCCCTCGGGTGTCACCGCCATTATGGCCGCAAATCCGCTATTGCGTAACTCCTCGCACCATTCGATACCTCCTCCGATAGCGATGGTCGGAATGCCTTGCTTTGTGGCTGCAGCGAGGATTCCGCTTGGCGCCTTGCCCATTGTGGTCTGCTTATCGAGCTTACCCTCACCCGTGATTACGAGGTCGCAACCTACGATTGTCTGCTCGAACTTTATCGCCTCGAGCACCATATCTATACCTCGCACTAGCTTCGCATTTAGAAATGCTTTGAGACCTCCTCCGAGACCTCCTGCAGCACCTGCGCCCTCCATCTCTCCAATCTCCGCGCCATTGAACTCTTGGATTACTTTGGCAAAGTTGCGGAGTCCACGGTCTAACTGCTCGACCACAGTGGGTGTAGCACCCTTCTGCGGTGCGAAGATGTAGGCTGCACCCTGCTCTCCATAGAGCGGAGTTGTGACATCGCACGCAACTATAAATTCACACTCATCAAGAGCTTCATGAGCTTGCGAATCATCTATTGAAGCTATCTTTTCGAGAATCTCTCCGCCTCCGATAAGTGGCTCACCCTCGCCATCGAGGAAATGGTATCCGAGTGCGCGTAAAAGCCCCGTTCCTCCGTCGTTTGTTGCACTGCCTCCAATGCCGACGAGAAATTTGCGACAGCCACGACGAATCGCATCTGCCACCATCTTGCCCGTGCCATATGTAGAGGTGAGGAGTGGGTTGCGCTCGTCACTCTCAAGGAGTGTTAGTCCGCTTGCTGCCGACATCTCGATAATGGCGGTTGCACTCTCTTCAATAATGCCATAGCGTGCCACTATAGGGCGACCGAGAGGGTCGCTGACCTCGATTTCTACAATCTTGCCACCGAGCGTCTCGACGAGCGCCTCGGTTGTTCCTTCGCCACCATCAGCAATAGCCACCTTGACCACCTCGCACTGCGGTGCGTGATCGCGGAGTCCTGATGCGACGGCCTCAGCCACCTCGCACGAGGAGAGTGAACCCTTGAATGAATCGGTGGCGACGACAACTCTCATTATCGCTTCTTGTATCGGCGAATAGCCTCGTAAGCAGCCTCGTGACACTTCGAACGAGGATTTTGAGTGAAGTATGGATTCTTGGTGTTCGGGTGTACGCGGTTTGAGAGGAAGATGAAAATCAGATCCTCCTCTGGGTCAACCCATACCATTGTACCTGTGAAGCCCGAGTGACCAAAGCTCTTCTCGGATGCCGACGGAGCGTAGTAGTAAGGCTTGGTGGTGCGCTCCTCGAGTGGAAGGTTGTCGTTCAAGCGTCGCTTGTCGAAACCTACTGCGCGGTGATTGCCATTATCTTCGTAGTGGCGTGTAGTCCACTCACGGATGGTCTTGCTCTTGAGGTAGCGCTTGCCATTGTAGGTACCGCCATTGAGCAACATCTGCAAAATTGGAGCAAGGCTCTCGGTGTTGGCAAAGAGACCTGCATTACCCGATACGCCACCCAACGAAGCTGCTGCAAAGTCGTGAACGTAGCCGTGTACAACCTTGCGGTGGTTGCTGTTGCGTGCGGTTGGCACAATCTGCGAGAGTGGGAACTTATTGCGTGGATTGTAGGTTGCACACTTTGCACCCAGCGGCTCATAGTACTCTTCGTTCAAGAACTCCTCGTACGATTTGCCGGTGAGGCGCTCGACGAGGGTAGGGTAGGTGTGGAACATCAAACACGAATATACAAACTTCTTCGTGCTTACCGGCTGCTTGGCGATGCGGCTGAACATCAACTTGTGGTTGTTCTTGCTCGCGTAGATGCCCTCGCAGTAGGTGTAAGGGAAGGCCTCGCTCTGCTCGGTGCTGAACATATCTTCACGCAACTGGCGCTCCTTGTTGTAGAGCATCTTTCCCGAACCTATATTGCGAAGACCGCCCTGGTGCGAGAGGTACTCACGCAATGTTATATCCTCCTTATTTGTACCTCGCAACTCCTCGAAGTAGGTCGAATAAGGCTTGTCGAGGTCGATTTTACCCTCGTCGGCAAGCTTCATAAGGCAGATTGTAGCAGCCATAACCTTTGTGCACGAAGCCATATCGTAGAGGTGGTTGTTCTCTACCGGCTGCTCGCACTCGTAGGTGTGGTATCCGTAGCTCTTGTGGAGGACAATCTTGCCCTTGCGAGCAACGAGAATCTGACATCCTGGGAAGCAACGATTCTCAATCGAGGCGTTGGCTATCGAGTCGATTGTGCGATTGAGGTAGTCTCCATCCATCTTTACGCTCTCGGCTGAGGCGTAGGTGAGCGCATCGTTGCGCTTTGCTGAAATGGTTGCAGGTGCCAAAAGGAGCACTGCGCTTAGGGTAAGAATAAGGTTTCTCATAGTGGTTAATTTTATACAAAGATAACAAATTTTTCTATAGGTTGGAGATTCTCCCACCATATTTTATTATCTTTGCATCTGCTATGGCAAAATCTGTAACACACTCACTCGGAACCGACAACATCGGCAAGTTGCTATTCAACTACGCCACACCGGCGATAATAGCTATGGCCTCGTCGTCGCTCTATCACCTTATCGATAGTGCATTCGTTGGTCACGGTGTGGGCGGTGAGGCAATCGCAGGTATGGCTATCACGATGCCGATTATGAATATCGGCGCAGCCTTTGGTGCTATGGTCGGCATTGGTGCCGGTGCGCGCATCTCGTTGCGATTGGGTGAGGGTAATAAGGCGGCAGCCGAAAAGACCCTCTGTAATGCCGTAATTCTCAATATCATTATCGGTTTCACCATAATGATCTCGATGCTCACCTTCCTCGACGAGATTCTCATCTTGTTTAGCGGAGGTCGCGCTTCAGCCGAGACGTTGGAGTACGCTCGACAGTTTATGCAGATTATTCTGCTCGGAAATGTCACGATGCACCTCTATCTCGGTATGAACGATATGATTCGTGCATCGGGAAACCCTCGTAAGTCAATGGCTATTATGCTCACCTCGGTGGCGGTCAACCTGGTGCTTAATCCGCTCTTTATCTTCAAGTTCGGATGGGGCATTCGTGGCTCGGCGGCAGCAACCGTGATTTCGCAGTTGGTAGCCTTCTCGATAGCGTTGTCGCACTTCTGCTCGAAGAAGTCGTTCTTGCGATTCAAGCGTGAGGCTTTCCACTTCGATTGGAAAATTGTCGGCAATATTCTCTCTATCGGACTCGCACCATTCTTGATGAATATCTGCGCCTCGATGGTGGCAGCATTTGTCAACTCGGCAATGCTCCGCTTTGGTGGTTTGGGCGTGGATGATATCGTGCCTCGCAACCAGGGTGCAGCCGATTTGTACGTCGGTGCCTATGGTATTGTCAACCGCGTGGTATTGCTCTTTATTATGGTTGTGCAGGGCTTGAATCAGGGTATGCAGCCGATTGTGGGCTACAACTATGGCGCTAAGAACTATGATCGTGTGCGCAAGGCTGTCTATCTGACAATTGTCTGCGGCGTGGTTATTTCGACGCTCGGATTCTTGCTTGGCGAGACTGTGCCTCACCTCGTTGCTCGTGCATTTGTCGACTCGTCGAGGGGTGGTAGCGAACAACTTATGGTGGATGCCGCATCGCAGGGTATGCGTCTTATCTTGGTGATGTTCCCATTGGTGGGCTTCCAGATTGTGGTAGGCGGTTTCTTCCAGTATATCGGTAAGGCTCCGTTGGCGATTTTTATGTCGCTCACACGTCAGCTCCTCTTCCTCATTCCGCTCTTGAGCATCTTACCTCGCACACTTGGTGCTTATGGTGTTTGGATTTCGATGCCTATTGCCGATGCAGCTTCGATTCTCCTCGCTCTGGTACTCTTCATATGGCAGATGCGCAAAATTGGTCGTATGGATAATCAACTCAAGCGATAGGTCTAAACCGAGATATGACAAAACAAAAGAGGCAACCCAAAAGGTTGCCTCTTATTGTGTGGGTCTATCTGTTAGTTTGCAGTAGCAGGGGCCTCTGACTGAGCCTCCTTCTTCTGCTTCTTTGCCTTCTTCTCGCACTTGAAGATTGGGTTCTTTGTAGGCTCGATATCGGTCGAACTATCTACGCCACCACCCAATGCACGATAGAGGTTGATAACACCCTGAATGCCCTCAAAACGGTCCGAAATCTGCTGCAATCGAGCCGAGAGCAACGACTGCTGAGCGGTCAAGACCTCCAAGTAGGTAGCCTCCGAGTGGCTCATCAACTGACGTGTGCTATATACAGCGCTCTCCAAGGTCTCCACCTGGCGGATACGCAAGTTTGTCTTGCTGCGTGCTGCGTGGCACTGCGCCAAGGCGGTGTTAACCTCATTGCCCGCCTCCAACAACTTGTGCTGGAAGGTCAAGATAGCCTCACGCTGCTGCGACTCGGCAATCTTGAGGTTAGCGCGATTCTTGCCCGCATTGAAGATTGGCTGTGTCAACTTACCCGCCAAGGTCAAGAAGAAACCTCCCGGGCTCGACAACGCCTGTGCCCAACCAGCCTCACCGGTGATAGTGAGAGAAGGGTAGAGGTTTGCGCGCGCAATATTAGTATTGTAGAATGCGAGGTGCAGGTTGTACTCTGCCTCCTGAATATCAGGACGACGCGAGAGCAACTGCGCAGGTACGCCAACAAACAACTCCTGCTTAAAGTCTACACCATTCAACCTTCCGCGTGGGAAGTCTTGCGGTGTAACGCCGAGCAACAATGCGAATGAGTTCTGTGCCTTGGTGAGCTTGTACTCCAAGTCGTACAACGATGTATCGATTGAACAGCTGTTGGCCTCGGTCTGTGAGATTGAAGCGGCATTGGTCATACCCGCATCCTTCATCGCCTTCATAGTGCGGACATTCTCCTTCCACGACTTCGACGTCGAGCGCGAAACCATAAGCTGCGCGTCGAGCATCAAGAGTGTGTAGTAGGCGTTTGCAACCGACGCAACGAGAGCAGTCTGCACGCTACGACGGTAGAGCTTCTTCTGCTCCAACGATGCTGCAGCGCTTCTCTTGGCGTTGATATTACGGGCCATAATATCCACCTCCCACGATGCTGTTACCGGCACGGTGTAGGAGAAAGTGTTTGGTGTGCTGTACTTGAAGTTTGGCGAGACTCCGAACGATGGGATAAACGCCAACTTCGCAGCCTGCAACGAAATCTCAGCCTGCTTGATGCGCTCGGCTGTCAAGTGCATATCGATATTGTTCTTCAACGCCTGCTCGATGTACTTCTGCAAGTAAGGATCGGTGAAGAAGTCGCGCCACGAAATATCGGCCATGGTGATAGTGTCGGCGCGCTCGATATTGCCGTAGAGGTTGTCGGTGGTGATCTCCTCAGGACGGCTATATTTCTTATATATAGAGCAACTTGTCAACAGCGTTGCAAGGCTCAAAATCAAAACAATCTTTTTCATTACTCCTCCTTTGGTTTAATAGGTCTAATTTTCTCCTGAATCGACTGGAAGATGATGAAGAGTGCCGGCAATACGAACAAGAGTGCCAATGTACCAATCAACATACCTCCCACAACACCGGTACCGATGGTGGTGTTACCATTTGCACCTACACCGGTCGAGAACATCAACGGAATCATACCGATAACCATTGTGAGCACTGTCATAAGGATAGGACGGAAACGCTCCTTTGTAGCGATGTATGTCGCACGAGCGATGCTCATACCATTGGCGCGATTCTCGCCCGCAAACTCGGTGATAAGGATTGCGGTCTTCGACAACAATCCGATGAGCATAATCAAACCTGTCTGCAAGTAGATGTTGTTCTCAACGTCCATCATCTTGGCGAAGAGGAATGAACCCATCAAGCCGAATGGAACAGAGAGGATAACCGCAAGAGGTACCACGAAGCTCTCGTAGAGTGCCGAAAGGATGAGGTAGATGAGCAAGATACAGATAACGAAGATGATAACTGTATTGTTTGTACTCTCTGCCTCCTCACGAGCGATACCCGAGAAGTCGTAACCGTAGCCGATTGGCAAGTGCTCGCGTGCAACCTCCTGAACAGCCTTAATCGCATCACCCGAAGAGTAGCCCTCCTCCGAACGACCATTCACGCTGATGGCAGGGAACATATTGAATCGTGCGAGGTTCTCAGGAGCATAAATCTTCTCGAGAGTTACGAACTGGCTGATTGGAGCCATATCGTTGCCGATACGTACGTAGACGTTATCCAAAGTCTGCTTGTCGGTACGGAACTTAGGGTGAGCCTGGATACGTACCTGGTAGAGCTTGGTAAACTTGTTGAATCGAGTTGACATCACACCGCCATAGTAACCGTTCAAGACATTCAAGACCTCCTTGGTCGAGATGCCCGCACGCTTACACTTTACAGCGTCAACGTCAATCTGATACTGAGGGAACTTAGGGTTGAATGAGGTGTAGGCCGTACTGATCTCAGGACGCTCCTTCAATGCCTCGATGAAGGCGAAGGTTACGTCTGCCAGCTCCTCGATTGTACCTCCCTTTCTATCCTGAACGTAGAGGTTGAAACCTCCCGCAGCACCGAAACCAGGAATCATCGCAGGTGTCGAGGTAAAGATCTTAGCCTCGTTGTAGACATCGCTATACTCCTTGATACGCTTCTGCACTGCCATTACGCTGTGCTCCTCGCCCTTACGCTCGTCCCAGTGCTTGAGACGCAATACGAAGTTACCCTGCGAAGAACTTGCACCTCCGGCCTGCGAATATCCTGCAGTCTTACTCGAAGCAAACTTCTCTTCGATGCCCTGGATAACCTCGCGGTCGAAACGGTCGAGTACAGCCTTGGTCTGTGCGAGTGATGTTCCCGGAGGTGACGAAATGTCAACACGCAATGTTCCGAGGTCCTCACGAGGTACGAGACCTGTCTTGGTTGTATTCATAAAGTATACCAACAATCCGCACGCCGAAACGAGCAAGATGATACCCAACCAACGGTGACGAAGGAAGAATGTCACACCACGTAGGTAGTGCTTGGTCATTCTCGAGAAGGAAGCATCGAGTGCGAGACTCAAACGCTTACCAAACGACATCTTAACCTCCTTGCCGTGCTCATCCTTAGCCTTGAGGAACATAGCACACAACGCTGGCGAGAGGGTCAAGGCGTTCAATGCCGAGATACCAACCGCAACCGCCATTGTGATACCAAACTGGGTGTAGAAGATACCCGAAGTACCACCCATAAACGATGTTGGGATAAATACCGCCATAAAGACGAGGGTACAAGTCACAATCGCCGAGGTGATACCATCCATAGCATCTACCGTAGCCTTGTAGACCGACTTGTAGCCGAGGTCGAGCTTAGCGTGAACAGCCTCCACCACGATAATCGCATCATCCACTACCACACCGATCGAGAGTACCAACGCAAACAATGTGAGGAGGTTGATACTGAAGTCGAACATGAAGAGGAAGAAGAATGTACCGATGATTGAAACGAGAGTTGCAACCAACGGAATCATTGTCGAGCGGAAGTCGCGGAGGAAGATAAATACCACGAGTGTTACCAAGATAATCGCCTCGATGAGTGTACGGATTACGTTGTAAATCGACGCGAAGAGGAAGTCGTTGGTACTCTCCAAGATTACCATCTCCAAATCTACAGGGAAGTCCTGACGTGCCTGCTCGAGGAAGCTGTCAATCTTCTTGATCACCTCGGTAGCATTCGAGTCAGGTGTCTGGTAGATGGCAAACTCGGTACCGTTCATACCGTCAATCTCACACATATACTGGTAAGACTGATTTCCGAGCTCGATATCTGCGATATCCTTCAAGCGCAACACCTCACCATTAGGGAGTGCACGAACTACGATATTCTCGAACTCGCTGATATTCTCCAAACGGCCCTTGTAGCGCATTGCGTACTGGAAGGTGTGGTCAGAGCTCTCACCAAACGATCCAGTTGCAGCCTCGATATTCTGCTCGCCGAGAACTGCCGCGATGTCGGAAGGGATAAGCTTGTACTGCGCCATAATATCGGGCTTGAGCCAGATACGCATCGAGTAGTCCGATCCACGTACCTCGATATCACCCACACCCGGAATACGAGAAATAGCAGGAACGAGGTTAATCTTGATATAGTTTACGATGAAGGTACGGTCGTACGAGCCATTAGGGCTGTATACTGCCACACGCTCCAAGATACTTGTCTGACGCTTCTTAACGGTAACACCTGCCTCGACAACCTCAGTAGGGAGCTGACGAGTAGCACGCTGCACGCAGTTCTGCACGTTCACAGCAGCCATATCGGCATTGATACCCTGCTTGAAGTAGATGGTTACCGAGCCACCACCGTTGTTATTTGCGGCAGATGACATATAGGTCATATTCTCCACACCATTGATGGCCTCCTCGAGAGGTACGAGCACACTCTTCTGTACAGTCTCAGCACTTGCACCAGGGTAGGAAACCGACACGGTGATTGTCGGAGGAGCGATGTTTGGATATCGCTCAATCGGAAGTATAGCCAAACCGATGAGTCCACCGATGACAATCACAATAGAGATTACGGTGGAGAGAATCGGGCGGTCGATAAATGTTTTAATATTCATCTCTTGTCTCCTCTTTTTGGGTTATAGCTTAGTTCTTGTTCTCGCCATTGATAACCTCCTTGATCTTGATAGGCGAGTTGTCGCGCAACATACCGATACCCTCGACTGCGATTGTGTCGCCCTCGATGAGTCCCGACTCAACGATATACTCCTTACCGTTGCTAATCTGGAATACGCCGATGATGGTCGACTTAACGATGCCGTTCTCAACCTTGTATGCGTATACCTTATCCTGAACCTCGAAAGTGGCGTGCTGTGGAATAACCACGCAACCCTCCTGGCGGTGAGGAAGAACTACGGTACCCGAACCACCCGAGATGAGCAGACGCTTCTTGTTAGGGAACTTAGCGCGGAGGGTAACCGAACCTGTTGTAGCATCGATAATACCCGAGATTGCCTCGATGCGACCCTGCTCCGAGTAGAGTGTACCGTCGCTGAGCTGCAACTCTACCGGTGGCAACTCCTGCAATGCGTTCTCGAGCGCACCATACTGACGCTTGAGCGAGAATACCTGGCTCTCCGACATCGAGAAGTAGACATACATCTCCGAGTTGTCCGAAACCGAAGTCATCGGAGTAGCATCCGATGGGCTCACGAGGGTACCAACACGGAAAGGGAGAGTACCAACAACGCCATCAACCGGACTCTTCACGAGGGTGTAAGAGAGGTTGTTGCTTGCGGTGAGCTCGTTTGCCTTAGCCTGAGCAAGCTGAGCCTTGGCACTTGCCAAGTTGGTGCGAGCCATACGGAGGTCGAAGTCCGAGATAATCTTCTCCTCGAACAACTTCTCCTTACTTGAAGCCGAGAGCTCGGCTGCAGCTACCTGCGCCTTTGCCACGTCAACATTTGCCTCAGCTGTTGCGAGAGCAGCCTGATAAGGCACCTGGTCGATTACGAAGAGGGTCTGACCCTGACGAACGATCGATCCCTCCTTCACCTTGATGTCGGTGATGTAGCCCTGTACCTTTGGACGGATGTCGACATCCTGCTTACCGCGGATTGTAGCAGGGTAGGTTGAGCTGAGCTTACGATCTGCGGTCTGGAGTACCATTACGTTGTACTCACGAACTGGTTTCTTTGCTGATTTCTCCTCGCTACAGCTGGTAAAGAGTGCAGCCGCAAAAAGAGCGATCAACAAGCCGGTAAGTAAATTTTTAGTCATATAATTTGTGTTTTTTGGATTTTATTTTCTGCTTTTCAAAACGTCGCAAAGATACGAAAAAAATGAGTGCAAAACAATAGGGACAATATTACTATTGCCCCTAAGTGTTTCAGCTTTAATTTACAATTAAACTACTTGAGTTCTTCGTGGAGAAGAGCTATGGCGTAGGCGGTTGCTCGCGATATGATTTGCGAACGGTCTGTGCCACAGTTCTTTAGCACGGCGAAGCACTTTTCTGGTGTCGCCACGCCAATCCAAACCGTGCCGACGGGTTTCTCCTTCGAGCCTCCGGTCGGACCGGCTATGCCGGTGGTTGAAATGGCAAACTTTGCCCCTGAAATGACCATTGCACCCTTGGCCATCGCCTTGGCAACCTGCTCCGAAACGGCTCCGTACTGCTCGATGTCGGCTCTGTCAACGCCCAATACGTTACATTTCGAGTCGTTGCTATACGACACTACGCCGCATAAGAAGTATGCCGATGCACCGGCCTGAGCGGTGAACTTCGAAGCTATGTTTCCGCCCGTACAACTCTCGGCTACGGCAAGGGTTAAACCTCGCTCGATGAGAGTGTTATGGACGAGCTCCTCGACCGAGGCATTCTCGAATCCAGCGATATTATTTGGAATTATTGTACGCAATGTCTCGAACTGAGCATCAATCTCTCGACGCACCTCCTTGCCCTCCACTTCGTATGCCGAAAGGCGCAGTCTCACCACATTCGGAGCGGGCAGATATGCAAGGTGTAGATAGTCGGGCAGTGCCTCCTCCCAAGCGCTGATGCGCTCGGCCAAAATCGACTCGGCAATACCGAATGTAATCATCGTGCGGTGAACTATTTCACGCAACTCGAAACGGCTCTTCAGGCGCGGAATGACCTCATCATTTATAAGGTGTTCCATCTCAAATGGAACGCCCGGCAACGACACCACTACACGACCTTCGTGTTCAAACCACATACCGGGTGCAGTGCCGTGGGCATTGTGGAGTACGGTGCAGCACTCGGGCACCATTGCCTGACCGCGATTGAGCTCGTTGAAGGCGATGTTTCTCGCCTCGAGCATTGTGCGGATATGCTCCGCCTCGACCTCGTCGTAGCGCAGTGTCGAGCCGAAGTAGTCACACAGAGTGTGCTTTGTAATATCATCCTTCGTAGGGCCAAGTCCGCCGGTGATGATAACCACCTCGCTCTGGGCGAGTGCACGGTCGAGAGTCTCGACGATTTGGGCGCGATTGTCGCCTATCGAAGTGCGCTCGGCAACGACGATGCCGTGGGCATTCAAGGCGCGCGAAATAAAACGCGAATTGGTGTCGAGAATCTGTCCAATGAGAATCTCGTCACCTATGGTTACAATGGTTGCTTTCATTGTTTACTGATTTTCCGTTTCGGGTACTATAAGGCTCTCGCAGAGGTCGCCCGCAAAGCTTGCTCCGTTGTAGACGAAGCCGGTGTATACCTGCACCAGGGCAGCTCCCGCCTCCATCATACGCTTCACATCGTCGCCGGTCATCAAGCCGCCGACACCGATGATAGGGTAGGTGCCGTTGCAGCGCTCGTGTACGCGACGTACAACCTCGATTGCGCGCTCTGTGAGTGGTGGGCCGCTGACAGCTCCCGCACCCGCCTCGCGAAGATCCTCCTGCGGAGTCTTGAGATTGCGAGGGTTGGTTGTAGCGTTTGTTGCGATGATGCCGTCGAGAGGTGTGTCGACCATAATGTCGGTCATCAAATCGATCTCCTCGTTGGTCAAATCGGGCGAAATCTTGAGCAAAATCGGACGATACTGATTCTGGCCACGACGGAAGTCGAAGAGTGGCTCGAGGATATTCATCACGCTCTCGCGAGTGCGTGGGATGTACTGCTTGTGAGTGGTGTTATAGCTCACATTTACAGTGAAATAGTCGATGTACTGATAGAGGTTGCGGAATACGCGGAGGTAGTCCAGCGGAGCCTCCTCAGGTGGGGTGACGGTGTTCTTGCCGATGTTGCAACCGAGAATTATGCCCTGATGTCCCTTACGGACATTACTAATTACTGTCTCCAAGCCCTTCGATGCTAATCCGATACGGTTGAGAATAGCCTTGTCCTCGGGGAGTGCAAATACTCGTGGACGAGGGTTGCCCTGCTGTGCTCGAGGTGTCACGGTGCCAATCTCGACAAATCCGAAACCGAGAGCCGAGAGTGTGCGATATACCTCACCGTTGCGGTCATAGCCTGCGGCCATACCGATAGGATTGCGGAAGTGGATTCCGAAGACCTCACGCTCCAATGACTTGTGCTCGACAACGTAGATTTTGCGGAGAAGCCACTTTACCATCGGTATGCGGTCTGCTATGCGAAGCATAAGGATGGAGAACGAGTGTGCTCGCTCCGCTCCTAAAATTAAAGATATAAGGTGTAAAATTTTTCGCATAACGGTGCAAAGGTAGTAAATTTTTCGTGAAGTTGTTCAGCTTTTTAGAAATACTCCTTGCGATAGTGGTAGTTGTTGCGCAGCGACTCGAACTCCTCAGGGGTGCGGTGTAGAGGCTCGCTTTCGGTGTGGAGGTCGCAGTATTGCGCTATTGTAGAGAGCATCTCCTCCCACGAAATCAACCTCGGCTCAACGCTCTCCACCTCCTCGGGTCTCCACTCGGTGAGAGGCAGGTCGAAGTGACGAGCCAGAGCCTGAATTGCCATTGCTGAGGCGTTGGCTTTGCCCTGTGCGGAGTACCCCGCAACGTGCGGTGTCGCCACAGCCGATTTAGCTAAATATTCGGGGTCGATGTGCGGCTCATTCTCCCACACATCGGTGATGTATATCAGATCGTTACGTCGTGTAGCCTCGGTTGCCACGCACTCTCCTCTCGAGGCATTTATGAGTGTCGCTCCCGCGTGGAGTAGAGCGATATTCTTCTCGTTTATGAGGTGATAGGTCGAGCTGTCGAGTGGGGTGTGGAGGGTGACGATATCGGCACTCTGTAGAACCTCTTCGAGTGGGCGAAAATCGAGCTGCTCACGCTCCTGGCGAGGAGGGTCGCAGCAGATGGTGCGGAAGCCCCAATGCTCGGCATACTCCTTGACCAATTTGCCCACATTTCCTACGCCGACAATGCCGAGTGTGCGCTCGTGTGGCTCGAATCCCTCGCGCTCGGCAAGCAGTGCCAAGGCGGCTGAGACCCACTGTAAAACACCTCGCTTGTTACATCCCGCCGATGTCGACACTGCGATATTGTGGCTGCGACAATAGTCGAGGTCGATATGGTCGAATCCGATTGTTGCCGTAGCGATAAATTGCACTCGCGAACCATCTAACAACTCCTTGTTGCAACGGGTACGGGTACGGATAATAAGAGCATCAGCGCACTCGACGGCCTCCTTCGTGAAGGCTTTGCTGTCGAGATACTCCACCTCAGCAAAGGGCTCTAATACCCCCTGCAAAAATGGAATGGCTTTGTCGATTAATACTCTCATATTTCTCTGTCGAAACTTCTCTGTGGTGCAAATTCAGTACAAAGATAGTCGCTTTGTCGGATAGTTGTATAAAATTAAGACGATTTTTTGATAATTATATCATAAGTATTCATCAAATTTTTGTAAATTTGCCCCTTGTAACTTAAAGCTGTGCAGTATGGCAATGAAGGGCGATTTTCTGAGGAATATTCTCGGCGTGGATAGCAACGGTGATGGCGGTTGCTACTTTGGCGATACAACATCTCCGGCTGATGCCGATGTGGTGATTGTGTCGGCACCTTGGAGTGTCACCTCCGACTTTGGTCGCGGTGCAACCTATACCCCCGATGCAATTATCGATGCTTCGCTCGATAAACAGCTCTACGATGCAGTGGCAGATATATCAATCAAGGGACGTATTGCTACAGCCGAGATTGACTACAATATCCAGGAGACATCCGAGCAACTTGGACGTGATGCCGAGCGTATTATGCGCTTGTACGATGGCAAGGGGGCTGAGCAGAAAGACTACACCTCGCGCAAACTGACCAACGTAAACGACGGCTTTGCCGAGATGCATAGCAGCATCTACAAGCAGGTGAAGTTCTGGATAGAGCAGGGTAAGCGCATCGCTGTAGTTGGTGGCGACCACTCTGTCTCTTTCGGTGTTGTGAAGGCGCTGGCCGAGGCAAACGAGCAGTTGGGTTTGCTCTTTGTTGATGCTCACGCCGACTATGCCAAGGAGGATATTTTTAAGTTCTCGCATCGCTCTGTGGCTCGCGATATTGTGGAGAAGATTCCGAATGTGGCGAAGCTCGTCGAGGTGGGTGTGCGTGATGTCGATAGAGCAGAGGTCGAGGCTATTCAGGAGAATGACAAGGTCGATATCTTCTTTGCCGAGCGACTTATGCAGCAGCGTTTTGAGGGTGTTTGCTGGGGCGACTTGTGCCGTGAGGTGGTCTCAAAGTTGCCACAGAAGGTCTATATATCGTTGGATATTGACGCCTTGAAGATTGAGTTCTGCAACAATACCAACGCTCCAACCCCGGGTGGAATGACCTTTGATGAGGTGGTTTACCTGGTGAATTGTGTGGTTGCATCGGGTCGCGAGATTGTCGGCTTCGATATTACCGAGGTGGTTACAAGCCTCGACGGTAAGATGGATGCAATCGTAGGTGCAAGATTGCTCGCTAAGTGTAGCGTGGCGATGTTGCGTAAGGAATAGAAAAAAGTTTTAGTATGAAGAAGATATTCTCATTTGTAATGGTAGCGATGCTCCTTTCGACACTCTTTTTGTCGTGTAACAAGGGCAGCAACAAGAAGGATAAACAGAACGATACTCTCTCCTATGTGGTGGGTATGAATGTCGGACGTGCGTTGATGGAGATGGACTCGACCTTGAATATTAATGTCGTGTGCCAGGCTATTCGCGACGTCTATGAGGGTAACGAGAAGATGACTATGGAGGAGGCTCGTCACCACTACCTCGCCGAGAAGACCCACTTCGTGCACGAGAAGGCAAAGGCCTATCAGGAGCGTTTCCTGACCGACTTGAGCAAGCGCGATCGTAAGTATGTCCGTACTCGAAGCGGTGTGGCATACAAGATTATAACTTTGGGTGACCAAAGCCGTCAGGGCTCGATGTCCTCGCGCGACACCGTGCGTATCGTCTACACTCTTACCGATGAGTCGGGCAAGGTACTTGTTGATAATGACACTTTGCGCGATTCGTATCGCAACCTCGTGAAGGGCTTGCAGGATGTTGTCAAGTTGGCAGGTAAGGGCGCACACTTCAATGCGTGGTTGCCTTCGAAGGCTGCGTATGGCTCCGAGGGTAAGGAGTCGTTGGGAGTAGGTGCAAATATGCTGCTCAACTACGATGTAAAAATCATAGATATAAAATATAATAGGTAGAAGATGCGATAAATTCCAAAAAATCGTTATCTTTGCGCGCAAATTCGAAAAACTTTAAATTTAATTAAATAGAAAAATTATGAAAAAAATGATGATGTTGGCAGTACTCGCTTGTACTGCATTTACATTCGCTTGCGCAAGCAAGAACGAGAAGATTACCGAGGGTAATCCAAACAAGTTGGATACCTTGTCGTACTGCATTGGTGCTGACTTGGGTATGGGTTACAAGTATCAGTTTGGCCAGGTTGGCTTCAACGTAGAGGAGGTAAAGGGTGGTATCAAGGACGGTTTGCTTCAGAAGTCTGAGGTTGATCCGGCAGATGCTTTGAGCCAGATCCAGGAGTTCTTCTCTAAGACTATGGCTGAGCGTCGTTCGGATTTCGAGCAGTTGTACGCTAAGGATACTACTGCAGTATTCAACGCATTCGCTAGCGAGGCTGAGACTAAGGAGATTTCGTATGCACTCGGTGTTTGCACCGGTGATAACCTTCGTCAGAGCCCTAACTTCAAGCTCCAGTGCTACTGGGTATTCAAGGCATTTGATGATGCTCAGGTTGAGGATGGTCTCGTAGTTCCAATGGAGGAGTTGAGCGCATTTATGCAGCACTACTTCACCGTAGTTATCCCACAGGAGGCTGAGGAGCGTTCGAAGGCGTGGTTGGCTAAGAAGGAGAAGGCTTCGGGTGTAAAGAAGACAGAGAGCGGCTTGCTCTACGATATTGTAGAGGCTGGTGATATGTCGAAGGCTGCTACTAAGGATGAGGACGTTGTTCGTGTTCACTACGTTGGTAAGTTGAACACTGGCAAGGTGTTCGATGCATCGCGTTTCGCAGATCGTGACGAGGAGCAGCAGAAGATGATGCGTCAGCAGTATCCAAGCATGTTCGACGAGAAGGGTAACCCACTCCGCGAGGATGAGCCAATTGAGTTCCCACTCGGCGGCGTTATCAAGGGTTGGACTGAGGGTATGAAGCTCATCGGCCCTGGTGGTAAGATCAAGTTGTACATCCCTGCAGAGTTGGCTTATGGCCGTCGTGGTGCAGGTGAGCTCATCGGCGCAAACGAGGCTTTGGAGTTTGTGGTTGAGCTTATCGAGGTAATCCCTGCTCAGGCTGCTGAGGAGGCTCCTGCAACTGAGGGTGAGACTCCTGTTACCGAGTAATCGAGTATCAAGAAAAGTTAAGGCGAAGAGTTTTGTGCTCTTCGCCTTTTTTTACCTCTTGCCTCTGCGCTTGGGTAGTTCGATATATTCGGAGTAGACGATGTGGGTGTGCGGATTCGAGGAGACCACCTCCTGACGTATCGCCTTGGTGCCATAGGGTATAAAGAGAAAACGGCGAGGCACGCGGTGGATGATTTGTCGGATGGTGTCGATGCTGTGAATGTTGCAATCGACCTTTTCTCCATTTATTAACCCTTCGATGCTTACCCACTTGTCGCTCCACGCAAAGTGAGATAGAGTGTCGATGATGCTCTCTCGAATAATGATTGTGTCTCGCAGGGGTGCCGAAACTGCGACCTCGCTCTCCGCGGCAGTTGTCGCTATGCTCTCCACACGTCGCAACTTGAGCTTGAGCGCCTTGATTCGCTCGACATCTTGGGCGTGCAGTTTGCGAAATTCATCGAGCTCGAGCTGTAGCGCCAGTGTCGATGCGGCCGACTCGCCGAGTCGTGTTTTGTAGAATTTGGTCTCTGTGGTTAGCGTCTCGAAGTTGTTGCGAAGACGCTGATTCTTTTTGATGGTGCAGCAGATAGCGACCGCACCCGCGATGAGCAGCAACGTCGCCCCCACCGCATAGATGAGTAGAAATTTTTTCATATGTAAAAGGGATTTTGATGCAAATATAATAGATCAAAACCCCTTTGTCAATATATATTTTTTAGAAACGCTACTTCGCTTCGAGTGCTGCCACCTCATCGGCAATTATTCGGGCTGTCACATCCATATAGTAGTGTGAATCTATCGCCTCGAGAGCCACAATGCCACGGTGGTCAATGCCCAAAACCTCCTTTGCACCAGCCAACTCCTCGACTGTGATAGGTCCTTTTGAGACCTTCATGTTCCTCTTCGCCATCGCCTTGTAGGCCAATTCAAACTCGACGCCGCTGCCGAGGCTCGAGAATCGAATCTCGTCGTCGAAGACCACCACTACCGAAGCGCCATCGAGGGCATAGAGTTCGCCTTCCGAGTTAATCCACAACGCCACGTAGTCACCTGATTTTTGCGCCATCAGACGGTTGTATTCGCACATCGCCCTCCTCACTGAGGTCTGCTCCACAAGAGGCTTGCCATCGGTATATAAGAACTCACCCTTTGGCTTCATCGCCCTCACCGAGAAGGTTTTATAAAAGATCTCTTCGATGTCGATGGTTGTTTTTGCGGTTGATAGGTCATACTTCAAGCAGACTGCATTTACAGCGTCTCCCGAATAGCCTTTTCTCTTCAATGCCGTACGGATATTTTCGAGAAGTTCCTTGCGTGAGAGGGTTGTCGGATAGATGGCATTCTCCTCTACCAACGCCTTGAAGCGCTCGAAGTGTCGCTCGAAATAGAGCGGCTCCACGCCTCGCGTGCGTATGTATTCGTATAGGTATGCCATTACAATGTGAATATTTTCAAGATAAGCTCGCGCAGCAACTCTCCATTCGATGCTCCGCCATCATCCATACCCTTACTCTTGGCATCATACTCGGCACAGAGACCGAGGATGCGAAAGACCTTCGCATTTGGCCACTGAGGGGCACGGCGTGTCACCTCCTTCAAGAAATATGGATTTGTGAGGCGCATTGCGCGGCACATCTCACCCTGGTCGGGTAGTGCAACATTGCGACGGCGTGCATCCCAACACATATAGTTATAGACGAATATCTGTCGGAATGAGTCGTAGATGGATTTCACGGTGAGGAAGAGCGGATAGACCTTCGGGTTCTCGCTCATATGCTGAGCTATGACGAGCGCCTTCTCGAGCTGACGGTCGAGAATGACGTTGCAGAGCTCGTAGCTGTTGAATTGGCGCGAAATGCCGATATGGTTCTCGATATCCTCAGGGGTGATTGTGGTGCGCTCCTTCGGCAACGATACAATCATCTTCTCCAGCTCGTTACTAATCTTCGAGATGTCCATACCGAGGTGTGCCACCAATATCTTGCTCGATGCCGAATCGAGCTTGAGCCCCTTCGATGCGGCAAAACCTGCCACCCACTTCTCCGCCTCGTAGTCGCGTGGCGAGACCGAGTCGAAGACTACGCCCTTCGCCTTGATGCTCTTGTAGAGCGGTGTGCGACGATCCATAGCCTTGCCTTTGTAGCAGAGAACGAGGATGGTCGATTGCTGAGGTGCGGCTGTGTAGCCGTGGAGCAACTCAATCTTGTCGAGTTGCTGCGCCTCGCGTACGATGATAGCCTCGTGCTCGCCCATCATTGGCAACTGTCGGCAGTAGCTTGCCACCGTACCTCCGTCGGTGTCGTTTCCGTAGATTACAATCTGGTTGAATGCGCGCATAGACTCATCCATAATGCAGTTGGTGAGGGCGTCGCAAAGCGCATCGATAAAGTAGAACTCCTCGCCCTGCAAAAGGTATATAGGAGCGAACTTTCGCGCCTTGATATCGCCCATCAGACGGTTGAATTCCGCCTCGCACGATGCGAATGTAATCTTTTCTGCCATATAGAGTTAGATGGTGAGTTTCGTGATTTTAAGAATATTTTCGGTCGAGTTGCCGATGCGGAATCGGTCGTCGGTGCGACGTCCGACAATCCACACGATATCCTCGCCCGAGACGAGCACAAACTGACGCTTGCGCTCCACGATAGGAACCTTGCAGTCGGTGAGGTAGTCGCCCACCTTCTTGCGGCCCGCCATACCGAAAGGAATGAAGGTGTCACCCTCACGCCAGCGGCGCAGACGAAGCGGATATTGCAACTTCTCCTCGTCGATGAGTGCAACGTCGCTTGGGAGGTGGTACTCGTTTACGTTGTCGATGTCGGTATGCTCGTAGTAGAGCACCGAGTTGCCGCAGTAGCTGCGAAGTGTATCGCGCTCGACTATAACCTCGCAGTCGTCCTCCTCCTCGATTGGTGCAACCATAATGTTGCCTCTGTCGAGGTAGGCCACATAGTCGCGTGAGTAGAAGCGTCTGTCGGTTGCTCCTCGCTTTATCGCTTTGTTCAACTCCTCCACCACATCGCCCTTGAAACCGTAGGTCGAGTTCAGCAACTCGTAGATGACGAAGTCGCGCGGATACATCGCATCGATAGACGAGATCTCTATCGTGTCAACTCCGTTCTCGCTATGAACTGCGCTCTCACGGATGTGATCAATTGCCACATCAATAAAGCGTTGAGCATCGTTCAGACGGTAGAGGTTTCCACGCATCAGCGGTGTGAAGCGCGGATTTATCTCCTGCAACATCGGCAAAAGACCGAGTCGAATCTTGTTTCGCAGATATTTTGTTGAGCGGTTTGACGAATCCTCACGATATGGGATATGGTTTTGCACTGCATACTCGAGGATATCCTTGCGTGTGGCGTAGAGCAGAGGGCGTACCACACGGCCATATTGACGATTTATGCCGGTCAAGCCGCGCAGACCTGTGCCTCGCAAGAGGTTGATGAAGAAGGTCTCGATCGAGTCGTTTGCGTGGTGCGCCACAGCAATTACGCCATAGCCCTCCATCTTGCACAACTCGTAGAACCACTCGTAGCGCTGACGACGTGCAGTCATCTCCATCGAGTCGCCCGTGCGGGCCATCTCGCCCTGGGTGTCGAAACGCTTGGTGTGACACGCTACTCCCAGCTTCTCGCACTCCGCCTGCACCATCGCTGTGTCTCCGTCGCTCTCCTCACCTCGTAATCCGAAGTTGCAGTGCGCCACGCCCACATTGTAACCCAATCGAACAAATATCGAGAGCATAACCATCGAGTCGACTCCACCCGAAACGGTGAGGAGAATCTTGTCCTCGTGCGAGAAGAGCTCGTGTCTCTCCACATACTGTTCGAAGGCCTTCAAGAGTGCTTCGGTCTGCATAATTTATCTCTTTTTACTTGGCTTATATGTGCCAATAGTCTGTTTTATAAAATGTTAACCTCAGGCGAAATCTCGATACCAAACTTTTCGCGTACGGCATCTACCACGCTGTGAGCGAAAGCAATAACCTCGCCACCTGTAGCACCTCCGAGATTTACCAATACCAATGCCTGGCGCTCGTGTACGCCGACATTTCCCTGTTTGTATCCCTTCAAACCGGCCTTGTCGATGAGCCAGCCTGCGGCCAATTTCACCTTGCCCTCCTCCTGAGCAGGGTATGAAGGCATATCGGGGAACTCGGCCAAGAGACGCTCGGCAACCTCACGCTCTACGATTGGGTTTTTGAAGAAGCTACCCGCATTGCCCAATACCGCTGTGTCAGGCAACTTCGAGCGACGAATCGAGCAGATAGCATTGCGGATGTTTGCCAATGTTGCACCTCCTCGCGCCTCGACCTCACGGATGACATCGCCATATCCGAGTCGTGGGTTTGGAATCTTTGACAACTCGATATCGATGGCGGTGATGATGACGCGTCCTTTGAGTGTGTGCTTGAATACGCTCTCACGGTAGCCGAAGTCGCAATGCTCGGCAGCGAGTGTTACGAAGTTGCCACCCTCGACGAAGTACATATCTACACTCTTGATGCAATCCTTCGCCTCGACACCATAGGCGCCGATGTTCTGCACGGGTGCAGCGCCCGCCTTACCGGGTATGAGCGAGAGGTTCTCGATGCCCCACAAGCCTCTCTCGACACTCCAGCTCACCAAGTCATCCCACTCGACACCCGCACCAACCTTGGCGCGCAGGGTAGTATCGTTCTCGCTGATGACATTGATGCTCTTGTCGCAAGGTGTTATGAGCAGAGCGTCGACATCTTGCGTGAAGAGGATGTTATTTCCTCCGCTGAGCACATACCAACTCTCCTTGCCATACTTCTCGAAGAGCTCGGGGAGCTCCTCTGCGCAGTCGAACTCCACCAATCTCTTTGCCACCTGATGTACGTGGAAAGAGTTGCGGTCCGAAATCTCAATATTTTCGTAGTAGCGTATCATACTGCAAAGATACAAAAATAATCGAATTACTCCCCTCTATAATATTTATTTCTGATAAATGCATAAAAAAAGTGGGGAACAGAATTCCCCACTTTCAATCGATGATTGAAAATTACTGAGCTGGAGCAGCCTCTGGAGCTGGAGCAGCAACCTCAGCAGCTGGAGCAGCTGCCTCTGCTGCCTGTGGGCACTCTGCAGCCTTAGGGCACTCTGTGCACTCAGTTGCAGTGCAAGCTGGAGCCTCCTCTGCCTTCTTCTGCTGACCGCAGCAAGATACCATAGCTACCGATGCGAGGGCGATAATCGCCAAAGTCATAATCTTCTTCATAGTTGTACTTTATTAAATGGTTTAACAAAAAACGTTAACACAAATATAAGCGTATAGTTTTAAAAAAGCAAATTTATATCGAAAAATTTGCGATATCCATCAATTTATTTTGCAAATTCTCTGGTACTGATGTGCGCCTGAGTGATAAATGCCTTTGGAAAGCTCTTCTGAATCTTACCCAAAACGACTACAGCCTCCTCCTGTGAGAGGAAGTTTCCGATGGTAACTTTGAAGTATGGATTCTCGTATGAGAGGTACGAAAGCTCACCGGTTTTGAGCTCGTGGAACTCATCTCTTGCGGCATAAGCATCGCGACGCGCAGTCTGCGTATTGCTCATAAAGATGACGATGCGGAAGCCATCCACAACCTTTGGTGTGGTGTAGAGGTTTGCGTTGATGATTGTTGCAGCATCGTCCTTCTCACGAATCTGCACCGCACCGCGAATCACGGTCAACGAGTCGTGAATGAGTGGGGTAGCGAGGCGCTTCTTTATGCCCTTGAGCTGTTGCTGCTCCTGACCATAGGCCGAGCCTGCAAAGAGGGTTAATGCAAGAAAGAGTGTGCTTATTGCCAAAAGTTTCTTCATATCAAATTCTATTTTTTGAGTCCCAAATCGAGCTCCTGATTTAACTTTTCGAGTGAGATATCCTTCTCTTCGAGCGTGAACTTCGACGCCATAACCTTCACCACGATGGAGTAGTCTACCGTCACCTTCGAGAGGTCACCCTTGCGGATATTGTTGACTGCCGAGATTGCCGCCATCGAACTCGAGAGGGTAATCTTCAACGGAATCTCAATCTGTGAGCGGCTGCGACGACGCATCAGAACCTCCTCCTTGAGGGTGATGGCTCCAATCTTGCGATTCTCGCTCTTGATGGTTGCGCTGCCCGAGTTGAAGCGTACATTATATATAGTATTATTCGCAACCGTAGCTGTTAAAGTCAAGGTGCCATCAGTCGCCAATGCGATGTTGTCGATTGAGATAACCTCGAACTCCTCCGGCTTCTCACGCTTCTCGCCCGACTTGTTACAGCCCACCAAACCGAGAGTGGCAACAACAAGTGCAATGGCAACTATATGTCTGAAAAAACGCTTCATTCTTCTTAAGCTTTGTGTGCAATGTAAATGTGCGCAATGCCCATCGACTGAGACTTGCGCTCTACGCTCGCGAAGCCAACCTCCTTGAGCAGTGCAGTGAATGCTTCAGGCGAGGCAAACTTATCGATCGAGTCCGGCAAGTAGCTGTATGCAGTGGCGTGTTTCGACACCAAGCGACCAATTGCCGAGAGTATATAGTGCGAGTAAAATCTGTAGCACCAACGTACAAAGGTACAACGAGGATTTGAAAATTCCAAAACTATGAGGTGTCCGCCCTTGCGAATTGTACGCATTATCTCGGTGAGAGCCTCGCGCTGATGCTCGAAGTTTCGCACTCCGAAGGCTACTGTAGCAGCGTCTACGGCCTCGTCTTCAAGCGGAATATTCTCGGCGTTGCACTCGGTGAGCGAGATGCGCTCGGTGAGTCCGAGACGCTCGATTTTCTGCTTCGCTACAGCAAGCATCTCGCTCGAGAAATCGGCTCCGTAGATTGTTGAACCCTCGATTTTGCGTGCCATAGCGATGGCGAGATCGCCCGTGCCGGTCGCCATATCCATAATATGTTTTGCACCGAGACGCTTGATGATGCGCACCACGCGCTTGCGCCAAAGCTTGTCGATGTCGAACGACAAGATGTGATTCAATCGGTCGTATGTTGGAGCGATGTCGTTGAACATTCCACGCACCATTTCGCCTTTACTCTCTTTGTTGCTCATAAGTTTAGCTATACTTTATTGCCTCAGCCACCTTGATGCGTCCTACGATTGAGGATGCGAGGTAGGTCACTGCTATAATAATTATTGTAAATAGAATATCCGTTGCTATAATCCACCCTGCACCAAGCGATACGGGCACTTCGGAGAGAAAGTAGCCAGTCTCGTCGAGCTTGACGAGGTGGAGATGTTTTTGAAGTAGTAACATCGTGATTGCCACTGCGTTACCGATGATTATTCCCAATACGATAATGCGTGCAGCGTGGTGGGTAAAGATGCGGCGTATAACCTTGTTGGTCATACCCATCGCCTTGAGAATACCCACGGTGCGGGTACGCTCCAAAACGAGGATTAACAGGGCTGTCAATACGTTGAAAATTGCTACGATGAGCATAATCGTAAGCACGACCACGGCGTTCACGTCGTGGGTCTCGAGCCATCCGAAGATTGTTCCGTACTCCTCCTTTGCAGTTACGGCGACGATGCTCTCCTCGCCATTGTAGTCGTACATCAATCGGCTGTTTATCTCGGCGGCGCAAAACTCCGAGAGTTGGTTGTCAGCCAATCGGCAACCGTAGCCCGAAATCTGCGACGCCTCCCAGCCGTTCAACTTCTGCACGTTGCGGATATCGGTCAGTGCCAAGGCGCTGCCCTCCTCACCGAGGGTCGAGCGGTAGATGCCACACACCTTGAAGAGTTCGCGGCGAGACTCCTCGCCCTCCATCAGCAGAATCTCGACACGGCTATCTCTCTCTGCTCCAATCTTCTTGGCGAGTTGCTCCGAAATGAGAATCTCCTTGCGTCGAGCCTCCTCCATTCTCGGCATTGCTCCGCTCTCCAATCGTGAGGCGAAAAGTGCCACATTGGCCTCGCTGTCAACGCCCTTTAGGACGATGCCCATAGCGCCATCTTCACCTCGTATAACGCCATTTCGTAAGGCGTATCTCTCGATTTGCGAAACCTCTGACGATGAGGTGATTAGCCCGCGCAATTCGGGCGAGTCGTTGATGGGGTATAGCTCGGGCTGCTGCTTCGAGTTAATCTCTAAAACCGTCACTTTGACGTCGGGTGTAATGCCCGATATGAGTGCCGAGACCTGCTCCTTGAATCCGAAGAGAATTGCGAGTGAGATGATGACCACTGCGATGCTTATGGCAACAGCGGCTGTGGCGATATGCACCATCACATTTCGTGAGGTGCTACCGTCAGCAATCTCTCTCTTGGCTATAAACCACGCAAGTCCCTTCATTCTTAATCGGTGAGCCGTTGGCTCCTTTAGTATTCAATCTTATCCGTCTTGGCAGTCCAGGCACGGAAACCTTCGAGTGCCTCCTCGCGCATTAAGTTCTGGCACGGAATCGAACGCTGAGCATAAGGCTTGGCAATCTCGTCGTAGATGAACGAGTCGTCAAAATCTATCGCCTTGGCATCATCCTTCGTATTACCATAAACTATACGCTCTACGCCTGCCCAATAGAGTGCACTGAGGCACATCGGACAAGGCTCGCACGAGGTGTAACAGGTGCATCCCTCCAACTTGAAGCACTTCTCCTTCGAGCAAGCCTCCCTGATGGCACTCACCTCTGCGTGTGCCGTAGGGTCGTTGTTTGCGGTCACTCGGTTAGTGCCCGTTGCTATAACTTCGTTATCGCGTACAATCACCGCTCCGAATGGACCTCCTCCGTTGGCAACATTCTCAATTGAGAGGTCTATTGCCATCTGCATAAATCTGCGATCCTGTGGTGTAAATTCACTCTTTTTCATAAAAAAACTCCTATTTCAAGCTCTTTGCCTCGAATGTTTGGTATCCATTTTTACTTTTTAATACTTCTACACCTCGCATTTTTGGCAAAATTAAACAATTTTTTGTATTTTTGCGCGTATTATTAACGATAATAACCAAAAAATAGTACGCAGTATGCTTTTGAACTTGTTGACCGGCTCGTACGAGAGAGGCAATCAATTTATGTCAAACCTCACAACCAGTGAGGCCTTCTTGATGATTATTGTAGTGGCTGTTGTGGGTATGATTGTGCAGTGGCGCTTGCGCTCGGTTGTAGCAAAATACTCGAAGGTGCCGCTCCCTGTAGGTCTCACGGGTGCTGAAATTGCTGAGCGAATGTTGAGGGAGAATAACGTGCGCGACGTGAAGGTTGTGCATACGGGAGGTTTCTTGACCGACCATTTTGACCCTCGCAGCAAGACCGTCAATCTCTCGGATGAGGTCTATTTCGGTCGCTCTATTACAGCGGCTGCCATTGCTTGCCACGAGTGTGGTCACGCTGTGCAGCACGCCTATGGCTACGCACCGTTGCAGATGCGTACAGCGCTTGTTCCGCTCGTAAATATCTCGGCTCGATTGGCTACCTGGGTAGTTATCGCTGGTCTTATTATGACTGCATCGTCGGGTAGTGAACTCGTCTGCTGGATTGGTGTGGGTATGATGTGCGTTTCGGCACTATTCTCGATTATCACCTTGCCGGTGGAGTATAACGCTTCGGATCGCGCTTTGGAGTGGTTGCAGTCGAGTCGCATCCTCGTAGGTGAGGAGTTGAATGGTGCCAAGATTTCGCTCCGTTGGGCTGCTCGCACCTACCTCGTAGCTGCATTGTCGGCAATCGCCTCGGTGCTCTACTATGTTGCACTCATTTCGGGTCGTCGCAGATAGAAACAAAAACAAAAAAGATAAAACAATGAAGAAACAGACAAAGTACACACTCATTTGCCTCTGCTTGGCAGTAGTGAGCCTCGCTTGCGGCGTATTGTTGTTGCAGGGCGGTGAGGAGACCAAGAAACCAAAGTACATCTTCTATTTCATCGGAGATGGTATGAGCTTTAACCACGTGCTCGGAGCTGAGCAGTACAATGCAGTGAAGGAGGGTAAGAGCGAGATTGAGCGTATCAACTTTACCCAGTTTGATACTCGCAACTTCGTGACCAACTACTCTGCGTCAAACCCTGTAACCGACTCTGCTGCTGCAGGTACAGCTCTCGCAACTGGTCGAAAGACTGCAAACTCGTACGTCGGCGTAGATGCTGAGGGTAACGAGTTGCGCAACCTCACCGACGTGGCAGCTGAGACCGGCTATATGGTTGGCTTGGTAACCAATGTGGGTATCAATCACGCTACTCCGAGCTGCTTCTACGGCCACTCGTCAGACCGCTTTGGCTTCCCTAAACTTGTGGATGATTATATCGCAAGCAGCGTGGCATTTATCTCGGGTTCGACAATTATGGACTTGAAGAGCGGCCCAGAGGATGCGAAGTATCAGATGGTTACAACCGCTGAACTCGCTGAGCGTATCCGCAATGCGGGTATCAACCTTACACTCGACGTTGAGGAGGCTGCAAATGCTGTAGGTCAGCGCGTAGCGCTCGTAGCAAACGATAAGGAGAATAAGCATGTTCCGTATGTTATCGACCGTAAGGGCGGTGAGCTTACATTGCTCGATAGCTCACGTGCCGCAATCAAGTATCTCACAAACAATGCTAAGGATGGCTTCTTCCTTATGATTGAGGGTGGTAAGCTTGACTATGCTGCTCACGAGCAGGATGCTGTGACTACCTTCCTCGAGGTGAATGAGTTTGCAGCAGCCGTAGGCCTCGCTTTGGAGTTTGCTAAGCAACACCCGGACGAGACTCTTATCGTTGTTACCTCTGACCACGAGACCGGCGGTATGGCACTCGGTTGGGATCACTACGAGATTCGTATGGAGAAGTTTATGGCGCAGAAGGCTTCGGCTATCGAGATGACCAAGATTGTTCAGAAGATGCGTGCCGAGGGTAAGCGCGACTGGAACGACTATAAGCAGGCGCTCAGCGACAACTTCGGTTTGTGGAGCCTTGTACCTGTATCGAAGGAGGATGAGGCTATCCTCAAGAAGGACTTCTACGATATCTTCCTCAAGTACGGCCCTATGGTTGACGGACTCTACAACAAGAGCGAGTTCCTCGTTTACGATGCTATTCGTATGCTCAACAAGGCCGCTTCAATCGACTGGACAAGCCTCTACCATACAGGAATGTATACCCCAATTTACGCTAAGGGTGCAGGCGAGAAGGCCTTCCTTGAGTGTCGCGACCAGACCGATATTCCGAAGACCATTGCATCTTTGATGGGTGGTGAATTGTAAAAACTCAATCAACTCCGATTCTTTGGAATAGAGCGGAGATATAATTTTGAATTCTGAATTTAGCACTCTGAATTATGGACTATACTTTCGACCACTCACTCTTTCTTTGGCTCAACTTCGATGGTGGGCCGGTGATGGATGCCATTATGAAGGCGGTGTCGGGCACAGCTATGTGGATTCCGCTCTACCTCTTCATTCTCGGTTTTGTGGGGTATAAGTATGGCTGGCGCAGTGCTGTTGCCTTCCTTGTCTGCCTCGTGCTGGCAATCGGATTGTCGGATATCATCTGCGGCATCTTCAAACATCAGGGCTTGTTGAAAAATGTATGGCCATCCTTCCCTGTGCGTCATCGTCCTATGTTCGACTCGGCAGTGCGCGACCTTGCACACGTCGTTTCGTACGGACACGGCCCATACGGTACTGTCTCGGCACACGCCGCTACGGTGGTGTCGTTGGCGTGGGTGTCGGCCCTGGCAATCCGCAATAAGTGGTACAATATAGCGATTTCGGTGATTGTGGTTTTGATCTGTTACTCACGCATCTACCTCGCTTGCCACTTCCCGATGGATATCCTCCTCGGAACGCTCGTAGGTACGATTTCGGGCCTTTCGATGTTTTTCCTTTGGAAAAAATTGGACAAACTTATTGATATGCGAAAGAAATAGTCTATCTTTGCACGCATTTTTAGAGAAAATAATAAAACAAAAATAACACTATGGAACATTTGAGCGAACAAGAACAATTACGTCGCAACTCACTTCAGGCGTTGCGTGACCTCGGCATCAACCCATATCCTGCCGAGAAGTTTGATGTAACTGCCAACGCTGCGCAGATTGCAGCAGAGTTCGATGCTGAGCCTGCAAAGTTTGAGGCTGTAACCATCGCCGGCCGTATTATGAGCCGTCGTATTATGGGTAGCGCCTCGTTCTTCGAGTTGCAGGATCACACCGGCCGTATCCAGGTTTACATCCGTCGTGACGATATCTGCCCTGAGGGCGATCCAACTCTCTACAACACCGTATTCAAGAAGTTGCTCGATATTGGTGACTTCATCGGCGTTGAGGGTTTTGCATTCCGCACAAACACTGGTGAGTTGTCGGTACACTGCCGCAAGTTCACCGTATTGTCGAAGTCTATCCGCCCACTCCCAATCGTTAAGGAGAAGGATGGCCAGCAGTTCGACGCTTTGACCGACCCTGAGGTACGCTACCGTCAGCGCTACGTTGACTTGGTAGTTAACCTTAAGGTGCGTGACGTATTTGCTAAGCGTGCGAAGATTATCGCTACTATGCGTGAGTATTTCAACCAGCACGGTTGCTTGGAGGTTGAGACTCCTATCCTTCAGCCAATTCCTGGAGGTGCTTCGGCTCGTCCGTTCATCACCCACCACAACGCTCTCGATATCGACTTCTATATGCGAATCGCTACCGAGTTGTACCTCAAGCGCCTTATCGTAGGTGGTTTCGATGGTGTTTACGAGTTCGGTAAGAACTTCCGTAACGAGGGTATGGACCGCACTCACAACCCAGAGTTTACCTGTATGGAGATTTACATCGCATACAAGGACTACCGCTGGATGATGGAGTTTACAGAGAATATGTTGGAGCGTATCGCTTTGGCTGTTAATGGCACAACCGAGGTTGAGATTGATGGCAAGCAGATTTCGTTCAAGGCTCCATTCCGTCGCTTGACTATGACTGACGCTATCCTCGAGAAGACCGGTTACGATATCACAGGCCAGAGCGAGGCTGAGTTGCGCGAGGCTTGCAATCGTCTCAATGTCGAGATTGACGACACTATGGGTAAGGGCAAGTTGATTGACGCTATCTTCGGTCAGTACTGCGAGGAGGATTTGGTGCAGCCAACCTTCATCTGCGACTACCCAATCGAGATGTCTCCACTCTGCAAGCGCCACCGCGATAATCAGGACTTGACCGAGCGCTTCGAGTTGTTCGTTGCAGGTAAGGAGTTGTGTAACGCATACTCTGAGTTGAACGATCCAATCGATCAGTTGGAGCGTTTCCAGGAGCAGATGCGATTGTCGGAGCGTGGCGACGACGAGGCGATGTTTATCGATATGGACTTCGTTCGTGCGTTGGAGTACGGTATGCCTAACTGCTCGGGTATGGGTATGGGTATCGACCGTCTCACAATGTTTATGACAGGTCAGACTTCGATTCAGGATGTATTGTTCTTCCCTACAATGCGCCCTGAGAAGAAGGTTGTAGCTGATGCTGTTGAGGTTTACACTGAGGCGGGTATCCCAGCTGAGTGGGTTGAGACCATCCAGAAGATGGGCTACATCACCCTCGATGCATTTGCAGGAACCGTTAAGAGCAACGGTATGAAGCTCTTCAACGACCTCTGCGGCTTCAACAAGAAGAACAAGTTGGGTCTCTCGACAGCAGAGATTAAGAATTGGATTGAGAACAACAAAGAATAAATAGAGAAGTTAAACTTAAACTTAAATTATTGAAAATTATGGCAAGAAAGAAGATTGTAGCAGGTAACTGGAAGATGAATACAGTACCAGCAGAGGGCGTTGAGTTGGCAAAGGCTGTAGTAGCTGGCCGTTCAGAGGTTTGCGAGTGCGTAAACTTCATCGTTTGCCCTCCATTCACTCACCTCTCGCAGGTTGTAGAGGCTGTTAAGGGTTCGGATATCGCAGTAGGTGCACAGGATTGCGCTACTGAGGCTAAGGGTGCTTACAC
>JAZLCQ010000043.1:0-21247 GCA_045614285.1 Alistipes sp.
AGTCGGCGTGACCCGGACAGTCAACGTGTGCATAGTGGCGGTTCTCAGTCTGATACTCAACGTGAGCTGTATTAATAGTGATACCACGCTCTTTCTCCTCGGGAGCGTTGTCGATTGAATCGAATGAACGCAATTCTGAAAGACCTGCCTTAGCCAATACTGTTGTAATAGCTGCGGTAAGAGTAGTTTTACCGTGGTCAACGTGTCCAATAGTACCGATGTTTACGTGCGGTTTGGACTTGTCAAATTTTTCCTTTGCCATATCTGAAACTGTTTTAAAAATTATTATTTTTCTGCATCAAGCTTTTATTCAACCAAAGCAGACTACGTCAAAGCCTATTTCTCCCTGAATTGCTTCACGTAATCTGACATTATCTCTTTCGAGCGGAAGACGAGGTTCGAACTCGCGACCCTTAGCTTGGAAGGCTAATGCTCTATCAACTGAGCTACTTCCGCATTGCTTCAGCGACATCTTTTCGCTCGGCTCTTACAAAAGTGGGAAGAGATGGATTCGAACCACCGAAGGTAAAAACCAGCAGATTTACAGTCTGCCCCATTTGGCCACTCTGGTATCTTCCCGATGATTGATAAAAAGGATTGGAGCCGATGGAGGGATTCGAACCCCCGACCAGCTGATTACAAATCAGCTGCTCTGGCCAACTGAGCTACATCGGCATTATTGATGTTCATCAATCGCGGTGCAAAGTAAATGAAAAAAAATGAAACTACAAAATTTTTGCACAATTTTTTCTCATTTTTTCAAAGAACTTCTCTTTTCGCCACCCAAACCGCATATTCGCTTAGGCTTGAGTCTGAAAATCGGTGCAAAGATAGAATACTTTTATGAAAAATAAAATACTCTGGGCAAAAAATCTGCAAAAAATCGTTGTTTTTTTGCATATCCGGGCATACCTATATATAATATATAAATATTTGGAGGCGCAATCCACCCTCTATGGCGCATCGAAACACAATCGCCTATAGCCCGAAACACCCCGCAGCAACTTCGCAAAAAAGCCTTTCAGCCATTTTTTAGGTTCTTTCAACCCCTAATATTTGATTTATCGCGATTTTTTTATAAATTTGCGATAGTTGAATCGTAAAAAACTAAAAAACTGAAGCTATATGAAAAATTTGACCAAGATTCTTTTGGCGGTGGCCGTTCTGTTCTCGAGCTTCGCTTGTACAACAGATGTGACCGAGGACCTCGGTGTTAAGGTCGATGGCCAGACCACAATTACCCTCTCATTGGAGGAGTCGCGTACACAGCTTGGCGAGAAGGCGGGAGATTTGTACCCTCTCTATTGGAGCGCAGGCGACAAGATTTCGGTAAATGGCGTTGAGTCGGGCGAGGCTGCTATTGGCGAGAATAGTGCCACAGCATCGTTTACACTTCCGAGTACTTTGGCAACTCCTTACTGCATCGCCTACCCTGCTGCAGCTGAGGGCCAGGTACTCTTTGCTGCTGAGCAGAGTTACACCGAGGGCACCATCGCAAATGGATCGTCGACAATGTACGGCTATAGCGCAAATGGTGGCGGTGTTCAATTGAACCACCTCACCGGCGTATTGAAGATTGGCGTTGCAGGTAATGCAAAGCTCGTTCTCGCGCAGGTTTCGACTGTAGATCGCGCACCTATCGCAGGCGCATTTGCTCTCGACTTCACAACAGGTGAGCTTACAGCTACAGCCGCTTCGCAGGAGCTTATCGCATACTCATTTGGCGAGGGTGTTCAGCTCTCGGCTGAGCCTACTTACCTTCACCTTGCTGTTCCTGCAGGCGTTTACAACGAGCTCTATGTCACTTTGTACGACGAGGATGGCGGTGTTATGTACGCAACCGTTAAGGCCGGCGACGAGAAGCCTCTCACAGCAGGTAATGTGCGTGAGTTCTCGAACGCAATCGCCTATACACCAAATACTTCGGTATTTGTGGTTAAGGATGTAGCATCGTTGAAGGAGTTCGCAGCTCAGGCAGCAACTTTGGAGAAGGATGTACTATTTGTTGCAGATGTTGACATCTCGGGCGAGGCTTGGACTCCAATCGAGGGTTACGCCGGCACAATCAACGGTAACGGCTACGCAATTAAGGGCTTGACCGCTCCGCTCTTCGGCACTACAAGCGCATCGTTCAAAGGCTTGCACCTCAAGGATGTGAATATCAACGCTACCGATGCACAGCATATTGCGGCATTGGCTGTGAAGATCACAGCGAGCGAGACGGCTCTTCCTACAGTTAAGAACTGCTCGGTTTCGGGTAATATCACCGTAACCAACTCTGGTTTAACCGTTTCGGGCGATGACACACGCGTAACAATTGCCGGCTTGGCAGGACAGGCATTTGGTGTTGAGTTCGATTCGTGTCACAATGCTGCAAATATCTCAGTATCGCCTGCTATTAGCGATGCACAGAGTGCTGACTACAACCTGTTTGTCGGTGGTGTTGCAGGCCGAGTTGATGTATATACAAAAACCGATGCAACCGTTGTATTTACAAACATCTACAACTCGTCTAACAGCGGTAACGTCTCGACAAACAACACTTCGGCATCTGCAAAATATCCAGCAACCTATGTTAGTGGTATCATAGGTGTGAGTGCGAGCGATAATGCTGCTATTCATATTGAGGGCTGCGAGAATAGAGGTAAGATTTCGACAGGTGGTGTTACCGACGGCTTGTATCTTGCAGGTGTTATAGGCTATGCGAACTCACCTAACACAACATCACGCTTTGCAGATAATGTTAACTATGGAGAGATTGAGCTTGCAGCGAATGCGCATGCCTATGGCGCACTCAACATCGGAGGTATTGCAGGTCGAACAAATAGCTGTGCGCACTACAACTCGCATAACTACGGTACTCTGAACATCTTGTTTGGCTCGTTGGCTCACTCTTCAACTGATATTGGTGGTATTGTAGGTTACAATATCTACGCTGATACCAAGAACAAGATTGGCTATCGCATTGAGAATTGTACAAACAATGCACCTCTTAACATTGGTTTGAGCCGTCCTGAAAATGTCGCATCCAATATCCGCTGTGGTGGTATTGCAGGATATACCCAGGCGGCATCATACTACAATATTAACAATGCCAAGGGTAAGATTACCATCTCGGGTAACTTGAATACAAATGGCAATCGTGGTACAGCTGACAATGACTATAAGGCGGCAAATTACACAGTCGGCGGTTTGATTGGTTACAAGACCGAGGGTAAGGTCTATGGTGGTGAGAACCACGCAGATATCGAGGTGTCTGCAACTGTTACAGAGTTGAGCACCAAGACTATTTCGCAGATGCGCGTTGCGGGCTTGATCGGCTACCTCAGTACCGACCTCAACGAGAGTGGCTCGATTGTTTCGGATGGCGATATCCTTATCTCGGGAACATTCGGTTGTGAGATGTCGGTAGGTGGAGTTATTGGTATGACCTATGCGGGTATTACAACCGATAGAAGCAACTGCGATATCATAGTTAGCGGCACACTCAATGGTGGTCTTATGGCAGGTGGTGTAGTATCTATCTGCTACAAGGGCGTAAATGTTATCGAGAACGACGGCTCGATTACCGTTACCGAGGATGCTACAATCGGCACATTGTGCTACATCGGAGGTTGTATCGGTAGATTGCAGTCACACGATGCTCCATCGTCGGCTTACACCGCAAAGATCTTCCGCAACCGTGGTAATATCACATTCGCAGGTACTTCGACCGCTGGTGACACCGTTATCGGTGGTTGTATCGGTATGGCATCGTTGGATGCAGATGCGAAGACACACACCCTTTCGGATATGGTTAATACCGGTAATATCACTGTTACCGGAACTACCAAGAAACTCTATATGTCGGGTATTACCCTCCGCACAACCGGTAACGCAACAGGCCTCACAAATGGTGTTGAGGGCGACCCTACAAAGGGTGTTCTTACATTCTCGGGTGCGACTACCAACGCGACTCGTTTGTATATGTCGGGACTTGTTTATGATGCGGATAACAACCTCACTAATGGCGTAAACTATGGTGCAATCAATATGACGGGTGGTACAAGTTCGACACTCCACATTGGCGGTATTTCGTCTACTCATGTCAACGCAGGCAAAACTTGGACCGATTGCTACAACTACGGTAAGATTACCTTGTCGGGCTTTGTTGGCGACTCTGCTATTACAGGCTCCGAGTCGGGCTCTGACACCTTTGTCGGCGGTATGTGCGACATTGTAACCGAATCGACCAACACACGCACATTCATCCGCTGCGGAAACTATGGCGATATGGAGTTTACCGAGACATTCAAGAGTGCAAATGCCTTCCGTTGCGCAGGATTCTATCCACGTCAGGAGAATGCCGGTCCGGTAGTTTTGGAGGATTGCTTCAATGCGGGTAACATCACAATGAACGGAAAATCAAGTGCACGATCAGGTGGTAACTTCAAGTTTGCAGGCGGTATTGCCGATATGGCGAAGGGCTCGATTACAATCAAGGGCTCGTTCAAGAATACGGGTAATGTTACTATTGGCGGAACTAACCCAAAAGATTATATCTATGCCGGCGGAATGGGCCACTTGGGCAATAACTGCGCATTGTTAACAGAGGGCGAAGGCGAAGTTAAGCTCATCAACACAGGTAAGATTACTGTTACGGGTGATGCGAAAAGCAACTTGCGCGTAGGAGGTATCTTCAGTGTGGCTACCTCGACTACAACTCTCCCTGAGAATCTCAAGTTTATCAACACCGGTGACCTCGAGGTTAGCGGAGGATTTGGCGAATCGTACACCGCCTATATCGGAGGCGTTGTAGGTAATACAGATATGTGCTTCGCGAATGCTGAGTCGTACTGTAATATCAAGGCTTATCGCGTTGTAGATGGCACAGTTTCAAAGTATACCGGCGTAGGTCATATCATGGGTACAGAACGCGCCGCAACTATTTTGGCACAGAACTGTAAGGTCGGTGGCTCGGTTATCGGCGAGTACAACATTGAGGATGAGGAGTATAAGATTGAGACACTCAACGAATCGAACTTCCACAACTACATCTACGGTAGTGGCGAGGCGACCGATTGGGCAGGTACCGAGAACTACGACGGTTGCTCATTCCTCGCAGCAAAACCTTCAATTGAGTAATAACCCCTAAAACAGTTACACCTATGAAAAAGTATTTGAGACCTGAATTTGAGATTTTTGAAGTGGCTGTCGAGGGCGGCTACGGTGACAGCGTTCTTCTTCCGGGCTTTGGCGGCGAGGATGACGAGTTGGTCTACTAAACCAATTGACAATCGAGAATTGACAATTAAAGGATAACTTTGTGAGAGAATCGGGCAGGGAAACTTGCCCGATTTTTTTGCGGTTTAGTAATTATTTACTAAATTTGCCAATAATTGAATCAACTAAAAAGCTTTAAACTTATGAAAAACTTGACCAAATTATTTTTTGCAGTGGCAGCGTTGGTAGCGGTTTCGTGTACCACCGATGTTACTGAGGATCTCGGCGTACAGCTTAGTGGCAACGCAGAGAATACAGAGTTTACCCTCTCATTGGAGGAGTCACGTACGCAGCTTGGCGAGAAGGCCGATGGCGTATATCCTCTCTATTGGAGCGAGGGCGACAAGATTTCGGTAAATGGCGTGGAGTCTGCCGAGGCGGCTATTGGCGACAATAGCGCAGTGGCAACATTCACTGTTTCGGGCACACTCAGCACCCCTTACTGCATTGCATACCCTGCAGCAGCTGAGGGCGAGGTACTCTTCGCAGAGCAGCAGAGTTACACCGAGGGCACCATCGCAAATGGCTCGTCGACAATGTACGGCTATAGCGCAAATGGTGGCGGTGTGGCACTTAAGCACCTCGCAGGCGTCCTCAAAATCGGCGTTACAGGCGACAAGACCTTGACCTACGCACAGATTTCGACCGTTGACCGCGCACCTATCGCAGGTGCCTTCACACTCAACTTCGAGAGTGGTGAGGTTTCGGCCACCTCGACTGCAAAGGAGCTTATCGGCTACTCATTTGGCGAGGGCGTAGCGCTCTCAAGCGAGCCTACCTACTTGCACATAGCTGTTCCTGCTGGCATTTACGAGGAGCTTTATGTTACCTTGTACGACACTGAGGGCGGTGTTATGTATGCAACCGTTAAGGCCGGCGACGAGAAGCCTCTCACAGCAGGCAATGTGCGTGAGTTCTCGAACGCAATCGTCTATACACCAAATACTTCGGTATTTGTGGTTAAGGATGTAGCATCGTTGAAGGAGTTTGCAGCTCAGGCAGCAACTTTGGAGAAGGATGTATTGTTCGTGGCAGATGTTGACCTCTCGGGCGAGGCTTGGACTCCAATCGAGGGTTATGCAATGAATGTTCTCGGAAACGGCTACTCGATTAAGGGTTTGACCGCCCCGCTCTTCGGCACAACTTCGGCTTCTATCAAGGGTTTGCACCTCACCGATGTTGCTATCGTTACAAACAACGACCCCGTATCGGCTGCTCTTGCTCGCACAGTAACAGCAACCGACAATAAGGCTCCTGAGATTTCGCACTGCTCGGTTAGTGGTACTTTGACAGTTGAGAACCCTACATTAGCAGCTCAGTCGAACTCGGCTGGTAGCAACTTGGTATACGCAGGTTTGGTTGCACGCTCGATTGGTGCAAAGATTGACAACTGCGTAAACAATATTTCGATTACCGTCAACACTCTTACACAACCTGAGGATACATCCTCAATCTACGCATTCTACGCAGGTATCGCAGCTTACTCTATCGAGTTCAAGCGCAGCGATGCTTCGCTTGTATACGGCGACGTTACAAACTGTACAAACAATGGTGCTATCCTCCTTCAGGATAAGTCAGCACCAAACGGCGGAACCACTCGTACAGCCTACATCGGCGGTATCGTTTGTCGTTCGGGCGACGCTAATGCTGCAGTATTCTCGGGCAATACAAACAACGGCCCTATCACCGTAACTTCGTACACCTACAACAGCGGCGGTCGTGCAATGATTGGTGGTGTTATTGCTCGTGGTCGTCACTTCTCGGAGTTCAAAAACAACGTCAACAGCGCAAAGGGTAAGATTACCCTCGGCCCTGTAACAAACGTATATGTGGGTGGCGTTATCGGCTACAACAACAATGTTGCAGGCGAGTTCCTCGCTAACTTGTGGTCGGGCTCTAACTGCCACAACTATGCAGATATCACCCTCGAGGCTGAGGCCTACAATAGCGTCCACGTAGGTGGTGTTGCTGGTTTTGTTCAGTATTGGGACTTCACAAATTGCGACAACACAGGTAACATCAGCGTTAAGACTACCGCTGCAACCACCAAGACCGACTTCAATATCGGCGGTTGGGCAGGTCAGTACACTGGTGACTCGGCAGAGGCAAGACAGCCACGCCCTTACTACCTCACAAACAGCGGTACCGTAACCGTTGATTTGTACGATGCAACAATGAACACTACTTTCCGTGTTGCAGGTTTGTTGGCTTACTCTCACGCAGCTGTTCGCAACTCTACAACTTACAAGAGCGCAAAGGTGACCGTCAAGGGTAAGATTCACCAGACCGTAAAGGCTGCGACATTCACCGATGACTCATCGGAGACACAGGCTACAATCGGTGGTTTCGGTGGCTACTTCGCTTCGACCGCTTCGTACGACTGCTTGGCAGAGAACGACTTGGAGGTTGACGCAACTTGGACCGGAACTAACGCATCGTATGTGCAGATTGGTGGTATGGTAGGTCGTACCCACAACAAGCTCTACACTTCGTTGCACAAGGGTAACGTAACCGTAAATGGAAACTTCTCGACCGTTGTCACCCACATCGGTGGTTGCGCGGGTATGACATACTGGAATAACAAGGATCTCGTTAACGAGGGCAATGTAACCGTAACTGGTTCGTATGACGTATTGAACGTCGGTGGTGTTACCGGCTCGGCTAACCACGGTGCTGACCTCCTCGTAAACAAGGGTAATGTGACCGTAGATGCTACCTACAACGCTTTGACTTGTATCGCAGGATGTGTTGCTTACTCGGTTTACGACGATAAGAAGGATAAGGCTTGTACAAACTGCGACAACTACGGTAAGATTACTGTAACCGGAAATCACGCATCTTCAACAGACATTGTCATCGCAGGTGTTGCAGGTTGGATCACTACAGGATCGAAGATTAATACCAACCTCCACAACCACGAGGGCGCAGATATCTACGTGAATTTGGCAAGCTCGAATGGTAAGGTTCAGGTTGGTGGTGTAATCTACAAGTCGAAGGCAGAGCTCGCGAATGCAACCAACCGCGGTAACATCACCATCGAGGGTAAGGCGGGTAATACTGTCTACGTAGGTGGTGTCCTCACAACACAGAATGGTCAGAATCGTTCCGACCTCGTCAACTACGGTAAGATTACCCTTGGCGCAAACATCAAGAGCTCGTGCTTCGTAGGTGGTATCTGCTACGACGGTCAGTACAGCAAGACTTGGAAGAACTGCCATAACCACGGCGATATCGAGTTTACAAAGTCATTCACCAACACCGGAAACGTACGTGCGGGTGGTCTCTTAGGCAAGTGCGAGACTGATGGCAACTACGCCATTTTGGAGGAGTGCTCTAACAGCGGTGATATTACCTTCCTCGGCCATAGCGACAGCTATGTACGCCTCGGTGGTATGGTTGGCTGTCACAGAGGTGGTGCAATTATCGTCGTTCGTAACGGCTTTACCAACTCGGGTAACATCACTTATGCCGGCGACGTAGCAGGTGCTGACAACATTCATATTGGCGGTATCATCGGTTGCCCTGGCGGCACTTACAAGTACTACATATCTAGTACTTCGACTAACGAGAATGGCGAGTCAGTAACCACAGATGAGGGTTGGACAGGCAATATCGTAAATACCGGTACAATCACTCTCTCAGGTAAGAGCGAGGGCGGTAAGTTGCGTGCAGGTGGTTTCTTCGGCCTCTTCGAGTATAACGAGACTCCATTCTTCCACGGAGCTAAATTCTACCAGCTCGGCGATATTGTCTACACTGGTGACCCTGGTGTAAAGAGTGGTGTCCCTGGTGAGGGCTTCGTAGGTGGCGTTGTTGCACACTCGGTTGCTCCGGTTAGCAACGTAGAGTGCTACTGCACAATCAACGCTCCAACTGCAACCTACCTCGGTATGATTATGGCAACACCTCGTACTCCGGGCTCGATTATCGCAACCAACTGTAAGCTTGGTGGTACAATCATGGGCGAGTACAACATTGAGGATGAGGAGTACAAGACCACCGTTCTCGATGCATCGAACTTCCACCACTACATCTTCAGCAGTGGCGAGTCGACAGATTGGACAGGCACCGACAACTACGACGGTTGCTCGGTATTGACAGCAAAACCAGTAGTAGAATAACCCTTAACACCATTTTGACTATGAAGAACTATTTGAAACCAGAGGTTGAGATTTTTGAGGTGGCTGTCGAGGGCGGCTACGGTGACAGCGTGCTCCTTCCGGGCTACGGAAGCGAGTCGGATGATTTAACATATTAAAACTGAGACTTAAAAATAGAGAAACAATTATGGCAGAGTTTAATAAGTATCGCTCGATCTTCTCGTACGATGAATTGATGGAGCGTTTGCGCAAGTTGAAACACTTTGCGCTCGATATGGATGGTACAATTTACCTCGGAGCAACCCTCTTCCCTTATACTAAGGGATTCTTGGGCGGCGTGAAGGAGATGGGTTTGAACTACTCGTTCCTCACCAACAACCCTTCGGCTGGTATCTCGGATTACCTCGCTAAGTTGGCGAAACTCGGTATCGAGGCTACACGCGAGGAGATGTACACCACCTCAATCGCAACTATCGACTATATCAAGACCCACTACCCTGAGGCTAAGCGTCTCTTCCTCCTCGGCACACCTTCGATGATTGCCGAGTTCGAGAAGGCGGGTTTCATCTCAACAGCCGATTCGGCTGAGGATGTACCTGATGTGGTAGTTGTTGCTTTCGACAAGACCTTGCAGTACGAGCGTCTCTGCCGTGCAGCTTGGTGGGCTTCACAGAATGTGCCTTACATCGCAACCAACCCTGACCGTGTATGTCCTACCGATCAGCCTGTTGTATTGGTTGACTGTGGCTCTATCTGCGAGTGTATCGCTCACGCCACAGGCCGTCGTCCCGACATCACACTCGGTAAGCCCGATCCAAATATGCTCTCGGGTATCCTCGGTCGCTTTGGCTATGAGGCTGACGAGGTAGCGATGGTGGGAGACCGCATCTACACCGATATCGAGATGGCTCACAATGCAGGTGCATTTGGCGTGTTGGTACTCTCGGGCGAGACTACTCTCGAGGTGTGCGACGCAGCTCCAAAGCAGCCACACCTTGTCTGCGACAGCATCGAGGTTTTGGGTGAGTTGGTACGTGAGGCTCACGGTTTGAAATAATTAAGTGCGACTAACCTAAACCATGGATACACAGACTCAAAAACGATTTAAGGTTTGGCAGTGGCGCACCATCATCGTGACGATGTTGGGCTACGCCTTCTTCTACTTCGTTCGTAAGAACTTCTCGTTCGCAATGCCTGGTTTGGCAGCCGAGTACGGTATCTCGAACACCTCGTTCGGTATCGTGATGACTATCGTCGGCCTTGTATATGGCTTCTCGCGCTACTTCAACGGTATCTTGGCGGATAGAATGAATGCCCGCTATCATATGTCGATAGGTCTTGCGCTCTGCGCATTGGCCAGCCTTGCATTCGGCTTTATGCCATCGTTGCTCGGCATCGAGATTGGCAAAGCTCCACATATTCTGATCGTGGCATTTGCAATTTTGTTGGTGCTTAACAACATCTTCCAGGGTAGCGGATTCCCTCCTTGTGCGCGATTGCTCTCGCACTGGGTTCCGCCACAGGAGTTGGCAACTAAACAATCTATCTGGAACACCTCGCACTCAATCGGAGCGAGCGTCTTGGCTATTCTCTGCGGCTTTATTATGGGCAATATGGGTAGCGATGTAAGCTCTTCGCGTCAGGATGTCGATAAGATTACCTACAACTATGTTACCACACTCTTCAAGGACGATGTGAAGAAGTCGGACGGTGAGATCAATAAGGTTGTAAAGGTCTGCGCACCAAAGGCTGTAGAGAGTGGCTACGAGGTAGATGTACGCTACACCCTCAAGGCTAATCCGACCGATACACTCTTGAAGACCTACGCCTTCTCGCAGGAGAACTTCCTCGCTGTAAAGGCCGCTATCGACAAGGCTGCCGAGGAGAAGAGAGAGGTCAGCTCGTCGGAGATTGCAACCGAGTGCAACATCGACAAGGCGCAAGCTAAGGCTACTGTGGCTATCGTTACACGCACCGAGCATACTGGCGCTTGGATGTGGTCGTTCTGGATTCCTGGATTGATCGCATTGGTTGGCGCCGTAGGTTTGTTCGTGCTCTTGCGCGACACTCCGAAGTCGGTAGGTTTGCCTGAGTTGGCGATGACAAAGACTGCACTCGACAGCGAGAATGACGACCCTGCAGCTCGTCGTGCCTATGTGCGAAAGATGGTCTACCGCAACCCTATCATCTGGGTATTGGCTATGGCGAACTTCTTCGTCTATGTCGTACGATTCTCAGTCCTCGATTGGGGTCCTAAGTTCTTGACCGAGGCGTGCAATATGTCGTTTGAGAAGGCTGCAGTGGCAGTTTTCGCATTCGAGATTATGGCAATCTTGGGAACAGTTGTTGCGGGTTGGGTTACCGATAAATTCTTTGCGGGTCGTGCACACCGCACCTGTTTGTGGTGTATGGTTGGTGCAGGAGCTGCAATGGGCGGATTCTATATGTTCTATCTCCACCCGGGAATGGTACCTGATTGGGCATTAATCGGCATTTTGGCAATGGCAGGTTTCTTTGTCTATGGTCCTCAGGCCCTCATCGGTATTGCGGCATCAAATCAGGCTACAAAGAAGGCTGCAGCAACAGCAAATGGCTTGGTAGGCATCTTCGGATACCTCTCGACCGCAGTTTCGGGCGTGGGTGTTGGTTGGTTGGCTGACAAGTATGGCTGGAACTATGTATTTATCGGCGTTATCGCAATGGCAATCGTTGGCGTAGTGGTATTCCTCTCGATTTGGAAGGCTCGTCGCGATGGTTATGAAACTGTAAATGAATAGAATATGAAAAAGATAGCTCTTATTTTAGCATTTTTGGCGGTGGGATTCACCACCGTATCGGCACAGAAGGTGCGCGTAATGACATACAACCTCCACAACTGCGTGGGTAGCGACGGCATCAAGTCGTATATCCGCTGTGGCGATTTGATTCGCGAGGCACAGCCCGACATCGTGGCTATCCAGGAGGCAGATAGTATGACCTCTCGCAACTGCTGCTATGTTCTTGGCGAGGTGGCAAAGCGTGCAGGTTATCACGCCTACTTTGGCAAGACAATCCCTTATCGTGGCGGTTCGTACGGTATCGGCGTATTGTCGAAGGAGGAGGCTCTCTCGGTGAAGTTCCACAAGCTTCCTTGCCGCAGGGAGCCACGCGGTTTGCTCGTTGTAGAGTTCAAGAAGTACTACCTTCTCGCCACTCACCTCTCGTTGATAGAGGCTGACCGCCTCACCTCTGTTGAGATTATCCGCGAGGTGGCATCGAAGCTCGACAAGCCCGTATTTATCGCAGGCGATATGAATGCACGCCCAAGCTCTAAGCCTATGGTGGCATTCAAGGATTTCTGCCAGGTGTTGAACGACGAGAATAAGTTCACCATCTCGGCAAACAACCCACGCGCCTGCATCGACTATGTAATGGGAACAAACGGCTCATTCAAGGTGTTGAAGGATTATGTATTCTACGGTACCTACACAACTGACCATATTCCGCTCTATGTCGATGTCAAAATCGGCAAGGCTAAAAAAGCAAAGAAGTAATGGCAGATAACTATCTTGGTCGCAAGATGGAGGAGTACGAGGCGCAGAAATGCGCCTCTGTGCGTACTCGTCGAGTATCGCTCGTTTCGCTCCTCACAAAGAATCGCTCTACACGCGGTTTCGACTCATCGTTTAAGGTGCGCGAGGATCAACTCCTCTCGCTCATCGAGGCGGCACGACTCGCACCTACTGCGATGAATCAGCAGGCACTGCGTTACCGTCTTGTAACGGAGAGTGAGGCGCACCTTGTCTTGCCACATATCCGTCTCGGAGCAGCACTGCGCGATATGAAGTTGCCACTCGAGGGCACCGAGCCGAATGCCTTTGTGGTGATATGCTCGACAAAGGAGGGACGATTTGTCGATATGGATTTGGGCATCGCTACGCAGACGATTCTGTTGCGCGCGGTGGAGATGGGTTTGAACGGAATCTGCATTGCGGCATTCAACCAGGAGGCTGTGCGCGAGGCTCTACAACTCCCCTACCCTCCGCAACTCATCCTCGCCATTGGTCGCACTGCCGAGCGCATCGAGGTGGTCGACATCAACGAGGGCGAATCTCAGACATACTACCGCAAAAACGGTGTTCACTATGTTCCGAAGCTGCGTACCAAGGAGTTGATAATAAAGAAATAGGGTTGCAAATTGCAACCCTATTTTATTTGACTAATAAATCCTTCGTGCTTGAGAATTAAAGGCTCACAGCGTAGATAAATCTCACGGGCGAGAGCCTGTTGCGTTGGTCGCTCCGACGAGATATCTTTTAAGTAGGCCTCATCCGCCGAATGTTCTGACGCCTGCAACTCCTCGCAGAGGTGACGATGGCGACGCAATGCTGCGAGAGTCTCCGACGAAACCTTGCCATCGCGAGCATACTCTGCCAACGCCTCAACAAGCGGCTTGAAGGCGCTCTTATCACCCAAATCGGGCACGATATCCTCCAGGCACTCCCACTCCTCCAGGGCGATATAGCACAATGCCAACTGCGGCGTCGCCTCGATATGATCCTCGCTATCGCACTCGAGCAAGAGTTCGAGCTGTGCAGCCGAGAGCTCAACATCGCCCGCCAAGAAGTTATCCACAGCCGAGCCATAGACAATCTCTATCGCAGCGCGGGTATTCGGATGCGAGAAGTCCAACTCTACAGCCTCATCCTCGGGCAGCACCTCGACAATCTGCTGAAACGCCTTGTAGCGCACATTGCACGCCTCCTCGAAGTTGCCTTCACTCTCCTTCGAGTGGGCATAGTCGAGTGCCTTTGCGAACTCTCCTCCAAGGAGAATATAGTTCTGATTCTCGGTCGGTTTAAGAGTTACACGTCCCATAACGCACTATTTTTTAAGGAGTTCCTGCTTGCTGTTACGCACCAATGTGAAGATCATATATGCCGAGATAGCCACGGTTGCTACACCGCCAAACAGATATGCCAATGGTGCTGCGCCCATACCTACAAACTGGTTCGACACGAAGACAAACGACGAGCAGATATAGGTCATAAAGATAGCCGGAATCAACGCTACCCAGTAGTTGCGCTTCTCCTTGAAGAGGTATGCCACGATGCACCACAAAACCACCGATGCCAACGCCTGGTTGCTCCAAGCGAAGTAGCGCCATACAACGTCGAAGTTGACGAATGTGAGCGCCACACCACAAGCGAAGATTGGGATACAGATCAAGAGACGCTTCCACTTGGTGCGCTGCTCGATGTGGAATACGTCGGCAATGATAAGACGAGCCGAACGGAATGCTGTATCACCCGAAGTGATTGGCGCAGCCACAACACCCAAGATTGCGAGGATACCTCCGACGAATCCGAGTGTAGTATTCGAAATCTCGTTCACAGCCCAAGCAGGAGTGTGTCCGCCCTGAGCCATAACTGCCGATACACCGCCGTCGTTATAGAAGAATGCCATAGCAATAGCTGCCCAAATCAATGCGATAACCGACTCCGAAATCATCGAGCCGTAGAATACGAAGCGGCACTCGCGCTCATTGTTCACGCAACGCGCCATCAAAGGTGACTGTGTAGCGTGAAAACCTGAAATGGCACCACAAGCGATGGTGATAAAGAGGGTCGGCACGAGTGGCAAATTAGCCTTGTTGACGTGGAGATTCTCGAGGGTCATACTTGGGATTGTGTAGTCGCCAAAAATCAAGACGCCCAACAATCCGAGCGCCATAGACACCAATGCTATACCGAAGAGCGGATAGACCTTTCCGATAAGCTTATCAACAGGCAACAAAGTGGCGATAAAGTAGTAGACAAAGATGATTACCAACCACCAGCTCTTAGAGATAACCTCAAACTTTGTGGCGAGGATATCGGCAGGGCTGACAACGAATACCACGCCCACCAACAAGAGCAAAACGACCGAGAAGAGTCGCATAAACATACCCGCACCCTTGCCGAGGTAGCGAGCAACTATCTCGGTAATACTTAAACCGTCGTTGCGAACAAGAATTACACCCGATAGGTAGTCGTGCATAGCACCCATAAAGATTCCGCCAAATGTAATCCAGAGGAATGCCACAGGGCCATAGCAAGCACCCATAATGGCACCAAAGATTGGGCCTGTACCTGCAATATTGAGCAACTGAATAAGGAATGTACGCCAACGCGGCATCGGAACATAGTCCACACCATCGTAGAGGCGTTTGCTTGGCACCTCCGACTTCTCGTCGATTTTACACACCTTCTCGAGGTACTTTCCGTAGACGAAATAGGCAGCGATAAGCAGCGCCAAACAGCAAATAAATGTAATCATACGTAGTTAATTTTGGGTTTTAATAATGCGAAGATACAAAAAAATTGACACGCTCAACGAAAATCAAAACAAAAGATATCAAAATAGGAGAAAATTTGCTGTTTCAAAATTATTTATTAACTTTGCACCACAGAGCACCACTGTGGTGTATCGCTTAGACCACAGTTAGATAGGAGAAATAGTAACAACATAAATTAATCCTTTAAGATGAAGAAGATTCTTTTATCCGTAGTGATTCTTTCTGCGATTGCAGTGGCAACATTCGCCATCGTAAAAGAGTCAAAAAACATCAAGCTCATAAAGGAGACACCGTGCGAGAATATCAGTGGCGTCAAGGCCGATGTTAAGTGCGACGGCAACAGCGTATTGGTAATGCCTTACGCGGGCGTGCACGAGTCGGAGGTACGCCTTGCGGGCGAGTGGAACTTTGCCGACTATAAGGCTATTTCGTTCACCATCGAGAACCTCGATTCGAAACCTTTGCGCGTGACTCTCCACGTTGCAAATACCGACGAACATCTGGTTCGCTCGAAGTCTCGTCGCTCGGTTCCCGAGACTGTAGGCGATTTGTACTACCTCAACCCATACGAGAAGCGCGACGTGGTATTGGAGTTCCCTGAGCCATTGCAGCACCCCGATGTGGAGGCTACTCTTCGCAAGAGCCCGATGCGCTACACCCCATACTCTTCGGAGTTCGGTTTTGCATCGTACTCGGCAGATTTAACAGCCATACGACACATCGTATTCCAGGCGTGCTACTTGGCACTCTTCGAGACCAACCACGAGAATGGTTGGCGAGTATCAAACTTGAAGGTTCTCCACGGCAAGCGCAAGGAGAATCCTGCCGAGGTGAAGCTCTCGCACGAGGAGTTCTTCCCATTCATCGACCAGTACGGACAGTACAAATATAACGAGTGGACAAACAAGATTCACTCGGACGAGGAGTTGCAGAAGGCTCGCGAGGCTGAGGAGGCTGACCTCGCTAAGCACACAGGCCCTACCGACCGCAACAAGTATGGAGGCTGGGCAAATGGCCCTCGCCACGAGGCTACAGGTCGCTTCTACTTCAAGAAGGTGGATGGTCAGTGGTGGTTTATCGACCCTGAGGGTTACCTCTGGTGGTCGCACGGCGCAGTGCGCGTAACCCCATCTTCGGGACTCACACCGCTCGATGACCGTCGCGAGTTCTTCGAAAATCTTCCGACTGAGGGCTCGGAGTTCGAGCAGTTCTACTACACTCACGACGCTCTGCTCAAGCCATACTACACTGCGCGCAACATCAAGGAGACCTACGACTTCTCCTCTTCGAACTGCTATCGCAAGTATGGCAAGGATTACAAAAAAATATATGCCGAGTTGGCTCACCGCCGTCTGCAGAGCTGGGGATTGAACACCATCGCCAACTCATCGGACAAGGATATCTGCCTGATGTCAAAGACCCCTTACATCGAGCGTTTGGAGGTCTTGGCGACAGAGATTAAGGGCTCGGGAGGTACCTGGTGGCGCTTTATGGACCCGTGGGATCCGAGCTTCAAGCAATGCATCATCAACCAGCTCAAGGCACGTGAGAAGGAGTTGAAGGATCCATATTTGGTTGGTCTCTTCGTGGACAACGAGTTGAAGTGGGGCGAGGAGTGGTTCCTTGCTGCAACCATCGCCAAGAACCCTTCGACACTCAAGGCCAAGCACGAGCTTATCAAGCACTACAAGAGTAAGTACAACGGCAATATCAAGGCTCTCAACGAGGTTTGGGGCACATCGTTCGCATCGTGGGAGGCTTTGAGCAAGAATGAGCAGGATCTGCCTGAGCAGTCGCACGCCGACCTTGTGGAGTTCAACGACCTGATTATCCACAAGTACTTCCGCAACTGCCGCGAGGTATTCGACGAGTATGCACCAGGCGTGTTGTACCTCGGCTGCCGCTTCTCGAACTCAAACAAGAAGGCTATTATGATTGGTGCGCAGTACTGCGACGCCATCAGCCACAACTTCTACCGCCTCACACTCGAGGACTACACTCAGCCTGAGGGTATCGACAAGCCGTTGATTATCGGCGAGTTCCACTTCGGAACCCGTGACCGCGGCCCATTCCACCACTCACTCATCGAGGTTGATTCTCAGGAGGAGCGCGGAAAGGCCTACGAGGCGTATGTTCGCTCGGCTCTGGAGCATCCGAATATCGTAGGTACTCACTGGCACCAGTTCTCTGACCAGGCTACCACAGGTCGCTTCGATGGCGAGAACTTCAACGTCGGCTTCACCGACCTCTGCGACACTCCATACAGCGAGATGGTCGAGGCACTCCGTAACGTCGGTTACGAGATGTATAACATCCGTGCAAATGCAAAATAATACAAAATAACAGACAAAATGAAAAAAGTACTTTTACTATTGACCGCCGTATTGATGGCCTCGGTTGCCATTGCGGCTAAGCCAAAGGAGATTAAGCTCATTGAAGACTCTCCACGCGAGTGCCTCAAGAGCCACAAGTCACGCCTCGTTTGCGAGGGTAACGATGTGACTATTGTCCCTTACCGCAACGAGAAGCACACCCGCTTCACCGTAGACCAGCACTTCGACCTCACCAACTACAAGGCGTTGTCGTTCACACTCGTGAATCTCGAGAAGAAGCCTATTCAGATCAGCCTCTTTATCGCAGATTCGCGTAAGAATGTCACAAAGTTCCGTCGCACACTTCCGCAGACTACAGGAGACGTCTACTATCTCCAGCCTGGTGAGAAGCGTGAGGTTGTCTTGAACTTCCCTGAGGATTGGACAAACTTGGATATCGTGAACGAGTTGAAGCTTATGCGCTACACTCCTTACTCACGCGAGTTCGGCTTCCACTCTTACTCGGCAGACTTGAAGAATGTGAACATCATCTCGTTCCACTGCCGCCACTTGGCAATGAACGCCACAAAGGCTGTGAATGGCTGGCGCATCGATGACCTCAAGCTCATCCCCGGTAAGCGTGTGAAGAATCCGAAGGTTGTACAGATGTCATTCTCGGAGTTCTTCCCATTCATCGACCAGTATGGCCAGTACAAGTACAAGGAGTGGCCAAACAAGGTGCACTCGGACAAGGATTTGCAGGAGGCTCGCAAAATTGAGGAGGCTGACCTTGCAAAGTACACAGGCCCTACAGACCGCAACAAGTATGGTGGCTGGGCAAATGGCCCTCGTCAGGAGGCTACAGGCCGCTTCTACTTCAAGAAGATCGACGGCAAGTGGTGGTTTATCGATCCAGAGGGTTGCCTCTGGTGGTCGCACGGCGTGGTGCGTGTAACACCTTCGTCGGCGATAACTCCGCTCGATGGTCGCAAGCACTACTTCGAGGATATGCCAAAGCGTGGCGACGACTTCGAGAAGTTCTACTACACTCACGACTCGTTGCTAAAGCCTTACTACACCGCTCGCAACATCAAGGAGACCTACGACTTCTCGTCGGCTAACTGCTACCGCAAGTATGGCAAGGACTACAAGCAGATCTATGGCGAGTTGGCTCACCGTCGTCTGCAGAGCTGGGGCTTGAATACCATAGCAAACTCGTCGGACAAGGATATCTGCCTGATGTCGAAGACTCCGTACATCGAGCGTTTGGAGGCTCGTGGTGTGCCTATCAAGGGCATTGGCGGATGGTGGCCATTCCGCGATCCATTCGATCCGAGCTTCCGTCAGAGCATCATCGACCAGCTCAAGGATCGCGAGAAGTCGTTGAAGGACCCTTACTTGGTAGGTCTCTTCGTCGATAATGAGCTCAAGTGGGGCAACGAGAGCTACCTTGCGGTGATGATGGCAAAGAACCCTGCGACACTCATCGGTAAGCAGGAGTTGGTTAAGTTCTACCGAGCAAAGTATAACGAGGATATTGCCGCATTGAATGCAGCTTGGGGCACATCGTTCGCATCGTGGGAGGCGTTGCTCAACAACACCGCAGACCTTCCAAAGAAGGCTCACAAGCACCTCGAGGAGTTCAACGACAAGGTTATCGAGAAGTACTTCAGCACCTGCCGCGAGGTATTCAACGAGTATGCTCCGGGTGTATTGTACCTCGGTTGCCGCTTCTCGGGCTCGAATCGCAAGGCTATCGTTATCGGCGCAAAGTACTGCGACGCTATCAGCCACAACTTCTATCGCTACACCATCGAGGATTACTCACAGCCTGAGGGTGTCGATCTGCCGATGATTGTGGGAGAGTTCCACTTCGGTACTCGCGATCGTGGTATGTTCCACCACTCGCTCATCGAGGTTGCAACCCACGAGGAGCGCGGCAAGGCATACGAGGCCTATGTCCGCCCGGCTTTGGAGCATCCGAACTGTGTAGGTACTCACTGGCACCAGTTCTCTGACCAGGCTACCACAGGTCGTTTCGATGGCGAGAACTTCAATGTCGGCTTCACCGATGTGTGCGACACACCTTACTACGAGACCATCGAGGGCATCCGCAAGGTAGGCTACGATATGTACAACATCCGAGCAAACGCAAAGTAAAACAGACCAAACTATATGAAAAGAGCATTTTGGATAGTAGTAGCAATTGCAACCGCAACACTTGTCGGTTGCAATTGCAAACCATCAATCAAACTCCTTGAGGAGTTGTCTGCGGAGCAGATTAAGCCATTTGGCGACCTTGCTGGTTATGAGCAAGATTTGAAGGGTACATCGGATGGTACTGCTGGCTTTGTCGTTGAGAATGGCACAGTTTTTATGCGTCCTAATTCTGGCAACACCAACACTGGATTTGAAATTCAGGGAGATTTCGATTTCTCGGACTATAAGTGCGCTCGTTTCACAATCGAAAACTTGGACCCTGCACCGCTGAATGTTTATGTAACCTTCTCGCACGAGAATACCAAGTACTACCGCTATCGCACAACTCGTCCGATGTCGGTAGGTCACCTCTACTTTATCAAACCCGGCGAGAAGCGCGATATTGAGTTGCCATTCCCACGCCCACTCGAGAATCCCGATGTGGAGGCTGACTTCTTCAAGTATGGCAACAACAATATGCTCTACACCCCTTATACACACGCCTTTGGCATAGCCTCGTACGCTGGCGACCTCTCGCGCATAAAGCAGATTTTGGTGCGCGGTAAGGTTATGGGCTTTGGCACTTTGGAGCAGAAGGGTTGGAAGTTCTCCAACTTCGAGATTGTGCCTGGCAAGCGCAAGGAGAATCCCGATGCTGTGAAGCTCTCGCACGAGGAGTTCTTCCCATTTATAGACCAATATGGCCAGTACAAACACCACGAGTGGGAGGGCAAGATCCACTCCGACGAGGAGCTCAAGCAGGCCATCGCAAAGGAGGAGGCCGATCTCGCACAACACACTGCACCTGCCTCGTTCAATAAGTATGGCGGTTGGGCTGATGGCCCTCGTCAGGAGGCTACGGGTCGCTTCTACCTCAAGAAGGTAGATGGCAAGTGGTGGTTTGTCGACCCTGAGGGTTGCCTTTGGTGGTCGCACGGTGTGGTGCGTGTAACACCTTCGTGCGCAGTCACCCCTATCGACAATCGCAAGTTCTACTTCGAGGCACTCCCCGAGCAGGGCAGCGAGTTCGAGCAGTTCTACTACACTCACGACGCACT
>JAZLCQ010000044.1:0-23906 GCA_045614285.1 Alistipes sp.
ACGGCCCTTCGAGAAGTAGTAATGAGTGCCATTTCGAGGCTTCAAAGTCTTGATATAGGCCACATTAGCGGTAAGGTTGTTTACGGTAAGCATTACACCCTTCGAGTAGCCTGTTGTGCCCGATGTGTAGTTCAAAAGACAGAGGTGATCGTTCGGCACATCTGCATACTTGATATCGTTCACCGTGAAGCCGTTTGGATAGCGACGACGGTAGTTTGCAGTCATACTGTCAACACACTTCGCCAACGCACCATCACGACGCTCAAACAAGACGTGATAGTCAGTGAGCGAGAATACGCCCTCGATATTTGGCAGAGCATCCTCCTCGAGTCCCTCCCAGAACGAATCGGTGAGAAAGAGGAGACGGCTCTCCGAGTGGTTTACGATATGTGCGATGTCGTTTGAGGTGAAGGTCTGCATAATCGGCACAATCACTGCACCATAGGTCATTGTAGCGATATAGACCGCACACCAACGCGGAGTATTACGACCTACGAGGGCAATCTTATCGCCTCGCTTGACACCCGCCTCATCGAACAAAATATGTAGTTTGGCTATCTCCTTCGCAAAACCGTAGTAAGAGTAGGTTTCGCCCGAAAAATAGTCTGTAACGGCACTCATCTCGCGATGCTCACGAAACGACTGCTCGTACATCTTTATTAAGTTATCCTGTAACATATGTATTGAGTTTAGTCAGCCTATCTGTTATTGGTCCAGCACAAAATTATAATCGTTAAATCTCAAATAAAAATAATTTCAACGAATGTGCTGTTTAATCCAACGAATAGCCCCACCCGATTAGTATGCGAATGGACTATATGGGCTGATTTATCAAAAACTTTTTACTTAATACCCATTCGCTTAACGTCGTAGAGGTAACGCTTAATCGAGCGCTTAGGAGTCTTCTCGAACTCGCTGATGTGGATTGTAATCGACACCAAACGCTCATATGCAGCCACCTGATCGTTCAAGTTCTTGAGGTTCTCCTTCATGATATCCTCCAACTGCGAACGGTCGATACCCTCCTTCTCGCACTGGTCGAAATCAGGCACAACCAAGCCGTAGAGTTTACCCTCATTCTCCAAGACGAGCGACTCCATCACGAGTGGCATATTATTCAACTTATCCTCAATCTGCTCAGGGTAGATATTCTGGCCTGTATCGGTCAAAATCATAGTCTTGCAACGACCCTTGATATAGATGGTACCGTCAGGATCCATAATACCCATATCGCCTGTATGCATCCAACCATCCGACTCGAGTACAGCCTCGGTATCCTTCGGATTCTTGTAGTAGCCCTGCATCACCATCTCACCCTTAACCATAATCTCGCCAGGGATGCGTTGCGGATCTACCGACTCAATCTTCACATCGAGGTACTCCTTCAAGTACTTACCGCACGAGCCAAGCTTATACTCCTCAGGCTGTGGGGTTACGCAGATAAGCGGAGCACACTCTGTCATACCATAACCCACGATGATTGGGAAGTGGATAGACTTGAGGAATGTCTCAGTCTCCTTGTTCATCGGAGCACCACCCACGATAAACATCTCGAGGTTGCCACCGAACGAAGCGAGGAGCTTCTCCTTAATCTTCATACGCACGATCTCGTTCACCAAAGGCACCTTCATAGCGATGCTCAAAGGACCCTTCTCGAGCATTGGAGCAATCTGCTTGCGGTAAACCTTCTCCAATACGAGAGGTACCGAACATATGATAGCAGGCTGCACCTTCTGCAACGCCTCAACCAACACCTTCGGAGTCGGCATCTTACCGAGCAAGGTGATGTGACCACCCGCAGCCAATGGCGCGAGGAAGTCGAAAGCACAACCAAAGGCGTGAGCCAATGGCAAGAATGCGAGAGTGCGACGACCCTTCTGGAACCAAAGCTGCTTTGTAGTGCTATTAACCTTAGTTACAGCATAGAAGATGTTTGCTGTGAGATTGTTTACGGTGAGCATTACACCCTTCGAATAGCCTGTAGTACCCGAAGTATAGCTCAACACCATAAGTGCATCGTTTGGCACATCGGCATACTTGATATTGTTCACAGTGAAGCCGTTTGGATAGTGCTTGCGATAGTTCTCGGTCATCGCATTCACAAACTTAGTGAGCTTGTCACCCTCACGCTCATAGAGTGCGTGGTAGTCTGTGATTGAGAATACAGCCTCAACCTCAGGAAGCGAATCCTCGTCCAAGCCCTCCCAGAACGAATCGGTGAGGAACAACAATCGGCTACCCGAGTGGTTTACGATATGTGCAATATCGGCAGAAGTGAAGGTCTGCATAATAGGCACGATAACCGCACCGTAGGTAATGGTTGCGATATATACAACGCACCAACGTGGAGTATTGCGTCCAACGAGTGCAATCTTATCTCCCTTGTTAATACCTGCCTCATCAAAGAGAAGATGCAACTTTGCAATCTCCTTGGCAAAGCCATAGTACGAATAAGTCTCTCCCGTAAAGTAATCTGTCACTGCAGACATCTCACGATTGTCACGGAATGACTGCTCATACATTTTAATTAAGTTAGCTTCAAGCATAATATATATGTTTAAAAGTTAATCAAGCCCTTGCGGGTATTAGTTATTAGTTATTAGTTATTAGTATTGTTTTCTTTGTTTTCTGCGCTATTTTCGTTCGTCTCGCTCTTCTTAGGCTCCTCGGCAAGTCCCAACCTCGAAGCTATCTCGCGACTGAAATAGTCCCATATATTGAGCTTTGGCTCGGTACCATCGAGCAATCTGCCCACATTTTTGCGGTGAGTCCAGGCGAGAGCCAACGCCACCACGAACGAAAATACGAGGAACGAAATCGAGGTGTGTGACAATCCGTGACGCGCATAAATGCTACCCGAGAAAATCGATACGAAGACCGGAAATGAACATCCAGCAACAATCGACGCCAACGAGACATACTCCCACAATGCAAGCACCACAATCCACACTGCAAAGCACAGCAGAGCGATATTTGGCTGAATTCCGGTGACTGCGCCAAGCACTGTTGCAACACCTTTTCCGCCACGGAAATTTGCAAAGATTGGAAAGATATGTCCTAAAACGGACACGAAGACCGCTAAAATTTTCATATTGACAATCCAGGCCTGCGACGGGATTCCTGTGTCATATTTCAGCAAAGAAAAGATGGAAACGGCGATAAATCCCTTCAGGAAGTCGATTGCAAACACGGGTATAGCCGCACGAGTACCGAGTACGCGCAACACATTTGTTGTTCCCGCATTCTTGCTTCCATGCTCTCGAACATCCACTCCATAGTAGCGCTTGCCGATCCACACCGCGCTCGGAATCGAGCCCAGCAGATATGCGATAATAAACAGAGTTACAATGCAATAGTAGGTTATAACCATATTGTCTTTACATCTCTATTTTTGGCAAATATAGTAAAATTTTCTCAATCTCCAAAAACCGAAATGTTCAGAAAGGAACATATCCGATGAAGTAACAAGATTTTTCGACAAAGAAATCACGGGGCAATCCGGGGTAATTTACGGATATTGGGGAAGATAGAAAAAGTCCATAGCCGCAAGCTGCAACCAGCCATCATTAATAGCCCCGATTTTCGGCTATTAAATTTTGAATTATTTTTCACTATATTTGCACTTCAAAAATATATATAAATATATTTGCTATGGATTTGAAGAAGCACTTATCGGTTTTGAAGTCACCTCAATGGTGGTGGTCTTGGTTTATGATTGTAATCGGATGTACGCTCCTTGCGGCAGGTTATGTGCTGTTTATCAGCCCTTACAACATCGTTCCTGGCGGAGTGTATGGCGCAGGTATCGTATTGCACAACATTTTCCCAACCATTCAGGTAGGAACATTCGGCTATATGTTCGACATCGTGCTCCTGATTTTGGCATTCATCGCCTTTGGTCCACGATTCGGCTCTAAGACCGTAGTTGCTGCGTTACTGACTCCGGGTATTATGAACCTCATCACCTACCTCGTCTATCCTAACGAGGAGGCTATTCAGGCGCTCGACCCTGCACAGCTGTTGGGTGGTGCATTGAACATGTCCGACCACTTGATGCTGACAACCATCGTGGGTGCTGTGATACTCGGTATCGGTGTAGGCCTTGTAGTGAAGGAGCAGGCGACAACCGGAGGTACCGACATCGTAGCTATGATGCTTCAAAAATATTGCAAGATGACCTTCTCGAGCGGTGTACTTGTTGCCGACTCGATGGTAGTCTTGGCAGGTTTGCTCGTTATCGGATTCGGATTCGGTACAGGCGGTGAGATGTCGAAGGAGGCTTGGCAGATGCCACTCTACTCGCTTATCGCAATCTATATCTCGTCGCGAGTGCTCGCCTATATGCTCGATGGTGCTTCATACGACCGTATAATCTTCATCATCACATCTCACCACAACGAGGAGTTCCGCCGATACATTCTCGAGGAGATGGACCGCAGTGGTACTTACATCAAGACCAGCGGTATGTACACCAACGCCGAGAAGGAGATGATCTTCTTGGTTGTGCCACGTCACGAGTTGACCAAGGTGCAGCGTGCAGTGAAGGAGTATGACCCGAAGGCGTTTATGGTGGTGGCAAATGCCTACAACACCTTTGGTGAGGGCTTCAAGCCAATGCCTGAGAAGCACGAGTTGGAGAATATGTAGTATTTTTCGATTGAGAACTAAAAAAGAATGAGTTTTACGAATTTGCGTCCGTTACAGGGCGAAGGAAAGAAGATATTTATCGAGACCTATGGCTGTCAGATGAACTTTGGCGACAGCGAGATTGTGGTTTCGATTATGCAGGAGGAGGGCTACTTCTACACCGAGAAGATTGAGGAGGCCGACATTATTTTGATTAACACCTGCTCGGTACGCGACAATGCCGAGCAACGCATCTGGGGTCGTTTGAGCGAGATGCGCCGTCTGCGTCGCAAGAAGCCAACCTTGTTAGTGGGCATCATCGGCTGTATGGCTGAGCGTCTCAAGGAGGAGCTCCTGGAGAGTGGCACTGGTGTAGACATCGTAGCGGGCCCTGACACCTATCGTGACCTTCCAAAGTTGTGTCGTGAGGCCGAAAGCGGAGGCAAGGGTATCAATACCCTACTCTCGACCGAGGAGACCTATGCTGATATCGCACCTGTTCGCCTCGATAAGAATGGCGTAAGCGGCTTTATCTCGATTATGCGTGGTTGCAACAACTTCTGCGCATATTGCGTGGTACCTTATACACGTGGTCGTGAGCGCAGTCGTTCGCATGAGACTATCGTCAACGAGGCTCGCGCTCTCTTCGAGAATGGCTATCGCGAGGTTACTCTGCTCGGTCAGAATGTAAACTCGTATGCCGACGGTGAGGTCAACTTCCCGAAGCTCTTGGCTAAGGTGGCTGAGATTTCGCCACTCTTGCGAGTGCGCTTCGCAACATCACATCCAAAGGATTTGAGCGACGAACTTATCGAAACGATGGCGTCGTACAAGAATATCTGCAAGGCGGTACACCTCCCTGCACAGTCGGGCTCGAATGCACAGCTCGAGAAGATGAATCGCAAGTATACCCGCGAGTGGTACTTGGAGCGTATGGCTGCGATTAAGCGGGCTATGCCGGAGTGCGCCATCACAACCGACCTCATCTCGGGTTTCTGCGGTGAGACCTTGGAGGATCACGAGGCCACACTCTCACTTATGCGTGAGGTGGGCTACGCCTCAGCCTTTATGTTCAAGTACTCGGTGCGCCCTGATACATTCTCGGCACGTCACTATGAGGACGATGTACATGAGGAGGAGAAGACTCGTCGTTTGAACGAGGTTATCGCACTTCAGAACACGCTTTCACTCGAAGGCAACCGCAAGGATATCGGAAAGGTATTTGAGGTGTTGGTCGAGGGGCGTTCGAAGCGTAGCGACAAGCAGCTTTGCGGTCGCACATCGCAGAATAAGATGGTCGTATTTGACCGTGTAGAGGGATTGAAGGCTGGAGACTATGTCGACGTCAAGATTAACGACTGCTCGTCAGCCACCCTCTTCGGAACAGCAATAGAGAAGTAATTATGAAGTTATTTAGACTCCTTTGCGCGCTCTTGGCAGTTGCGCTCGTAGCTTGTAACGAGCCAGACTATGGCACCGAGACAAGCACTACAATAGCGTCGTTGGGTACGCCCGAGGATAACGAGATTTGGTTTAACACAACCGATGGTAAGGTATTGCTCTCGCTCGACGAGGATGCATTCAACACTCCTATCGCAGAGATTCTCTACGACGAGGCGGGAATGAACATCATCCGCTTCGAGGGCACCTTGACAACCATTGGTGAGGAGGCGTTCAGCTACTGCCACAACATCTTCAACCTCTCGTTGCCAAACTCGGTTAAGGAGATTGGCGAGCGTGCATTCTACGACTGCAAGAATATGGAGTGTCTGACACTCGGCTACGCTCTGCGCACCTGTAAGGCAGATGCCTTCGACGGCTGTATCAACCTCTACTCGTTGCACGTGCCATCGATTCAGAGTTGGTGCCGCATCAGCTTCGAAACACGTCTAGCGAATCCGCTCTACTACTCCGAGACTCTCATTATCGACAACGACAAGATTAAGGAGTTAAATATTCCTGAGGGCACCGAGAGCCTCTCTCCGTATGCCTTCGTATCGTTCTATAACCTCCAGACCGTAAATATTCCTGCTTCGTTGCGTAGCGTGGGCAAGAATGCCTTCGAGGGCTGCGATAACATCAAGAAGGTGGATGTTCAGTCGGTGAAGTTATGGGCAAGCATCGAGTTCGAGACTCAGCTCTCGAATCCACTCTCCATCGCCGAGAAGCTCTATCACAATGGCGTGGAGGTAACCACACTCGAGTTTACAGGAGTGAATGAGGTCTACGACTATGCGTTTATCAACTGCACATCGTTGCACTCACTCACAGCAGACGACACGCTCACTGCGGTGGGTAAGGATTCGTTCCGCAACTGCACAGTGCTCACCGAGGTGACCCTTGGTAGCGGCATCGGTTTGCTCGGCAAGCAGGCATTTATGAACTGCAAGGAGCTCAAGCGCTTCACTTGCAAGGCGCAGACTCCGCCATCACTCGGCAATAACGACGTCTTCAGCTACAACCACAAGGAGCGCACCTTCTACGTTCCTGCGACAGCTGTCGAAGCCTACAAGAGCGAGGAGCGTTGGAACAAGTACGCTGATTCAATCAAGCCAATTGAGAACTAATAATTGACCATTATTATGAAGAGACTTTTTGTGACCCTTTCGGCTATCGTGATGGTAGCGATGGTATCGGCTGCTCCGCAACGACAGTTGTTGCACGAGGGGTGGCAGTTCAAGCAGGTGCGAGGAACAAACTGGTTCCCTGCAACCGTACCAGGTGTAGTGCACACCGACTTGATGGCCAATGGCATCATCGAAGATCCATTCTTCCAGCTCAATGAGCGTGGTGTGCAGTGGGTCGATAAGGAGGATTGGGAGTATGTCACAACCTTCGAAGCTGACAAGGAGCTCCTCAACAAGGAGTGCATCGACCTTGTCCTCGAGGGACTCGATACCTACGCTGACGTCTACCTCAACGACGAACTTGTTGTCAAGGCCGACAATATGTTCCGTCTGTGGCGTGTAGATGCCAAGAAGCACCTCCGTGAGGGCAAGAACACACTGCGTGTCTACTTCCACTCGGTCGTGAAGATTGATATGCCGAAGTGGGAGGCTCTGCCCTTCCAATACTATCGCTGGAATGACCAGTCGGAGAATGGCGGATTGCTCAAGCGCAAGATTAGCGTCTTCTGTCGCAAAGCCGGTTATCACTACGGCTGGGATTGGGGTCCACGCCTTGTAACATCGGGCATTTGGCGTCCCGTTTACCTCGAAGCGTGGGATTCGCTCCGCATCAGCGACATCTTCTACAATCAGAAGAACGTCACCGAGAAGCGTGCAGATATAGACGTAGAGTTCGAGATTCTCGCCCAAAAGGAGAGTTCTGCCTCGTTACGTGTGGTGGATGAGCGCACCGGTAAAACACTCGCTCAGGGCACAACAACCCTCAAGGCAGGTGAGAATAGAGACGTGGTACCACTCGTAATCAACCATCCTAAACTCTGGTGGAGCAACGGACTCGGTGAGGCACATCGCTACGCCTTCCGTACCGAGGTGCTTGTTGACGGAAAGGTCATCGACAGCCGTCATCACGATATCGCAGTGCGTTCGTTGAAGGTTATCTGCCAGGACGACGAGTGGGGACGTTCGTTCTACTTCGAGCTCAACGGCAAGGCTGTATTCGCCAAGGGTGCAAACTATATCCCTTGCGATTCATTCCTCACTCGCGTGACCGACGAGATCTACGAGAAGACTATTGCTGACGCTGTAGCCGTAAATATGAATATGCTCCGCGTATGGGGCGGTGGCATCTACGAGAACGCCAAATTCTATGAGGAGTGCGAGAAGCACGGCCTGATGGTATGGCAGGACTTTATGTTCGGCTGTGCACTCTACCCTGTCGAGGGCGAGATGATTGAGAATATCCGTCAGGAGGCTATCGATAACGTGAAGCGTCTGCGCAACTACGGTTGTATTGCCCTTTGGTGTGGTAACAACGAGTGCTACGACACGCTGATGGCTTGCAAGCGCAGCTACGAGAAGAAGGGAATCGATATGCGCTATTACGATATTCAGAAGGCACAGTTCGATTTCCAGTACTACGAGCTCTTGCCAGAGGTATGCGCAAAGTATGATCCTTCACGCTACTACCACCCTATGTCTCCGTGGGTAGGCAAGGATGTCAAGGCTGGTGATGCAAAGAACCTCGGCGACTACCACTACTGGGGCGTTTGGGGTCACCGTCACCCATTCGAGCGCTACAACACTACCCGCTCACGCTTTATGTCGGAGTATGGCTTCCAGTCGTTCCCTGAGTTCGGCTCGGTGAAGCGCTACGCTCCAAATGAGAAGGATTGGAACATCCACTCGGAGGTGATGATGTCGCATCAGCGTGGTGGACGCAGCGCCAACAGCAAGATTAACGACTACCTCACCAAGGAGTACTGGCCACAGAGCGACTTCCAGAAGTTCCTCTATATGGGTCAGGTGATGCAGGGCGATGCTATCAAGATTGCCGTCGAGGCGCATCGTCGCGATATGCCGTTCTGTCAGGGCTCACTCTTCTGGCAGCACAACGACTGCTGGCCTGTGGCTTCATGGTCGAGTCGCGACTACTACGGTCGTTGGAAGGCGCAGCACTACTTCGCACGCAACTTCTTCGACAAGTACCTCCTCTCGGCTTACTGCAACGAGGGACGCTTGCAGGTACACATCGTATCGGACAACCAGAACAAGGCTAAGGGATTCTTCAATATCACCGTGCTAACCCTCACCGGTCAGATTGTAAAGACCTACGAGAAGGTTATCACAGTACCTGCCAACACTTCAACCGTGATGTACGATGTGGCTGTGGCAGAGCTCTTGGGTGATGTCAAGGCTGAGGATGTGGTTGTCGTGTCGTCGCTGATGGTAGACAAGGTGCTCTACACCAATAACAACTACCTCGTCAAGCAGAGCGCACTCAACTTCCCTGCTTGCAACATCACAACCGAGGTGGAGAAGTGTGAAGGAGGCGTCGCAATAAGTGTGAAGTCGGACAACTTCGCACGTGCCGTATATCTATCGGTCGAGGATGAGGAGACATTCTTCGTGGATAACTACTTCGATGTGCTTCCAGGCGCTACACGCACCGTAAAAGTTAAGACTACGCTCTCTGTAGAGGAGATTTCAAAGCAACTCAAGGTGATGCATCTCGGAGGCTGCAAGGAGTCGCAAAACAGTGGTCAAGGTTCGAAAATCACAAACGATGAAGAGGTACATTTCGTTAGTTAAGTTCGCGCACACGATATTTGCTATGCCATTTGCGTTGATGGCATTCACATATGCGCTTTGGAGCACCGAGGCGGAATTCTCGTGGTGGTTGCTCGTGCAGGTCATCCTCTGTATGGTCTTTGCACGCAACGTTGCTATGGGATTCAACCGTTGGGCTGACCGCGATATCGACAAGGAGAATCCTCGCACAGCCGACCGCGAGATTCCTGCGGGTAAGATTTCACCGCGCAATGCGATGATATTTATCGTGATGAATGCTCTCTTCTTCGTCGCTACGGCTTGTACCATCAACCTATTGACTGCCCTACTCTCGCCTGTGGCATTGGCTGTGATTATGTTCTACAGCTACTGCAAGCGCTTTACTGCGTTGGCTCACATCGTGCTCGGTCTCTCGCTTGCGATTGCCCCTGCAGGCGCATTTATCGCAGTTACCGGTACATTGACGTGGCCTATGTGTCTGCTATCGCTGCTTGTGCTCACCTGGTGTGGTGGCTTCGATATCATCTACGCACTCCAGGATGCAGAGTTTGACCGTCAGCGTGGCTTGCACTCGATACCTTCGACCTTCTCGGTAGCTACATCATTATATATAAGTATAGCGCTTCACTGCGTAAGTGTAGCGTCACTCGTGGCGTTTGCTCTGCTTCTCCCACAGAGTTGGGTATTGTGGACAGGAGTGGCATTGTTCAGTGCTATTTTGGTCGCTGAGCACATCCTCGTCACCCCAAAGAAGCAGCGTTCAATCGGCATCGCCTTCGGCACTTTGAACGGTTTAGCGAGCCTCACTTTGGCAGCATTCGTCATAGCTAATATTCTTATATTCGGATAGTTATGTGGGTATATTTGGCATTCCTTTCGGCCGCAATGTTAGGTCTATACGATGTGGCGAAGAAGCGCTCATTGAAGGAGAATGCCGTCTTGCCCGTACTGTGGTTAAACACTCTATTCTCGTCACTCATCTTTGCCCCTGCACTGCTCGACTCTGCAGTTGGTGGAGGGTGGCTCACGGGTACTCTCTTCGAGACCACGAGTGGCACGTTGCGAGAGCACGGAATGGTCTTTTTGAAGGCTGTGATGGTGCTTGGCTCGTGGATTTTCGGCTACTTCGGCATCAAGCACTTACCCATCACTATCGTGGGCCCTATCAACGCTACACGCCCTGTGCTGACGCTTATCGGTGCAATGATTATCTTTGACGAGAGGCTAAACGGCTACCAGTGGGTGGGTGTCATACTCGCCATCGTCTCGCTCTATCTATTGAGTCGATCGAGCAAAAAGGAGGGCATCAACTTTGCCCACAATCGTTGGATTTTATGTGTGGCGGCAGCAGCCCTCATAGGTGTGGGTTGCGGTCTCTACGACAGACATATAATGTTTACCCTCAACCCTGTCTTCGTGCAGAGTTGGTACACGCTCTATCAGTTTGTGCTGATGTCGATTATCGTGGCGGTGCTGTGGTTGCCTAAGCGTGAGGCACAGCCGTTCCACTGGTCGTGGGCGATACCGATGATTTCGATACTACTAACTACGGCCGATATGGCCTACCTCTACGCCTTGCGTGATGGTGCAGCGATGATTGCCGTAGTCTCGATGATACGTCGTTCTTCGGTGGTAGTGTCGTTCGGATGCGGAGCAGTGCTCTTTGGTGAGCGCAACCTCCGAGCCAAGGCACTTGACCTAGCACTTGTGCTGGTGGGTATGGTCTTCCTCTATATAGGTTCGAGGTAAGACTACAATAACGAGAAACTAAACAACAAAAACAATAATAATATGAAGAAGATTAAACTTGGACTTTTTCCTAAGGTGGTGATTGCCATCACTATAGGAGCGTTACTCGGCCTTGTGGGTAAACTCATACCCGACTCGTGCGAGTGGGGCAATGCCACATTCCACGGCTTTATCCGTGTATTGAAAACCTTCAACGTACTCTTTGCGCAGTTCTTGAAGTTTACAGTGCCTTTGTTGGTACTCGGCTTGGTCACTCCTGCCATTGCCAACCTCGGTAAGGGCGCAGGCAAGATGCTCATCTTTGTCATCGCAGTTTCCTACATCTCTACCGTAGGAGGTGCACTCTTCTCATATGGCTGTGCGACGGAGTTTTTCCCTCACATCTTGACTGCCGGAGAACTCTCGGCTGACGCACTCTCGGAGACCGAGTTTACACCATTCTTTACGCTCAAGATACCGCCTGTGTGCGATATGATGACAGCTATCGTACTCTCGTTCGTAATTGGCTTGGGCATCATCTTCACCAAGGCTGAGGCCATAAAGGGCTGGTTCGAGGAGTTTGGCGATATCGTAAAGTTCACGATTGAGGGCGCAATCATCCCATTGCTTCCAATCTATATCTTCACAATGATTTGCGAGATGAGTGCCAAGGGCGTTATCGACGTGGTACTCGGCACCGGAGCAAAGGTTATTGGTACCGGTGTAGTATTATCTATCCTATACCTTGTAGCTCAATACGTTATAGCAGGTATTATAGCACGCAAAAACCCTTTGCGTATGCTCTATAATATCCTACCTGCTTACCTCACAGGATTCTCTATCTGCTCGTCAGCTGCTGTAATCCCGGTAACCACAAAGTGTACACTTAAGATTGGTGTACGTGAGGATATCGCCAACTTCGTTATTCCTTTGTGTTCGAACACACATATGTGTGGTTCAACTATCAAGTTGGTAACAACAACTACAGCTGTTGCTTATCTCTTTGGAATTGATATACCACTGGCGTTGTTTATCAATTTTGCATTGATGCAGGCCATCGCAGCCGTGTCGTCACCAGGCGTTATGGGTGGCGTTCTGATGGCATCTGTAGGCTTGCTCGAGACCATCCTCGGCTTCACACCTGAGATGACAGCCTTGTTGATGGCAATCTACTTAGCTTTAGATGGTTACGGACCTGCGTGCAACGTCTCGGGCGATGGCGCTATCGCTGTAGTCATCGACCGACTCTTCAAAAAGGAGAAGAGTCCTGAGGCTAAAGTCGAGAGCCAGGAATAAGAGTAAAAATAGCTAACAGATAGGGGCATTGAGGTAACACTTGATGCCCTTTTCTAATTACACCATTACACGGGGTGGCTTGCAGTTAGTGTAATTGTGCAATTTTAAGACCCTGTAATTTTTAATTTACAATTAAAAGTCGTATATTTGCGAGATAATTGACTTATGAGCAAACAATAAAACAAAAGATATACGATATGAACATTTCATTTAACTGGCTCAAAAATTATGTCGACACTACTCTCTCAGCAGAGGAGGTGTCGAAGGTATTGACCGACATTGGTCTCGAGGTTGAGGGCTTCGAGAAGATTGAAACCGTACGTGGCGGCTTGGCGGGCGTAGTTGTGGGTGAGGTACTCACCTGCGAGGATCATCCCGATTCTGACCACCTCCACATCACCACCGTTGACGTGGGCGGTGAGGCTCCATTGCAGATTGTCTGCGGCGCAGCAAACTGCCGTCAGGGCTTGAAGGTTATGTGCGCAACCGTAGGCGCTGTGCTCTACCCCGATGGTGGCGAGGAGGAGTTCAAGATTAAGCGCTCGAAGATTCGTGGCGTAGAGTCGCTCGGAATGCTCTGTGCTGAGGATGAGTTGGGCATCGGCTCATCGCACGACGGCATCATCGAGTTGCCTGCAAAGGCAGTTGTGGGCACACCTGCAAAGGAGTACTACAACATCACAGACGACTACCTCATCGAGGTGGGCTTGACCCCTAACCGTATCGATGCGGGCTCGCACATTGGTGTAGCACGTGACCTCGTGGCTTACCTCCGTGCGCAGGGCGTAGAGGCAAAGTTGAACTTGCCAAGCGTAGAGGCCTTCGCAGTCGAGGAGAATACAGCAAAGGTGGAGGTAGTGGTAGAGAACACCACTGCGTGCCCACACTATACAGGCGTAGCAGTAACGGGCTGTAAGATTGCTCCATCACCAGAGTGGATGCAGAACTCACTCCGTGCTGCGGGCATCAACCCTAAGAACAACTTGGTGGATATCACCAACTATGTACTCTTCGAGCTCGGACAGCCACTCCACGCCTTCGATATGGCTAAGATTGAGGGCAACAAGATCGTTGTTAAGAACTGCGCCGAGGGTACTCCGTTCGTAACTCTCGATGGCGTAGAGCGCAAACTCACTGCAGACGATTTGATGATCTGCTCGGCAGAGCGTCCGATGTGTATCGCAGGTGTATACGGTGGTTTGGATTCGGGCGTCAGCGAGACCACAACCGACATCTTCATCGAGAGCGCATACTTCAACCCTGTATCGGTTCGTAAGACCGCAAAGCGCTTCGGTCTCAACACCGATTCATCGTTCCGTTTCGAGCGTGGTATCGATCCTAATATTCAGATTTACGCTTTGAAGCGTGCAGCACTCCTCTTCAAGGAGTTGGCAGGCGGTACCATCGCCAGCGACATCTTCGACAGCAACCCTGAGGAGGTTGCACCATTCCGTTTCGACTTCTCGATTGCACGCGCTAAGGCCTTGATTGGCAAGGATATCCCAACTGAGACTTTCCGCACTATCATCGACGCCTTGGAGGTGAAGATTGAGAAGGAGGAGGGCGATGTATGGAGCGTAGCAGTACCACCATACCGCGTAGATGTACAGCGCGAGGCAGACCTCATCGAGGATGTTTTGCGCATCTATGGCTACAACAATGTCGAGGTATCGGAGAAGGTTAACTCTACCCTCTCGTATGTTCAAAAGCCGGATAAGACCCGTTTGACAAACCTCGTAGCCGATATGCTCACTGCACGCGGCTTCACCGAGATTATGTCGAACTCACTCACCAAGACTGCATACTATGAGGGCTTGCAGTCGTACCCTGTAGAGAAGTGTGTGAAGATTATGAATCCACTCTCAGCAGACCTTGGCGTGATGCGACAGACTCTCCTCTTCAACACAATGGAGGCTGTAGAGTTGAACACTAACCACCGTAATGGCGACTTGAAGATTTACGAGTTCGGAAACTGCTACTTCTACAACAAGGTTGAGCCAAAGGAGGGTGAGGAGGTAGCTCCGCTCTCATCATACTCGGAGAACTACCGTCTCGCTATCGCAGTTACAGGTCTTTCGACTCCACAGTCGTGGAACTCGAAGGCCGAGCAGGCTTCGTTCTACACCTTGCGTGCCGAGGTTGAGTTGTTGCTCCGCCGCTTTGGCTTGGATATCTACGCATTGCGCACTGAGGCACTCGAGAGCGACCTTTTTGGCGATGCAGTAGAGCTCTACGTAAACAATAAGCCACTCGTGCAGATGGGTCAGGTAAATGCCAAAATTTGTAAGGCATTTGACCTCAAGCAGAATGTATACTTCGCTGAGATTGACTTCGATTTGTTGTTGAAGGCTACCCGCAAGCACAAGGTTGCCGCAACCGAGTTGTCGAAGTATCCGGAGGTGAAGCGCGACTTGGCGCTCCTCGTTGATAAGGGCGTATCGTTCGCACAGCTTCGTGCAACAGCCTTCGCAACCGAGAAGAAGCTTCTCAAGAGCGTATCGTTGTTCGATGTATACGAGGGCGACAAGTTGCCTGAGGGTAAGAAGTCGTACGCGTTGTCGTTCATCCTCGAGGATAAGAATCAGACCTTGAACGACAAGACCATCGAGCGCACAATGTCGGCATTGCAGTCGGCATTTGAGCACAAGCACGGTGCACAGATTCGCTAACCACTACAAACATTACGAATATGAAGAAGATTATCCTTTCAATTGCAGTACTCGCCTTGGCAGTATCGTGTGGTAAGGTCGACTACAAGGACCCAACACAGCCTATCGAGAAGCGAGTAGAGAGCCTTCTCTCGCAGATGACACTCGAGGAGAAGGTGGGACAGATGAATCAGTTCTGCGGTGTTCGTCACGTCGAGCAGCGCGACAAGAAGGCTCAGGCCGACAATCAGGATGCACAGGGCTACTACCCTGGTATCAATGCCGACACTCTCCGAAAGTGGACAAAGGAGGGACGCATCGGCTCATACCTCCACGTCTTGACCCCTGAGGAGGCAAACGAGTTGCAAGCATTGGCTATGGAGTCACGCTTGGGCATTCCGTTGATTTTCGGTATCGACGCTATCCACGGCAACTGCCTCGCACCGAACAATACATCCTACCCTACAAGCATCGGTCTTGCATCGTCATTTGACACAGAGATGGCATATAAGATTGCGCGTCAGACCGCATTGGAGATGCGTGCAATGAATATGCACTGGACCTTCAACCCTAACGTAGACGTGGCACGTGATGCACGCTGGGGACGCAGTGGCGAGACCTTTGGCGAGGATACCTACCTCGTAAGCCAGATGGGCTTGGCACTCGTAAACGGTTATCAGGGTGATATGATGGGTGGCGACGATGTATTGGCTTGTATCAAGCACTGCATTGCCGATTCACAGCCTGTAAATGGCGCTAACCACGCTCCAACCGACGTCTCGGAGCGCACCTTACACGAGGTATTCCTTCCACCATACGAGAAGGCTATCCGCGAGGGTCAGGCAGGTTCGTTGATGATGGCACACAACGAGATTAACGGTGTTCCTTGCCACAAGAGCAAGTGGTTGATGGAGGAGAAGATGCGTGGCGAGTATGGCTTCACTGGTTTCGTAGTGAGTGACTGGATGGACATCGAGCGCATCCACACATTGCACCGCACAGCCGAGAACCGCAAGGAGGCATACTACCAGTCGATTATGGCAGGTATGGATATGCATATGCATGGCATCTATTGGAACGAGGAAGTTGCAGAGTTGGTTCGTGAGGGTCGCATCCCAATGAGCCGCATCGACGAGTCTGTTCGTCGCATCCTCACCGCTAAGTTCCGTCTCGGTTTGTTCGAGAATCCATACTGCAACATCGAGGAGGGCAACAAGGTGCGTTTGTGCGCTGAGCACCGCGCAACAGCGTTGGAGGCTGCTCGCAACTCGATTGTTCTCTTGAAGAACGACGGCATCCTTCCACTCGATGTGAAGAAGTATAAGCGTGTACTCGTAACCGGTATCAATGCCGACGACGAGAATATTATGGGTGACTGGTCGGCACCTCAGAAGCCTGAGAATGTAACTACAATTCTCGAGGGTTTGCGCGAGGTTGCTCCTGAGACCGAGTTTGTCTTTGTAGATCAGGGCTTGACACCTAAGAAGATGACTAAGGAGAATGTTGACAAGGCTGCAAGCGTAGCACGCACAACCGACCTCAACATCGTTGTAGCGGGCGAGACCAGCCTTCGTGCTCGTAGGGGCGCAAAGACCTGCGGTGAGAATCAGGATCGCGCCGAGATTCACCTCTACGGACTCCAGCAAGAGCTCGTAAAGAAGGTTGCAGCGAGTGGCAAGCCAACAATCCTCGTAATCGTTGCAGGTCGTCCTCAGGCAGTAGTTTGGGAGAGCGAGAACCTCCCTGCTATCGTGAACGCTTGGGAGCCTGGAATGATGGGCGGTCAGGCTGTAGCCGAGATTCTCTACGGTAAGGTTAACCCATCGGCTAAGCTCTCGATGACTATTCCACGCACAGCAGGTCAGGTGCAGATGTACTACAACCACAAGCCATCGCACTACCGCTACAAGTTGCAGGATATTCCAAACGAGCCACTCTACCCATTCGGTTTCGGTTTGTCGTACACAACCTACGAGTACTCGGATCTCCAGCTCTCGAAGAGCGAGATTGCACCGAATGAGAATATCGAGGCAAGCGTTACTATTAAGAATACAGGCGCACGCGAGGGCGTTGAGATTGCTCAGCTCTACATTCGCGACTGCATCTCGTATGTCACTCGTCCTGTGAAGGAGTTGAAGGGCTTCCAGCGCGTAGCGTTGCAACCTGGTGAGAGCAAGCGCATTACCTTCACGCTCACACCTGAGCACTTGCGCTACTATAACCTCGAAATGGAGCGTGTAGTTGAGCCTGGTACATTCAAGGTAATGGTCGGAGGCTCATCGCGAGACAAAGACCTCCTCACCGCAGAGTTTGAGGTTAAATAATCTTATAACTGAAAACAAAAAGAGCAGTCGATTGACTGCTCTTTTTTTACATCTATTAATCATTGGTTTAGCGCATTCCACCTGTAGCCTTGATAACCTCGCCCGTAATGTAAGATGACATATCACTTGCGAGGAAGAGAGCCACATCGGCAATCTCCTCAACATTACCCATACGACCAAGCGACACAGTTGAGATAATCGCCTCCTTGGTTGCATCGTTGAGCTTATCGGTCATATCTGTGACAATAAAGCCCGGAGCGATGGCATTGCAGCGAATACCGCGTGCACCCATCTCCTTCGCCATAGACATCGTGAGGCCGATAAGACCCGCCTTCGATGCTGCGTAGTTGCACTGTCCTGCGTTACCATTAGTACCCACAACCGACGAGATATTGATAATAGAGCCCGAGCGACGACGAGCCATAGGCATAGTCACAGCGTGGGTGAAGTTGAAGGCCGACTTGAGGTTGGTATTGATAATCGAATCCCACTGTTCCTCGGTCATTCGCATCATCAAGCCATCCTTGGTCTGACCTGCGTTGTTGACCAAAATATCTATCTGGCCAAACTCGGCGAGCACACTCTCAACAACCTTGTGAGCACCGTCAAAATCGGCGGCATTCGAGGCGTAAGCCACCGCACGCACACCCATAGCCTCAATCTCGGCAACGAGCGATTCGGCTGCCGCAGCCGACGAGAGATATGTAAAGGCGACATTTGCACCCTGCTCGGCAAACTTAAGAGCAATGGCGCGTCCTATTCCGCGAGTAGCACCGGTTACGAGTGCAACCTTTCCTTCGAGTAGCTTCATACTATAATTTGTTTATAAGTTTAGTGCAAATATAGTGTTTTATCTGAAAATTCTTGTAACTTTGCGGAGCAAAAGTTTTCAAACGATTGCCCAAACAGCGGTAACTAACACAATAACAACAAAATAAGATTGCAAAAATGAAAAGAGACGAACAGATTTTCGACCTTATCTCAGCTGAGCGCAACCGTCAGTTGCACGGCATCGAGCTCATCGCTTCGGAAAACTTCGTAAGCGAGCAAGTTATGGAGGCTATGGGATCGGTATTGACCAACAAGTACGCTGAGGGCTACCCTGCAGCACGCTACTATGGTGGTTGCGAGGTTGTAGACAAGGTGGAGAGCCTTGCTATCGAGCGCCTCTGCCAGCTCTACGGTGCAGAGTACGCAAATGTTCAGCCACACTCGGGTGCACAGGCTAATATGGCAGTATTCTTCGCAGTATTGAAGCCAGGTGACACTTTCCTCGGCCTCAACCTCTCGCACGGTGGTCACCTCTCGCACGGCTCGGCTGTGAATATGTCGGGTACATACTTCAACGCTGTAAGCTACTCGGTTCGCGAGGAGGATGGTCGTGTCGACTACGACGAGATGGAGCAGAAGGCATTGGAGTGCAAGCCAAAGCTCATCGTTGGTGGTGCTTCGGCTTACTCACGCGAGTGGGACTACAAGCGTATGCGCGAGATTGCAGACAAGGTTGGCGCTCTCTTGATGATTGATATGGCTCACACTGCAGGTCTCATCGCAGCAGGTTTGCTCGAGAACCCTGTGAAGTATGCTCACATCGTAACTTCTACTACACACAAGACATTGCGTGGCCCACGTGGCGGTATCATCTTGATGGGTCAGGACTTCGACAACCCATGGGGCTTGACCACACCAAAGGGCGTAGTGAAGAAGATGTCGCAGATTCTCAACTCGGCTGTATTCCCAGGTATCCAGGGCGGTCCACTCGAGCACGTTATCGCAGCTAAGGCTGTAGCGTTTGGCGAGGCTTTAACCCCTGAGTACAAGGAGTATCAGCAGCAGGTTGTTCGCAATGCTCAGGCATTGTCGGCAGCATTGGTTGCACGTGGCTACAAGATTATCTCGGGCGGTACTGACAACCACCTTATGCTCGTAGACCTCCGCACCAAGTTCCCTGAGTTGACAGGTAAGGTTGCAGAGAAGGCTCTCGTAGCAGCAGATATCACCACAAACAAGAATATGGTACCATTTGACTCGCGTTCGGCATTCCAGACATCGGGCTTGCGCTTCGGTACTCCTGCAATCACCACTCGTGGCTTGGAGGAGGATAAGATGGAATACATCGCAGAGTTGATTGACCGCGTACTCTCGGATGCAGAGAACGAGGAGAACATCGCAGCAGTTCGCAAGGATGTGAACGCCTTGATGGAGAACTACCCTCTCTTTGCGTGGTAAGATAGAAACTTTCAATTTCAACCATTTAGACCTATTGTAGCAATGCGATAGGTCTTTTCTTTTATTTGTTTTATCAAATAAAAAGTGCTATCTTTGTTGCGACTTTATAGCGTTATGCAACATAACAACACAAAATAAATAATTATGAAAAAAATCGTATCAATTTTGGCATTATTTGCCACTTTGCTCTCGACTGCAACAGCTCAGATTACGGGCGTTAAACTTGCACGCGAGGAGTTTGGAACAGCGTTCCAAACTAACGAGAATGACATTATCATTCGTAAGATTGAGATGGATGCTCCAATCGTAGTTTGCGGTGGCGGTCTTTCGGGTGTATGTGCCGCTGTAGCTGCAGCTCGTCACGGCTCGCAGGTTATCCTCATCCAGGACCGTCCGATGCTTGGTGGTAACACATCGAGCGAGATGCGTATGGGTATCGTAGGTGTTAAGGAGGATCAGTGCCAGGAGGCTGGTATCATCGAGGAGATGCAGTGCCGCAACTTCTACTACAACCCATTGCAGCGCTACCCTCTCTGGGACGACGTTATCTACTCGACCGTAGTTGAGGAGCCAAACATCCGCCTCTTGCTCAACACTTCAGTGCGTGACGTTGTGATGGATGGCGAGAAGATCGCAGCGGTTAAGTGCTGGAACTCTAACAACTACACCGAGTATACCATCTCGGGTAAGTTGTTCTTGGATTGTACAGGTGACGGTATCCTCCGTCTCTCGGGCGCTAAGTACCGTCGTGGTACCGAGGGCAAGAACGACTACAAGGAGTCGTTCATCTCGAGCGAGAAGGCGAGCAACGCAACAATGGGTAACTCTATCCTCTTGCAGTTGCGCCGCACTAACGAGCACCACCCTTTCCACGCTCCATCGTGGGCTTACAAGTTCACCGACGAGGATTTCAACTATGAGACTCCAAAGTCGACAGAGCCTGGCAAGAAGAAGCTCAACTACAAAATTATTTGGCGTGCACACGACAACAACTTCTGGTGGGTTGAGTGCTCGGGTGTAACATTCGACACAATCTTCGACGCTAACGAGGCTCAGTTCGAGTTGAAGAAGATTGGTTACGGTATCTGGGAGTATATGAAGAATCATCCGGACGGCCGTTGCCGTGAGTACGAGTTGGTTTGGACTGGCTCGATCCCAGGCAAGCGTGAGTCTACTCGCTACGTTGCGCCTTACACCCTCACACAGGATGATATCACCTCGGGTGGTCACTTCGAGGATGCTGTGGCATATGGTGGTTGGACTCTCGACGATCACGATCCAAACGGTTTCCACAACAAGGGTCTCGCTTCGATTGAGTACATCATCGGTCAGGGTTATGGTATCCCTTACAGATGTCTCTACTCTGTAAATGTTCCAAACTTGATGTTTGCTGGTCGTGACATCTCTTGCACACATATGGCATTCTCGGGCGTACGCGTAATGGCTACTTGCGCTTTGATGGGTCAAGCTGTAGGTACTGCTGCAGATATGATTCTCGACAAGGGCACAACCCCTGCAGGTCTCTATGAGAACCACATCAAGGAGTTGCAGGCAACTTTGGAGGATGACGACTGTATGTTGCCATACCGCTGGCGTCAGGTTAACGAGTTGACCAAGTCGGCTAAGACATTGGCTGAGAACGAGCCTATGCGTAACGGTATCGACCGTGAGTGGAATGGCGAGGATAACGGCGTATACACTGCTGTTGGCGAGACAAATCTCACCTACACTTGGGCTAAGCCTATCACCGCTAAGGGTGTTCGTTTCATCTTCGACTCTGACTTCAAGGTACGTGGCAAGCGTATGCGTAAGTTGGAGGAGACAACCGAGCGTGCTAAGATGCCTTCAGAGATGGCTCGTAAGTTCCACGTTCAGGTACGTGTTCCTGCAGCTAACAAGAAGCAGGCTAAGGAGTATGCAGCAAACCCTAACGCTGGTGAGTGGAAGACCGTAGCAACCGTTGACGAGAACTTCCGCCGCCTTGTAACCTTGTCGTTCGATGCTGTTGAGACTGACGGTGTTCGTATCGTAGTTGACAAGACTTGGGGTGCAGCTAAGGCTCACATCTTCGCTTTCGACGTAAAGTAGTCGTCTCTAAGACAATAAAAGAGGAGGTCTCGAAGGGCCTCCTCTTTTATTTTTTATATATAGTGATTAGTTGCGCGAAGCCTCGTAGTCGTCGAGCGCCTTGGCCATCAACTCCCTACCCTTTTCGATAATCTCCTCGGCAAGAGCGTAGTCGGAGATGTCATCGTAACTATTAAACGGCATCTGTACCAAGATATCCGGCTTGCAGAGCTCGACCATCAGGCGAGTATTGTGCTGATTCATAATCGAGAATGTGCGGTCGATAATCTCATAGTAGTTGCTGTCCCACTCTGTATCGGGCAACGTATCGATATTCTCCTCACGGAAGGAGCGCACCTCGCGAATAGCCTCCATTTTCAGCGAGCCATACGCCTTCAGTTTGTTCCAAATCGAGATTGTTTCATCCTCTTTTATCTGCATCAATGCAGCGTCAACCTCCGCCTCCTTTGCAATGCGAAGCTCCTCGTAATCGGCCTGTTTCTGCTCGATATCATCCAATAGATTAGTAATGGCTTTCACGTCGAAGAAGTTGGTGTCGAAACCGATAAGGATATCACCTTCGCTACGCCGTACACGATTGAGTGGCAAGCAGTTGGACGAATGACCATCAATCAGTACGGTGTTACCATAATCGACGGGCTTAAAGAGCGACGGAATAGACATCGAGGCGCGAATTGCGAAGAAGAGATCGCCCTTATCGAAGAGCACCTCCTCACCCGTATAGAGATTGGTCGCAACAGCCGAAAACGGCATCGACAGATCCTCGATATTGACCGAAGGGATAATCTCGCGGATGGCCTCGATAATCTTCTCTCCCTTGACGATATGGGTCATCGACAACGAGAAATCCATCAACGAAAAGACCTTCCACGTATCAAGCGAAAGAAGCCACTTCTTAAAATCCGAGAGGTGACCCGCAGCATAGATTCCGCCTACGAGAGCTCCAATAGAGGTTCCCGCCACAGCCGATACCTCGTAGCCTCGTTCCTGCAACACCTCCAACGCTCCGATATAGGCAAATCCGCGTGGACCTCCACTCGAAAGTGCCAACGCTACCCTCTTTTTGCTCTTTTGTTCCATAACAAACGATATTATCTTTTACAAAGATAATGATTATTTGGAATTATTTGACTATCTTTGTGCGATTATACGCATAGATGCAAAAAATTTAACAACAATATATTATGGCAGACGAAAAAATTATTTTCTCGATGGTCGGTGTGTCGAAGACATTCCAGAACCAAAAGAAGGTGTTGAACAACATCTACCTCTCGTTCTTCTATGGTGCTAAGATTGGTATCATCGGTTTGAACGGTTCGGGTAAATCTACCTTGATGAAGATTATCGCAGGTATCGACAAGAACTTCCAGGGTGAGGTTGTATTCTCGCCAGGTTATACCGTAGGTTACCTCGAGCAGGAGCCTCAGCTCGACGACAACAAGACCGTAAAGGAGATTGTCGAGGAGGGTTGCGCAGAGACATCTGCTCTCTTGAAGGAGTACGAGGAGATCAATATGAAGCTTTGCGAGCCAATGGACGATGACGAGATGGCACGTCTCATTGAGCGTCAGGGCGAGTTGTACGAGAAGATCGACCACGTGAACGGCTGGGAGCTGGATAGCGTTCTGGAGCGTGCAATGGATGCCCTCCGATGCCCTGCTTCAGACCAGAAGGTGGCAGTACTCTCGGGAGGTGAGCGTCGTCGTGTGGCGTTGTGCCGCCTCTTGTTGCAGCAGCCCGATGTGTTGTTGCTCGATGAGCCTACCAACCAC
>JAZLCQ010000045.1:0-62976 GCA_045614285.1 Alistipes sp.
GTCTTACCCGAACCCTGCAAACCTGCGATGAGAATCACTGCCGGGTTGCCCTCGAGCTTGATTTCAGTAGCTTCGCCACCCATCAAGGCAGCCAACTCGTCGCGTACAATCTTGGTCATCATCTGACCAGGAGAAACTGCGGTGAGTACGTTCTGGCCGAGAGCCTTCTGCTTAACCTCGTCGGTGAAAGTCTTTGCAACCTTGTAGTTTACGTCGGCATCAATCAATGCACGGCGAATCTCTTTGAGTGACTCAGCCACATTAATCTCGGTGATGCGGCCCTGTCCTTTAAGGATTTTGAACGACCTTTCAAGTCTGTCCGTAAGTTTTTCAAACATATCGTATATCGTTATTATTTTCTCAATTTGGGTGCGAATATACGAAAAATATCGCTACCTTTGCAAAAAACTAACGTATTATTATATGAAATCATCTAAAATTCTAACCCTTTGCCTTGCTCTGCTCGCAATGGCGTGCGGTCGTCAGGAGGCACAGATAATCACTACGTCTGAGAAGATTGCCGATGGTGATTGGCAATGTTTTCACAAGGAGTTTTCGCTCTCTTCGATCGACGATTTGAAGTTGACCATTGCGGCCGATACAAAGTATTGGTTGTGGCTTAATGGTGAGCTCGTAATTCGTGAGGGCGGACTCAAACGAGGCCCTTCTCCAACCGATAGCTATTGCGATGTTTTTACCGAGTTGTCGGGCTTGAAAAAAGGCAAGAACGAGGTGGTTGTGTTGGTGCAGTATTACGGACGTAGTTCGTTCAGTCACAGAGTAACAGCTACTCCTGGCTTATATTTTGATTTAACTACAAAACGCAATCAGGTAGTCAGCGATGAGAGCTGGAAGGCAATTCGTTATGAGGCTATGTGGCAGGCTCCAAATGAGCACAATTTGCAGGGCTTCCGCAAGTATCGCATTGCGGGTGCGAACGTAGCTTATGATGCTCGTAAGGCGCTCGATTTCTCACAGAAGGTAAACTCTTATGAGTGGCCAAATGCCGTAGTAGTAACTCGTGAGAAGTCTGATTGGGGTGAGCTTGTTGAGCGTCCTATCCCGCAGTGGCGTTGGAGCGAGTTGTGCGAGTATAAAAATCTATGCGAGAAGGATGGTGCAATAGTAGGTAAACTTCATAGCAATATCCACGTTTCGCCATATCTGAAGATTCGTGCTAAGGGTGGTGAGAAGATTAAAATCTGCACCGATAATTACTGGATTGGCAGTGCTCGTACCTTCTACACCGAGTATATTGCACGCGAGGGTGAACAGGAGTTTGAGACTCCAATTTGGGTAAATGGTCACGAGGTGTTATACTTTATCCCTGAGGGAGTTGAAGTGGTTGAGCTAAAGTATCGTGAGAGCGGTTACGATGTTGATTTCGTAGGCTCATTCAAGTGCGATGACGAGTTCTGCAATAAGCTTTGGGAGAAGGCTAAGCGCACCCTTTATGTCAATATGCGCGACACTTATATGGATTGCCCTGACCGTGAGCGCGGACAGTGGTGGGGTGATCTTGTAATCGAGCTCGGCCAGGCTAGCTACGTTTTCGATGAGCGTGCTCATTTGCTCACTCGTAAGGCTATTTATGAGTTGATGATGCATCAGCGCGAAGATGGTGTGATCTACTCGCCAACCTCGAATTGGTATCGCAAGGAGTTGCCTTGTCAGATGCTTGCAGCGGTGGGTGAGTATGGTTTCAATACATACTATATGCAGACCGGAGACCTTGCAACTTTGAGCGATGTTTACGACCGCGTAAAGCGCTATTTGATAGATGTTTGGAATCCTGGAAATAAGGATTTGGTTGACCTACGTCATGGCGACTGGTTCTGGGGCGATTGGGGTACAAATATCGACCAAAGCGCACTTCAGCAGTGTTGGTATGGCTTGGCTTTGCAGGGCTTCGCTAAGCAGGCTCATCTTACTGGTCACGAGAGTGATGCTATCTACTTGGAGCATAGCTACGATGTGCTTCGTTACACCTTTAATAAAACATATTGGAACGAGCAGTTGCAGCAGTACCGTACTCCAAGCTATACCGAGCAGCCGGATGATCGTGTGCAGGCTATGGCGGTTATCGCAGGTTTCGCACCAAAAGAGCACTATGAGGCTATTCGCGACTTCTTTAAGAAGCACTATCAGTCAAGCACTTACATGGAGAAGTATGTACTTGAGGCATTGTGTAAGATGGGTTACTATGATGACGCATTGGAGCGTATGGAGAAGCGCTTCGGCGAGATGGTGGCAGCGCCTTATGCAACCCTCTGGGAGGGCTGGGAGTATACCGGTGCACGTGGCATGGTCTATAAGAGTGGTCACGGAACTAATAACCATTCGTGGAGTGGTGGTGGATTGACAATCCTTTCGCAGTATATTGCAGGAATTGAGCCTATTGAACCGGCATTTAAGCGCTTTGCAGTGCAGCCAAATCTCTCGAAACTTAACTTCGTGGATGTGGTGGTTCCAAGCAAGTATGGTAGCATCAAGATGCACGCAAAGAAGGAGAATGGCGAGTTGGTAATTAACCTTGTTGTTCCATCTGAAACTATTGCAGAGGTGCGCTTGCCGCAGGGCTATTCGCAGTTGATTTGCGGTGATAAGTCAGGCGATGTAATTGCACTTGAATCAGGCCAATACACAATCGTAGCCCGATAGGGTGGCTGCAATAAAAAAATAGAGGGGAGACGCTGATGCCTCCCCTCTATTTTTACAGTTGTAAATATGTTTTTTTACTCCTTAATTACTGACTTTACAGCCTCGAGATAGCTGAAGCCGAATACCTCGTCAGGCAAGAGGTAACTACCCTCGACCCACTCGTTCCAAGCGTTGATTGAGATAAGAGGAATCTGCTCCGTGTGCTCGTCCGCATACTGCTTTGCGAGACGCAATGCCTTAGCGAAGTTTTCAGGTGTAGCATTGTAACGAGACACGTGCTCCTCGCCCTTATGTGGAAAACGAGGAGTGTCATCCCAAGCAACTGATACGCAAGGGAATACTGGAACATCGAGGTCGCGGTCAAGGTTCTCGCGAATCATCTTTGCATTCTCGCAATGTACGAGGTAATCGACGTTGAAACCTCCCATATTGTAGAGTGCGAAGCTATTAAGTTCCAAGTTCTTTACGCGGGTAACAATCTTATCAAGCTTCTCTGGCGATGGGTTAGATGGGCCGCCCGACATTCCCTGGATATGTACGTCAGGGAAGCCCGCCTCACGAACTTTCTCGCGAAGGTATGCCAAAGCCTCACGTGCCTGCTCCTCGCCGCCGAGACCCTCCATCAATGCGCTCAAACTGAAGATTGCAAATACCGGACAACCGTCAATCTTGAGGTAGTTAGGGCGCTTAAAGTATTGATTGATAACACGATCTACAACGATCTCGAAATTCTCTCTGTCGACGCCACCTGCCCACAACTGCGATGTATCGTCGCCATAGCGGTGGTAGTTCCAGTAGTTTCTCTTTACGTTATGGTTTGCCCACATGATGTAGAAGTTCATCTTCTCGTTGCTTGGAGCCTTCAAGAAGCCATCGTTGATGGCGCTCTCCAAGAATGGCTTGCCATCATACCAGTACCAATCGTATACAAAGGTGTTTACGCCATACTCTAGCGCGGTGTTAATCCACTTCTCGACTACAACGGGGTCGTTGTCGTGCTCATAGCCCCAGTATGGGCGTCGTGGTTGGTAGTGGCCCTCAAAGCGAGGGTTGCCCTTCTTGATAACCTCCCATTCACCTTCGCCATCAGGCCACAAAACCTCGCGACCCATAGCGTCATCGTGGCACGAAGGCCAGATGTAGGCTGCGACGATGTACTCCTTTTTCTCCTGCTTAGTGCACGCTGCAAGCATACACACAAGTGCTAAAATTGTAAATAATCTCTTCATTTTTTTATAGGTTTTATTTAAGTTTTGCCATAAACTTTTCGCGGTTAACGATGAAGCGGGTATGGGTGCCTTCGCCGATTACACCAACCTCATCGCGAGCTGCGATATTGAATTGTAACTCTCTGCCGTTAATAGCTGTCAATACAGCAGTTGCATTGATTATCTCACCTACTTTAGTAGCTCGTGAGTGCTCGATGTTCAGCGCTGTTCCGACAGTGGTTTGACCCTCTTCCAAGTGGGGTGCAACCGCCATCATTGCGGCGTTTTCCATAAGTGCACACATTGCGGGCGTAGCCAATACTGCCAAGTCGCCCGAGCCGATATACTCAGCAGTAACCTCTGCCGAAACTCGCATAGTTGCTGTAAATGATAATCCAGTCTCCATATTTTTAGATTTTGTTTGCAAATATACTCAAATTTCCTCTCAATTAGTTATATTTGCAGAAGATTTATGAAAAGGGTGGTTGTTATACTCGTGGTGCTATTTGCACTTTTTGCGTCGTCAGCTTCGGCGCAAAGGCGCGGTCGTGGCTTTTGGCATCAGGAGTGGACTGTCGAAAAGGGTGATACTATACCTCTCGTGCACATTCTACCAGTTTATAAATACTCTCGCAGACCCGACTTACGCCGCTATCAACGCCTTATACAGATAGTAAAAAAGGTCTATCCTTTAGCAAAACAAGCTCGACTGGAGATGGATAAGATGGAGCAGCAGCTCCTTGCCGAGAAGGATCCGAAGGCGCAAGCAAAACTATCGAAAGAGCTGCAAAAGAAGTTGATGAAACAATATACGCCGGTTATTCTAAAGATGACCATTAGCGAAGGTAAAGTGTTGCTGAAATTGATTGATAGGGAGACGGAGTATACTGCGTTTCAAATAATTAAGGAGTTTCGAGGAGGTTTTGTCGCAGGCTTTTTCCAAACTATGGCGAAGCTGTTTGGCAATAACCTTAAGATGGAATACAAGCCTGAGACACGCGACAGGATGCTTGAGCAGATAGTAACCTACTATGAAATGGGGTGGCTGTAGGATTGCGAATGTAAAACTCAAATTGCAGAATTAAATATCGAAAATCTATTGTGGATTAAGAAAAAAGTATTACCTTTGCACCGCTTACGAGCAACGGATTGAGCTGTGGTGTAATGGTAACACAGCAGATTTTGGTTCTGTCGTTCTGGGTTCGAGTCCCGGCAGCTCAACACAACAAAAGGAGGTCATTTGACCTCCTTTTGTTGTGATAAACGATAAACTTCCGATATAAATCCCGCTACGTTAAAAAAATGTTAATAAGTGGGATAATTAATATACCTTCTATATAAATAGAATTTACTACCTTTACATCCGCAAATGTGAATACACAAACACACAATATAACAATGAAAAAAGTTGATGTAGTACCCGGCCTCCAGTGGGGTGACGAGGGTAAAGGTAAGGTTGTCGATGTATTGACTCCTAATTATCAGGCTATTGCTCGTTTTCAGGGTGGTCCAAATGCAGGTCACTCGTTGAAGTTTGAGGGCCAGAGCTTTGTTCTTCACACAGTTCCTTCGGGTATCTTCCGCGAGGGTGCAATGAACATTATCGGTAACGGTGTAGTTATCGACCCTGTGATTCTCGCAGAGGAGATTGCCGACATCGAGAAGATGGGCGTAGATGTAACCAAGCGTATGGTTGTATCGAAGCGTGCTCACCTCATTCTCCCAACTCACCGCATGCTCGATGCTGCAAGCGAGGCTGCGAAGGGTAAGACTAAGATTGGTTCGACTTTGAAGGGTATCGGCCCAACTTATATGGATAAGACAGGTCGTAACGGCTTGCGTGTTGGCGATATTTTGATGCCTGACTTCCAGGAGCGCTACAATACATTGAAGGCTAAGCATGAGGAGATGCTCCGTCAGTATGCGTACTCTTACGACATCACTGCATACGAGCAGGAGTGGTTCAAAGGTATCGAGACATTGCGTCGCTTCGAGTTCGTTGATAGCGAGCAGATGGTGAACAATGCTCTTAAGAACGATACTTCAATCTTGGCTGAGGGCGCTCAGGGTTCATTGCTCGATATCGACTTCGGTACATATCCTTATGTAACATCGTCAAATACTCTCTGTTCGGGTGTATGTAGCGGTTTGGGTGTTGCTCCAACTCGCATCGGCAATGTTTACGGTATCTTCAAGGCATACTGTACTCGCGTAGGTAGCGGTCCATTCCCAACAGAGTTGTTCGACACTACAGGTGAGACTTTGCGCCAGATTGGTAACGAGTTCGGTGCTACAACCGGTCGTCCACGTCGTTGTGGTTGGTTGGACTTGGTGGCATTGAAGTACACTGTTATGATGAACGGTGTAACCGAGTTGATTATGATGAAGAGCGACGTTTTGAACGAGTTCCCAACAATCAAGGTTTGCGTTGGTTACGAGATCAATGGTAAGCAGCTCGATTACTTCCCATATGAGTGCACAGATGATATCGTGCCTATCTACAAGGAGTTCAAGGGTTGGAACTGCGACATTTGCAGCGTTCGCAACTACGACGAGTTCCCTGCAGAGTTCAAGGAGTATGTTGAGTTTATTGAGCAGGAGACCGGTGTGCCTGTAAAGATTATCTCTGTAGGTCCGGATCGTGCTGAGACAATTGTTCGTTAATAGAATATAGTATAAGATATGAAGATAGGAACTCCACTTACAAAGGTTGCCAAGAAGGCTATTTTGTGCGGCTCGGGTGAGCTCGGCAAGGAGGTAGCTCTTGAGTTGCAGAGATATGGTGTCGAGGTGATTGCTCTCGACCGCTATGAAAACGCTCCTGCAATGCAGGTTGCGCACCGTAGCTATGTGCTTTCAATGCTCGATGGTGAGCGTTTGCGCGAGATTATTGTGGCTGAGAAGCCTGATATTATCATTCCTGAGGTGGAGGCTATCGCTACTCCCGTTCTTGTAGAGCTTGAGAAGGAGGGTTACAGAGTAGCTCCAACTGCGAAAGCCGTATGGCTCACAATGAATCGTGAGGGTATCCGTCGCTTGGCAGCTGAGGAGTGTGGCTTGAAGACTGCAGCATATCGTTTTGCAGATACACGTGAGGAGTTCGAAGCAGCAGTCGCTGAGATTGGTATTCCGTGCGTTGTTAAGCCGATTATGAGCTCTTCGGGTCACGGACAATCAACCATTAAGAAAGCTGAGGATATCGACCGCGCTTGGCATATTGCACAGGAGGGTGGTCGTGCCGGTGCTGGTCGTGTAATCGTTGAGAGCTTCGTTGATTTCGACTATGAAATTACGCTTTTGACAGTGCGTCATATTGGTGGCACAACGCTCCTTGAGCCTATCGGACACCACCAGGTTGATGGCGATTATCGCGAGTCTTGGCAGCCACAGCCAATGAGTCAGATTGCATATGAGAAAGCACAAGAGGTGGCGCGTGTAATTACCGATGCATTAGGCGGTTACGGAATCTTTGGTGTTGAGATGTTTATCAAGGGTGACGAGGTGATTTTTAGCGAGGTTTCACCACGTCCACACGACACCGGAATGGTCACTATGGTATCTCAGGATTTGTCTGAGTTTGCGTTGCATGCTCGTGCAGTTTTAGGCTTGCCTGTTCCTGCAGTTCGCTTTATTGCACCGAGTGCATCGAAGGCGATTGTGGTGGAGGGCGATACCGATAAGGTTGAGTTTGAAAACATCGAGAAGGTGCTCGAGGAGGAGGGTGTACAGATTCGCCTCTTTGGTAAACCTGAGGTTGTCGGCCATCGTCGTTTCGGTGTAATTTTGGCTACCGGAGTCTCGATTGAGGATGCTTTGGCTAAGGCTGAGAGAGCATACGCTAAGCTTGATGTGAAAATTTTGCCACGTTAGGCGAAATTTTTTGGATATTTACTTTGTAAATTCCAAGATAAATTTTACCTTTGCATAAAATAAACAAAGAAGTATAGAATGCAGATTGCATCATTTGACATAAAGGCTTGCCCAACAAAGGGCTACGAGAGCGCACAAGTCGCCCCGCAGCCGTCATTGTCAATGTGTTCTTCTTTTTATTCTAATACTGTTTTGACGAATTAACTATTATCGGGCGGCCTGTTTGGTCGCCTGTTTTTGTAAATATAGGCTATGAATAAGTTGCTTTTGAAGGACGGAGTGGTAGTTGCCGAGGGCGTTAGTCGCAAGGCAGATGTGCTCGTTGCCGATGGAAAGATTGCGGCGATAGGGGAGTCGCTTGTGGCTGATGAGCAGACCGAAGTGTTTGATGCAGAGGGTTGTGTTGTAACTTATGGCTTGGCTGATGTGCATGTTCACTTGCGTGAGCCGGGCTATTCAGTGAAGGAGACAATCGCTACCGGAACGCGCGCTTGTGCTCGTGGTGGCGTAACTACTGTATGCTCGATGCCTAACCTTCAGCCAGCACCGGATGCTCCTGAAACTATCGCTGTTCAGCAGCAGATGATTGACGAGCAGGCGGTAATCGAGGTGTTGCCATACGCTACAATTTCGTCGAAGAGAGCAGGTCGCGAGTTGGCCGATATCGAGGCGTTGAGAGAACTCTCGGTTGGCTACTCAGACGATGGTAACGGTATTCAGACTGAGCCGCTAATGCGTGCGGCAATGAAGCGTATCGCTGCAGTTGACGGCATTATAGCAGCGCATTGCGAGGATGATTCGTTGCTCCATGCAGGATATATTCACGATGGCGACTATGCTCGTGAGCACGGTCACAAAGGTATCTGCTCGGAGAGTGAGTGGGGGCCAATCAAGCGCGATGTAGCGTTGGCACAAGAGGAGGGTTGCCGCTATCACGTTTGTCATATTTCGACCAAGGAGAGCGTCGAAATTATTCGTGAGGCGAAGCAGAAGTGTAGCCATATTTCGTGCGAGACTGCACCGCACTATCTTGTTTTGTGCGACGAGAACTTGCAGGAGGATGGACGCTTTAAGATGAATCCGCCACTCCGTGCAAAGGAGGATAAAGCTGCCCTTATTGAGGGTATTAAAGATGGAACAATCGAGGTTATTGCTACAGACCACGCACCTCACACCGCAGAGGAGAAATCTCGCGGTTTGAAGGGCTCGATGATGGGAATCGTTGGCATTGAGACCTCGTTTGCTATATGTTATACACACCTTGTTCGCAAGGGTGTGATTACACTCGAGAAGTTGATTCAGCTGATGAGTGAGAATCCTCGTCGCATCTTCCGCTTGGGCGGTGCAATGCGTGTAGGCGAGAGAGCCGATATTGCAGTGTTTGATGTGCGCAAGCCTTACAAGATTGACTCTGCGGAGTTCTTATCGATGGGTAAGGCAACACCATTTGAGGGTGAGGAGGTCTACGGACGTTGTATGCTCACACTCTTTGGTGGTGAGAAAGTTTGGAAAGAAAACAAATAACAACAAAATATAAAGGAACAATGAAACAACCCGACAAAAAATTAGTTTTGGAGAGCGGTCAGGAGTTCTTGGGCTACGGTTTCGGTGCCGACACACAGGCGGTATGCGAGATCGTATTCAATACATCTATGGCCGGCTATCAGGAGATTTTATCAAATCCTGCGTGTACAAATCAGATTGTTGTGATGACCTATCCTACAATCGGTAACTATGGTATCACCGACGAGGATTTCGAGGCTCGTAACCTTACAATCGGCGGTTTGGTAGTTCGTGAGGAGTGTAAGACTCCGAGCAATTTCCGTTACACACAGACCATTTCGGAGTTGATGGAGGACCACTCGATTCCTGGAATCAGCGGTGTAGATACTCGTATGATTACCCGCATTATTCGCGATTCGAAGAGCATTCGCGCTGCAATCGTTTCGGCAGATACATCGAAGGAGGAGGCGTTGGCACTTATCGCAGCTACACCTGAGGATCACAACGCAGTAGAGCGCGTAAGCTGCAAGCGTCGCTGGTACTCGCGCACTCCAAACCACCGTTTCGACGTGGTTTTGGTTGATTGCGGTGCTAAGTTGAATTTGGTGAATATGCTCAATCAGCGCGGTTGCAATGTTGTGATTGTACCGTTCAACACTCCTCTCGATGAGATTTTGGCGTTCAATCCGGACGGCGTACTCGTATCGAATGGTCCAGGTGCACCGGCAGATGTTCCGGTAGTGACCGAGTTGATTAAGTCGTTGCGTGGCAAAATGCCAATCTTCGGTGTAGGTCTCGGACATCAGCTTCTCGCTTTGGCATATGGTGCCGAGGTTGGTAAGATTGACGGCGTACATCGTGGTGGTGGTCACCCTGTTCGCAATTTGGAGAGTGGCAAGATTGAGATCACATCTCAGGGCTCGCTCTACTTCATTGACGATAAGTCGTTGGAGAAGACTCCGCTTGCAGTAACTCACCGCAGCGTTATCGACAATACAGTCGAGGGTATCGAGTGCGTAGATGAGAAGAGTTTCTCGGTACAGTACAATCCGGAGTCGGCTCCGGGTGCGCAGGACAGCGCATATCTTTTCGATAAGTTTATTAAATTGATGGAGGAGAATCACAATGCCTAAGAGAACAGATATTAAGAAGGTTATGGTTATCGGCTCTGGTCCAATCGTAATTGGTCAGGCTGCCGAGTTCGACTACGCAGGTACACAGGCGTGTCTTGCATTGAAGGAGGAGGGTTATGAGGTTATCCTCGTAAACTCGAACCCTGCAACAATTATGACCGACACATTCATTGCCGATAAGGTTTATATGGAGCCTTTGAAGCTTGAGTATGTCGCAAAGATTATCCGCTACGAGCGTCCAGACGCTATCGTTCCGGGATTGGGTGGTCAGACAGGTTTGAACCTCGCTGTACAGCTCGCTAAGAAGGGTATCTTGGAGGAGTGTGGCGTTGAGATCTTGGGTACATCGTTCGAGAGTATCGAGCAGGCTGAGGATCGTGAGTTGTTCAAGCAGCTCTGTATCGACTTGGGCGAGCCAGTATTGCCATCAGAGGTTGTGAACTCGATTGAGGAGGCGGTAGAGGTAGCTAAGCAGATTGGCTATCCATTGGTGCTCCGTCCTGCATTTACACTCGGTGGTACAGGTGGTGGTTTCGTTGACAACGAGGCTGAGTTGCGCGAGTTGATGCGTAACGCTTTGGCTCTTTCGCCGGTACACCAGGTGTTGGTTGAGAAGAGTATCAAGGGCTACAAGGAGATTGAGTATGAGGTAATGCGTGACAAGAACGACACCGCTATTACCATCTGTAATATGGAGAATGTAGATCCTGTAGGTGTTCACACCGGTGACTCTATCGTAGTTGCTCCGTGCCAGACCTTGACCGACAAGGAGGCTCAGATGCTCCGTACCAGCGCATTGAAGATTATTCGTGCATTGAAGATTGAGGGAGGTTGCAACGTGCAGTTTGCGTTGGACCCACTCTCGTTCAACTACTATATTATTGAGGTTAACCCACGCGTTTCACGTTCGTCGGCTCTCGCATCTAAGGCGAGTGGTTTCCCAATCGCACGTGTAACTGCGAAGGTTGCTGTAGGTATGACCCTCGACGAGATTATGCTCTCGAATGGTCCTGCTTGCTCGGAGCCGGCATTGGACTACATCGTAACTAAGGTTGCTCGTTTCCCATTCGATAAGTTTAGCGAGGCGTCGAACGAGCTCGGTACACAGATGAAGGCTACCGGTGAGGTTATGAGCATCGGCCGTACAATCGAGGAGAGCTTGTTGAAGGCAGTTCGCTCGCTCGAGACCGGTGTATGCCACATCTACCACAAGAAGTTTGACGATATGTCGACTTCAGATATTTTGCAGTACATCACTCGTGCAACTGACGATCGCATCTACGCTATCGCTGAGTTGTTGCACCGTGGCGTTGACCGCTCAATCATCTACGACCGCACAAAGATCGATATGTTCTTCTTGAAGAAGTTCGACAATATCGTAAACTATGAGCGTGTTGTTAAGGCTAACAAGGGTGACCGCGAGGTTCTCTACGAGGCAAAGCGTTTGGGATTTGGCGATAAGTATATCGGCCACTTGTGGGGTATGACCGAGTCTGAGGTATTCGAGTTGCGTCAGGAGTACGATATCAAGCCTGTATATAAGACTATCGATACTTGCGCAGGTGAGTACTCGGGTTATGTGCCTTACTTCTACTCGACATACGAGCAGGAGAATGAGTCAATCGTTAGCGACCGCAAGAAGATTGTAGTACTCGGCTCAGGTCCTATTCGTATCGGTCAGGGTGTTGAGTTCGACTATTCGACCGTACACTCGATTTGGGCTATCCGCGAGGCAGGATACGAGGCTATTATCATCAACAATAACCCTGAGACCGTATCGACCGACTTTACAATCTCGGACAAGTTGTATTTCGAGCCGCTCACAGTGGAGAATGTGATGAATATCATCCGTATGGAGAAGCCGGACGGCGTTATCGTTACACTCGGTGGTCAGACAGCTATTAACCTCGCTAAGCCATTGTCGAAGATGGGCGTGAAGATTATCGGTACCGATATTGACGCTATAGACAAGGCAGAGGATAGAAAGCTCTTCGAGGCAATTATGCGCGAGGTTGGTATCCCTCAGCCTAAGGCTAAGGCGGTAACCGACATCGAGGAGGGTGTAGAGGCTGCTGCAAATATTGGTTACCCTGTATTGGTACGCCCAAGCTTCGTATTGGGTGGTCGTGCAATGCAGATTGTAGGTAACGAGCAGGCTTTGCGCCACTACTTGCATAATGCAGTAGAGGTGACTGAGGATTCGCCGGTATTGGTAGATAAGTATATCATGGGTAAGGAGGCCGAGGTTGACGCAATCTGCGACGCTGAGGGCAATGTTTTCATTCCAGGTATTATGGAGCACGTAGAGCACACCGGTGTTCACTCGGGTGACTCAATCAGTGTCTATCCATCGTTCTCGTTGAGCCAGGCTGTTAAGCAGCAGATGATCGACTACACTGTACGCCTTGGTCGCGCAATCGGTATCGTTGGTCTCTACAATATCCAGTTCATCGTTGACTCGGAGGATAAGGTATACGTAATCGAGGTTAACCCTCGTTCGTCACGTACCGTACCATTCCTCTCGAAGTCTACAAATGTTCCGATGGCGAAGATTGCAACACGCGTAATGTTGGGTGAGTCGTTGCCATCGCAGGGCATCACCGAGGTATACGGAGTAGAGCGCAAGCGTCACTTCGTTAAGGCTCCAGCATTCTCGTTCGCGAAGATTAAGGGTGTGGATTCGTACCTCTCGCCTGAGATGAAGTCTACAGGTGAGGCTATCGGTTACGATGATTCGCTCACACGCGCATTGTACAAGTCGTTGCAGGCTTCGGGTATGACTGTTGTAAACTACGGAACAATCCTCGTAACAATCGCAGATAAGGATAAGGAGGCAGCATTGCCACTCATCCGTCGCTTCTACAACCTCGGTTTCAACCTCGAGGCTACAGCTGGTACAGCTAAGTTCTTGCGTGAGCATGGTTTGCGTACACGCTCGTTGGGTAAGATTGGCGAGGGTAGCGACGATATCGTTAAGTCGTTGGCTAAGGGCCATGTTCGCTATGTGATTAACACAATCGATGTAAATCAGCACAATACTCGTCTCGATGGCTACGAGATTCGTAATGCAGCAGTTGAGAACAATGTGTCGATTATCACCGCTCTCGAGACTGTAAGAGCTTTGCTCGATGTTTTGGAGGAGATTACTCTCGGTGTTTCGACTATCGATGCTGAGTATAATGCAAAATAGTAGGGTATAATGCAACGAGTAGTATTAACCGTAACTAAGAATGAGGCGTTGACACCTCTCATCTACGAGATGCATCTCGCAGGTGATGTGTCGGGCGTGACTCGCGCAGGACAGTTCGTCGAGATTGCTCTCGACGGATTGTACCTCCGCCGACCTATCTCGGTTTGCAACTATGAGGAGGGCGAGCTTACACTTATATATAAAGTAGTAGGCAAGGGCACCGACCTTATGTCGCAGATGGCAGAGGGTACACAACTCGATGTGTTGACAGGTCTTGGAAATGGTTTTAATATCGACCATGAGTGCAAGAAGCCTTTGCTCGTAGGTGGTGGTGTAGGCGTTCCGCCTCTCTATCGTCTTACTCGCGACTTGATTGCGCGCGGTAAGGAGGTTACTGTAGTGCTCGGCTTCAACACCGAGGCTGAGATATTCTACGCCGAGAAGTTCGAGGAGGCAGGTGCAAAGGTTATTATCGCGACAGCCGATGGTTCGGTAGGTGTTAAGGGCTTTGTAACCAATGCAATAGCTGAGAGCGGGGTAGAGGCAGACTACTTCTATTCGTGCGGTCCGTTGCCAATGCTCAAGGCGTTGTGCCGGAGCCTCGAAATCGACGGTGAGGTATCGCTCGAGGAGCGTATGGGCTGCGGTTTCGGCATCTGTATGGGCTGTTCAATTCAGACAACTAAGGGTGCAAAGCGTGTATGCAAAGAGGGCCCTGTATTTAAGAAGGAGGAGGTTATATGGTAAGAGATCTTTCAGTTGAGTTGTGCGGTGTTGCACTTGACAACCCCGTGATTCCTGCCAGCGGAACATTCGGCTTCGGCAAGGAGATGGCTGAGATTTACGACATTAACATTCTCGGCTCGATTTCATTTAAGGGTACTACACGTGATGCTCGTTTTGGCAATGCAACACCTCGTATCGCAGAGTGTCCATCGGGATTGATTAACTCGGTAGGTTTGCAGAATCCTGGTGTAGATGCAGTCGTAGCACACGAGTTGCCTGAGTTGCGCAAAATCTTCCGTAAGCCAATTATTGCCAATATCAGTGGCTTCTCTATCGAGGAGTACGTTGAGTGCTGCCAGAAGTTGGATAAGGAGGAGCAGGTCGCTATCTTGGAGGTCAATATTTCGTGCCCGAATGTGCACAACGGAGGTATGGCATTCGGAACATCAGCTGAGTCGGCTGCTGCTGTAACCAAGGCTGTTAAGGCCGTTACCACAAAGCCCGTATTTATAAAGCTCTCGCCAAATGTGACCGATATTGTTGCAATTGCGAAGGCTTGCGAGGAGGCTGGTGCTGACGGTATTACACTCATCAACACAATGCTCGGTATGCGTATCGATATTGCTCGCAGAAAGCCGGTGATTGCGAATAAGATGGGCGGTTTCTCGGGTGCAGCAATCTTCCCGATTGCCGTACGTATGGTATATCAGGTTGCTCACGCAGTTAAGATTCCTGTAATCGGCTGCGGTGGCGTATCTTCGGCAGAGGATGTAATCGAGATGATGATGGCGGGTGCTACTGCAGTACAGGTAGGCGCTGAGAACTTGCGTAACCCTTACGCTTGCAAGGAGATTATCGAGGAGTTGCCATATGTGATGGAACGACTCGGAATCGAGAAATTAACAGATATTATTGGAGTAATAGAATAAAAGATAGATATAATATGGCTAAAGATGTGATTATTGCTTGCGATTTTAGCAGCAAGGAGCAGACACTTTCGTTCTTGGATAAGTTTACAGGCCGCAAGCCTTTTGTGAAGATTGGTATGGAGTTGTTCTACGCAGAGGGCCCTGCAATCGTTCGCGAGATTAAGGCTCGTGGTCACCAGATTTTCCTCGACCTCAAGTTGCACGACATTCCGAACACTGTACGCAAGGCTATGAGCGTATTATCTCGCCTTGATGTTGATATGTGCAATGTTCACGCTGCAGGTACTGTAGATATGATGCGTGGCGCATTGGAGGGCTTGACTCGCGAGGATGGCACTCGTCCATTGTTGATTGCTGTAACTCAGCTCACTTCGACAAGCGAGGAGCGTATGCAGAACGAGTTGCTTATCAACGCCTCAATTAACGACTGTATCGCAAAGTATGCAGAGAATGCAAAGATTGCAGGTCTTGATGGCGTAGTTTGCTCGCCACTCGAGGCAAGCCTCGTAAAGGAGCACTGCGGTAAGGAGTTCTTCACAATCACTCCTGGTGTGCGTTTCGCAGATGGTTCGAGGGATGACCAGGTACGTATTATGACACCTGCACAGGCACGTGAGATCGGCTCGGACTACATCGTAGTAGGTCGTCCTATCACAGCTGCTGAGGATCCAGTAGCTGCTTATGAGCGTTGCTGCAAAGAATTTTTGGGAGAGTAATAACTAAAAACTAAGATAAAACTATGGAGAAGAAAATTGCAAAAGAGTTGCTTTCGATTAACGCTGTATTCTTGCGTCCTGAGCAGCCATTCACTTGGGCAAGTGGCATCAAGAGCCCTATATATTGCGACAATCGCCTTATCTTGACTGCACCACGCGTTCGTGAGCAGGTAGAGGCAGGCTTGGCAGAGTTGGTTAAGGCTCACTTCCCTGAGTGTGAGGTGTTGATGGGTACTTCGACTGCAGGTATTGCTCACGCAGCTATCGTAGCTACAATTTTGGACTTGCCAATGGGCTATGTTCGCAGCGGAGCGAAGGATCACGGCCGTACAAACCGTATTGAGGGTAAGTTGGAGCCAGGACAGAAGGTTGTTGTTGTCGAGGATTTGATTTCGACAGGTGGCTCGTGTATCGAGGCTGTAGAGGCTTTGCGTGAGGCTGGTGCAGATGTTCTTGGTATTGTAAGCATCTTTACATACGGAATGAAGCGCGGTGCTGAGCGTATTGCAGCTGCTAACACCGTAAATTACTCGTTGTCGAACCTCGATGCACTCGTAGAGGTTGCAGCTGAGGAGGGTTATATCGCACCTGAGTGGAAGGAGCGTATCATCGCATTCCGCAACAATCCAAGCGATGAGAGCTGGATTAAATAGAGTGAAAACTAATTCCGTTTTTGAATTATGAGACATTTGATTGATCCTACCGACCTTACTCGTCAGGAGACCGACGATATCGTAGCTTTGGGTTTGGATATCATTGCAAATCGCGCGAAGTATAGCGAAGTTTGCAAGGGTAAGAAGTTGGCAACACTCTTCTATGAGCCTTCAACCCGTACCCGTTTGAGTTTCACTGCGGCAATGATGGAGTTGGGCGGTAATGTGCTCGGTTTCTCAGATGCTAACTCCTCGTCAGTTAGCAAGGGTGAGACCGTAGAGGATACAGTTCGTGTAGTTGGTTGCTTTGCTGATATTATCGCTATGCGCCACCATATCGAGGGTGCGCCATTGGCAGCTACAAATGTATCGCGTGTGCCAATCATCAACGCTGGTGATGGCTCACACGCACACCCAACACAGACTTTGACCGACCTTTTGACCATCACTCGCGAGTTGGGACACCTCGATAACCTCACAATCGGTTTCTGTGGTGACCTCCGTTTTGGTCGTACCGTTCACTCGTTGATTAAGGCGTTGTCGCGCTACGAGGGCACTAAGGTAATCCTTATCGCTCCGGATGAGTTGCGCTTGCCTGATTACATCAAGCACGATGTATGTGAGAAGAATGGAGTAGAGTACCGCGAGGTATCATCTATTGAGGAGGTTATGGGCGAGTTAGATGTTCTCTATATGACTCGCGTGCAGAAGGAGCGTTTCCTTGATGAGGAGGAGTTTGACCGCGTGAAGGATTGCTTTGTCCTCGATGCTGAGAAGATGGCTCTTGCGAAGGAGAAGATGGCCGTATTGCACCCACTTCCACGTGTAAACGAGATTTTGAAGGAGGTTGATGCCGATCCACGTGCAGCATACTTCCGTCAGGTGGAGAATGGTAAGTTTGTTCGTATGGCGTTGATTCTCACTTTGTTGAAGTGGGCAGCAGAGGGTGCAGAGACTCAGAATAACTGCGAGGTTGTCGAGGTCGAGGGCTTGGCTTGTCCAAACAAGAAGTGCATCTGCAACAACGAGAATGTAGACTACAAGTTCCATTTGGCTGAGGGCGGTGTACATCGTTGCATCTATTGCTCGACAAAGGCAAAATAAAGAGAGCTTCAATCAGCTAATAGCTCCGCGCTGTTAGCTAATAATTGGAATTAAATGAGAAAACTTTTATTAGTAGTTACAGGTCTGCTCCTATCGGTTATGGCGATGGCGCAGACCTTAACCTCTCCTAATGGAGAGTTGGTTATGACATTCTCGTTAGAGAAGGGTGGTGTACCTACCTATACACTTTCATTCAAGGGTAAGGAGGTTGTTAAGCCGAGCCGCCTCGGTTTTGAGTTTGTAGATAATGCCTATGCAACCTATGGTTCGTATGCTATTAAGCCCGAGCGTCCTATCTATTCGATGCGTGAGGGCTTCTCAGTACTTGGCACCGAGACAGCAACCTTCGACGAGACTTGGGAGCCGGTATGGGGTGAGAGTAGCAAGATTCGCAACAACTACAACGAGTTACTCGTTAAGTTGTGTCGTGATGAGCGCGGTTTCTTGATGAATATCCGCTTCCGCCTCTATGATGATGGTTTGGGCTTGCGCTACGAGTTCCCATATCAGAAAACAAAGAAACTTGCATACTTCGTCATTAAGGAGGAGCATACCGAGTTTGCAATGACGGGAGATCATATGGCATATTGGATTCCGGGTTGCTATGCTACTCAGGAGTATGAGTACGCAGCATCGCGTATGAGCGAGATTCGTCATCGTATGGCTGAGGTTTGCGAGAATGTAGGTAGAGCACAGATTGCGATATTCTCACCTACAGGCGTGCAGACATCGTTGCAGCTCCGTTCGGACGATGGTTTGTACATCAATTTGCACGAGGCTGCACTCGTCGACTATTCTTGTATGCACCTCGAGTTGAACGACAAGACAAATGTCTTCACTTCGCACCTTACACCTGATGCGCTCGGCTATAAGGGATGGTTGCAGGCACCTTGTCACTCGCCTTGGCGTACCATTCAGGTGACTGATAGCGCCTGCAAGATGTTAGCCTCAAACCTTATATTGAACTTGAACGAGCCTTGCGCATTGGAGGATACATCGTGGATCAAGCCGGTGAAGTATATCGGTATTTGGTGGGAACTGATGCTCGGTAAGAGCAGCTGGAGCTACACTAAATCGTTCAATGGAGTAAAACTCGGTGTAGATGACTATACAAAGGCCACACCACGCCCAAGCCACGGCGCAAACAATGAGAATGTTCGTCGTTACATCGATTTCGCAGCTAAGCATGGTTTCGATCAGGTGTTGGTTGAAGGTTGGAATATCGGCTGGGAGGATTGGTTCGGTTGCAAGAAGGACTATGTGTTCGACTTTATGACCCCATATCCAGATTTTGATGTAGAGGCTCTCAATAAGTATGCTCACGAGAAGGGTGTTCGCCTTATGATGCACCACGAGACATCTTCATCTGTTCGCAACTATGAGCGCCATATGGAGGATGCATACGACTTCATGAACAAATATGGCTACACAGCTGTAAAGAGCGGCTATGTGGGTGATATTCAACCATTGGGCGAACATCACTTCGGCCAATATATGGTTAATCACTACCTCTATGCTGTGAAGGAGGCTGCCAAGCACAAGATTATGGTAAACGCTCACGAGGCTATCCGTCCGACAGGTTTGTGTCGCACCTATCCAAACCTTATTGGTAACGAGGCTTGTCGCGGTATGGAGTACTCGACAAACGCAGATTCAGGTATCTCTCCACACCACGCTACAATTATGCCGTTCACTCGCTTAAATGGTGGTCCTGTGGATTATACTCCTGGCGTGCTGAATATGAAGTTTACCGATCAAACAAAGAGTAAGTCTAAGCAGAAGCGTTGCGTGCGTTCTACCATCTGTAATCAGTTGGCTCTCTATGTTACAATGTACTCTCCATTGCAGATGGCAGCAGACCTTCCTGAGAACTACGAGGCACAGCCTCAGGCGTTCCAGTTCATCAAGGATGTCGCTGTAGATTGGGATGAGAGCTACTACCTTGCAGCTGAGCCTGGCGACTATATCTTGATTGCTCGAAAGGCGAAGGGTAAGGCTGAGTGGTTTGTAGGCGGTATCACCGACGAGAACTCTCGCACATTGCCTCTCTCGTTCGATTTCCTCGAGGCTGGCAAGAAGTACGAGGCTACAATCTACGCTGATGGCAAGGATGCTCACTATATGGATAATCCTCACTCATACACCGTTACAAAGAAGAATATTACTGCTAAGTCGAAGATGAACGTGGTGATGGCTGCTGGTGGTGGAGTGGCAATATCGATTAAGGAACTATAAATTAACCTAAAATAGATTCTTATGAAAAGGGTATTATTGATTTGCGGCTTGATCTTGTCGATGCTTGCCGTGTCGGCACAGCCCACATTCAGAACTTACACTCACGATTTGAGTTATTTTATTCCTGAGACCCTTAGCCTTACGGATAAGGAGGTAAAGCTCGAGGGTAACTACAACAAGGAGATTCCGACTCCGAAGGATGTACTGGGCTTCGAGTTGGGTTCGCAGCACTGCGAGTGGGGTGATGTATTACGCTATATGGAGGCGCTCAACAGAGCTTCTGACCGTGTTCAGTTGCGTGAGTTGGGTCGTACCCACGAGCGTAGACCAATGATTCAGCTCATCATCTCGTCGCCAAAGAATCTTGCAAATCTTGCACAGATTAAGGCTGAGCACCTTCAGCTTGCTAATCCAAGCCAGTCAGCTGCACTTAACGTAGAGCAGATGCCATTGGTGAGCGATGTAGTGTGCTCGATTCACGGAAATGAGGATTCGGGTGTAAATGCCTCTTTGGCATTGGCATATCTCTTTGCAGCATCAGAGGATGCGCCTATCTTGGAGATGCTCGATAATATGGTTTTGCTCTTAATGCCGGGTGCTAATCCTGACGGTATCAACAACTTCGCAGTGTGGTGCAACCATACACGTGGAGAGTCGTCCTTGGATGATAACCTCTTGAACAGTGTGAGCGGCCCTTGGCCTGGAAATCGTGGTAACCACTATTGGCAGAACCTCAATCGTGACCTCTTGATGTGTCAGCACCCTGAGGGTAAGGTGTGCGTGAGTCACTATCTCGAGTGGCTTCCTAACCTCGTTCTCGATCTCCACGAGAAGACCGGTAAGGCGGGTACATTCTTCCACAGCCCAGGTCACCCAAAGCGTCTTCACCCTTACGTAACTCAGGAGAATCAGGCGCTTACAAAGGTTGTTGGTGACTGCATCACAAGCGCAACAACTCCAATCGGTGCACGCCCATATAGCGGTAAAGACTTCGACGATTTCTATCTCGGGAAGAGCGCTGCTTATGGTGATGTTCACGGCTCGGTATGCCTCTTGTTTGAGCATCCAAACACAGGTCAGTACGCACGAAAGTACGACAAGGGTGTTCTTACACTTGCCGAGGGTATCCGCACGCAGACCTATGCTACATTGTCGGCGTTGATGGCTGGTTTCAATATGCGAAGCAAGCTGTTGAACTATCAGCGTGAGCACTATGTAAATGCCGCTGCTGCAGCCGAGAATAACATCGTTAAGGGTTTTGTTTTCCACGCAAAGGGTGACAATGCTCGCGCATATCGTCTTCTCGAAAACCTTCTTAATCACCAGATTAAGGTCTATCACCTCGCAAAGGACATTAAGGTAGGTAAGGAGAAGTTCGTGGCTGGCGAGTCGTTTATTATTCCTCTCTCGGAGCAGCCATTCTACTACAAGACTATGGCCGTATGGGAGAAACTCGACAAGGATACTTCGTACGACAGCAAAATCTTCTACGATATTACTACTTGGACATTCCCATTGGCATACAATGTTGCACATGCCGACTTAACATCGGTTGATGGTTTGGTTGGCGAGGCCGCTGAATTGAAGTTCTCGCAGGGCGAGGTTGTGGGCGAGAAGAGTAGTGTAGCCTACACATTCGATGCTACCGACCTATATTCGCACAATGTTCTCAGAGCGTTGATGAAGGAGGGTGTTGCAGTGAAGATTGCTCGCAAGCCGTTCAAGGTAGAGGGCCGCAAGATGGGCTATGGTAGCGCTATTGTAGAGGTTGCAAATCAGCCAATCGATGCAGACGCAATCTACAACGTATTGGTGTCTGCAGCCAAGGAGAATGGCGTAAATGTCTACGCTATCAACAACGAGCGTTTCAATAGCGAGAAGCTCGAACTTGCTGACGCTCGTATGCCAAAGGTGGCTATGCTCGTTGGCGAAGGTATCAATGGCCCGAACTGCGGTGAGGTTTGGATGATGCTGGACAAACACTACGGCATTGCTCCTACAATGTTGAAGCGATTCCCATTCAATCCAAAGCTTCTTGCTAAGCACAACACTCTTATTGTTGTCGATGGTACTATGCCTAAGGGACACAAGGAGTTTGGCAAGGTTCGCAAGTGGGTAGAGAATGGCGGAACCCTCATCACCGTTAAGGAGGGTTACAAGTTTGCCAACTTCGCAGGTTTGACCCACATCAGCGCTATCGCCGATCCATCGAAGAACGGCGAGAATAAGCTCAAGGGCGCAATTCTTAACGCTTCGCTCGATACAACTTCGCCACTGGGTTGGGGCTATAGCGACGACAATGTGGCGGTTATGAAGGTCGGTAATAAGGTGTTCGCTAATCCTAGCGGTGAGAACACAATCGTTCCGTTGCGTTTCCTCGAGAAGCCATATCTTTCGGGTTATATCTCGCAGGAGAATCTCGATAGAGTAGTGTCGGCACCTGCTGCAATTGTAGTTAAGTGCGGCAAGGGTCGTGTAATCCACTTTGCTGAGAGCATGACATTCCGTTCGTACTGGTATGGTAGTAACAAGATGGTGATGAATGCAATCTACTTCGGTCATCTCTATTAAAAGATAAACTCTATCACAAAATCGCAAGAGTGGAATCCTTCGGGGTTTCACTCTTTTTTATGCCATATCGAACTTTTTGGACGATTTAATCTCTTAGTTCTTGCATTTTTACTATCTTTGTGCCAAAGATAATATTCAGACAATTATGGCGAGAAAACGTGGACCACACCCATTTATTGAGGGGTTGGAGATTACTACTTTAGCAGCCGAGGGCAAGGCTATGGGTCACCACAATGGCGTGGTGGTATTTGTACCTATGACCGTACCTGGCGATATCGTAGATGTACAAATTACAAAGCAGCATCGTCGCTTTATGGAGGGCAGGGTAGTGAACTTCGTACACCGCTCCGACAAGCGCTGTGAGCCTACCTGCAAGCACTTCGGTGTCTGCGGAGGTTGCAAGTGGCAGAATTTGCCATACGCAACACAGCTCGAATATAAGACTCAGCAGGTTTGCGACCAGCTTATCCGCATCGGCAAGTTGGATATTCCGGAGGTGCGCCCTTGTCTTGGCTCGGAGCAGCAGCTCTACTACCGAAACAAGATTGAGTACACCTTTGCTGACCGTCGTTGGTTGACCTATGAGGAGATTGCTGAGGCGGGAGATATTGCGCCACAGCCGGCATTGGGATTCCATATTCCGAATATGTTTGACAAGATTCTCGATATCGAGGAGTGCCACTTGCAGGCTGCACCATCGAATGAGATTCGCAACTTTATCAAAGAGTTCTGTATCGAGAACGGCTACTCGTTCCACAATGCACGTGCTCACGAGGGTTTGATGCGAGGTATGATTCTCCGCACCGCTTCGACGGGTGATATTATGCTCTCGGTCATCTTCAACGAGTATGACCAGGAGAAGATAGAGAAGTTGTTAGATGCTGTATTAGAGCGTTTTCCACAGATAACATCAACCATTTTCTTCGTTAACGAGAAGTGGAACGATTCGACCGGTGACTTGACACCAATCTGCTATGCAGGTAAGGATCATATTATGGAGGAGATGGAGGGCTTGCACTTCAAGGTTGGTCCAAAATCGTTCTATCAAACCAACTCGAAGCAGGCATACGAGCTCTACAAGGTAACTCGCGAATTTGCAGACTTGCGTGAGGGTGATACCCTTTACGACCTCTATACTGGCACAGGAACTATCGCAAACTTCTGTGCAAAGCGTTGTAAGAAGGTTGTAGGTATCGAGTATGTACCTGAGGCTATCGAGGATGCAAAGATTAACTCGCAGATTAACGGCATTGAGAATACCGTATTCTATGCGGGCGATATGAAGAAGGTCTTGAGTAACGACTTCATTGCGAAGAATGGTCGTCCGGATGTTATTATTCTCGATCCTCCGCGTGCAGGAGTTGACGAGCCGGTAATTGAGGTGATTTTGAATGCCGCACCTGAGCGTATCGTCTATGTAAGCTGTAACCCTGCAACTCAGGCTCGCGACTTGGCATTGATGAGCGAGATGTACAAGGTAGTAGCGGTGCAGCCGGTAGATATGTTCCCGCACACTCACCACGTCGAGAATGTTGTAAAGCTTATTAAACGATGAAACGTAATATCATTATCATAATCTTGGTATGTTTGATTATTGTGCTGGTTTTCACCTGCGCTGCTAAGCGTCGTGCACCACGAAACAATAATAACAAGCAGAAGGCAAACACAACCGTCGTTGCAAATACTCAAAATGGCACTCAGGGCTGGGCCGAGATGCCGGCAATGCCTGAGACAGAAAATTGCGAGTACTGCTTCCACAGCAAGTTGCCATCGAACAATGAATTGCGAAACTACTCGTTCTGCTTCGATAAGGAGAAGCACTGCGCATTGTGGGTGGCATATCCGCTTCATCCTTGCTACACACAGGGAGAGGGATCGCGAACAAGTGCGTGGGCGTACGATCCTGTATTTATCGACGATGAGCTCGAGGCAAACTTGAAGAATGCCTATTATCCGCAAAATGGTACCTCATACAGCCACGCGCGTGGTCATCAGCTCCCTTCGGCCGATCGTCTTGCATCGAACGAGGACAATGCAACGACATTCTATTTTTCGAATATGACACCGCAGCTTCAGTCGCTCAATGCTGGCGCTTGGGCATCACTTGAGGATGACTTGCGCAAGGAGTGGATGTGCAACGATACACTCTATGTTGTAACCGGAGCACACTTCGCGAAGGGTTACGACTATACGTACGATGCGAAGGGCAAGGGTAAGCCGTGTGCCATTCCGACTCACTACTACAAGGTTCTTCTCCGCACAAAGTCGGGTAATAGCGGCAAATGGGTAGGTAACTGCACCGCAGAGGAGATGATGTGTGTAGGAATTGTGCTTGAGCACGCTCCAAAGGCTCCACGACAGATGATGTCGGTAGCAGAGCTCGAGGAGTTCACCGGCCACACATTCTTTGTGAATATTCCTAACGCTCCAAAGGGGGAGTTTAACGAGGCTGATTGGAAATAACGGCTCGTAGATAGAGATAAAAATAGCCAAGCAGTTCGCTTGGCTATTTTATTTACTCCTTAACCGTCAGTAATCGTGGTATGTTGCAACCGACTAAGTTTCCGGCAATTGCAGATACCCAAGGTATAATATAGCTAACCGCTGAGCCATCGGCAGTAAACCAATCTACACCATAATAATAGATGTCGGCAACGCAGTGGGGGAGTCCGCAGACAATAAATACGGGAACACCCAAAACTACTGTCATCCACTTGCTCTCACGTCCATAGCGCACTGCAATCTCCATAATGAATCCGGTGCCAATAGCGCGAATAAACAAGCGCCACCACTCGGTTGTAGTGCGATCAGCAATGATTTTGCTTACTACCTCGTTGTACTTTTCGATGTTTGCATCATTTGCCAACGAAGCAATCACTGCTACAGCCATTACGCCAACCCAGTTGCCCGCAAGGATATAGAACAATCGGCCCCAATCCTTCTCGTCACGCCACTCGTACGAGCCCGCATAACCTGTGTAGAGCGCCCACTTGCCATACAATACACCAAAGAGGCCAAAGCAGAAGAGGAATGCTCCTGCGATGCCACCTACCATAGTGTAGGCAAAGCCGGCAAAGCCGATAAGAATACCTGCGCAGATTGCGCGTCTTGCAAGATTAAACCACTCCTTCATATTACAAGTGACTTGCAAGAATTTGAGCCTTACCCTCGATTACCACCTCATTCGCAACAGCCGGAATAAGCATAACCTCACCTGTACGGAGCGTGTCGGTTGTGCCATTGTCGAGAGTCACCTTTGTCTCACCCTCGATACACATATAGATAGTGAACGAGTCGCGCTGGCAGTAGTCCAACTCAGCGACACCGTCAACCAAAAGCATATCAGTTGTAAAGAACTCGCAATCAACGATATTCACCTCCTTATTTGAAGTAGGAATATAGGTGCGACGACACTCCTCGACGCCCGACTCAAAGTCGATTGCATCAACAGCCAAAGCAGTGTGCAACTCGCGCGACTTACCCTCGCTATCAACACGATTCCAGTCGAAAATACGGTAAGTAATATCCGAAGTCTGCTGAATCTCTATTACATTCAAACCCTTAGCCAAAGCGTGAACGGTACCTGCAGGGATGAAGAATACATCGCCCTTCTTAACCGGAACAGCCTGCAAGATATCGGCTACAGTACCCTCGGCAACAGCCTTGATATACTCCTCGCGTGTGATGTTCTTGTTCTTGAAACCGAGGTAGATAACTGCACCCTCCTCAGCATCAGCGATATACCACATCTCGGTCTTGCCGAACGAATCGTGACGCTCTGCTGCCAACTCATCGTTAGGGTGTACCTGAACCGAAAGGGTATCGTTGCAGTCCAAGTTCTTGATCAACAACGGGAAGTCGATGCCGTACTGCTCGAATACCTCATCTCCAACAAGTTCGCCCATATAGACCTCGATAATCTCCTGCAAATCATTGCCCTTGAGGAAACCGTTTGCAACCTTCGAAATTGAGCCTTTTACGCCAGAGATATCCCAGCTCTCACCATAGACCTTGCTCTTGTCGACACTGCGCGAATAGAGGCCCTTCTTGATGTCGAGCAGACGCTGTCCGCCCCAGATATTCTCCTTAAGTTGTGGTTTAAATTTAATAGGATACATATGTGTAAGTTTAAAATTAATCTTCTTGCTTGAAAATTCGGGCGCAAAGTTACAAAACTACGCGCACAAAAACAAAACAACCACCCGAAAAAGGTGGCTTCTAAGGGCGAATTTGCCTCTCAATTATCTGCAAACGAAGATAAATTTTGGAATTATTCAAAAACTCGCTATCTTTGTCTAATATATGATAGCTATCATATAACGAATTTACTCACTCAACTTAGATAGAACGTAAAATATGCAGTCGGAGAATCAAAATAGGGAGGATATAGATATTGCTAGCGAGACCGCCGCTCCTCGTTCAATTTTGAAGGTTATCTTGAGAGGTGGCCTCGTCGCCTTATGCGCTGTGATTTTTGCACTTGGCGCATCGTGGGTGGGCAATAAAGCCGATATTCTGAGCCCGTTGAAGCAGGCACTGGATAGCTACAAACTCTCCGATTTCTATTTCTGGGCACATAAAAGTTCGCGACGAGTGTCATACAACGGCACATCGGTTGTGACGCTCGATATTTCGGGTTGCCACGATCGTATGGAGATAGCCGAGGTTATCAACAAGGTCAACTCTGCTAATCCACGCGTAGTAGCGATAGATATTGTATTTCCCGATATCTCAAAATATGTCGACAAGGCGGCAAACGACTCGCTTGTATCGGCTCTAAAACGTACTCGCAACCTTGTGCTGGCAAGAGAGTATCGACCAATCGCTGATGGTAAATATTCGATTAATCCATCATTCTTCGAGAATGAAGTAGATGCAACCATCGGAGCAGCAACGCTGCCAACCGGTATAATTCGAGACTGGACACCCGTGTGGGTGCTCGGAAATGATACCATTCCGTCATTGGCTAAGGCTATAGCCGATGTGGCTGGCATTCCGGTGTCGTCGGCAACATCGTCGCGCATTATCGATTACTCGATTAATGACGGTATGATCATCAAGGCCAATTCGATTTGGGATGCAGAGTGCCTGGAGGATCAGATTGTCTTGATAGGAGATATGGACGACTTGAGGGATAGCCACGTCATTCCTCTCACCTTGAATCGCTCGATCAAACAGGCGGGTATGATTATTCATCGCCAGATTCTCCAAACAATTATGCAGGGCAAGGAGCGTTACACTGTACCTAAGTGGCTTGTCGTACTCGTCACATACTTAACACTTTGGGCACTCTTTGTAATAAAGGAATGTTATAAAAATCGCGGTGCAATATTACGAAGATTTCTATTGAAGAGTCATAATCGTTTTATTGCCTACATTATCGCCTTCTACGATAAAATCAAGCCTGATTTGTTGCGACTTGCGATTATGTGCGGAACTATCATTTGCGGATATCTGCTCTTATGGGCTACAGGAATACTATTCGAATTCAAGCTCCTGATGTCGGGATATGTAGCTCTCTATATCGTTGAAGGAATTGACAACGATATAACAGAGTTTAACGCCCGAATGAAGAAGACTCTTAACGATAATAACAAATAATCGAAAATATTAACGACTATATACCATTCTCTATGAAGAAACTTTTACTTCTTTTCGCTATTCTTATTTCCGGTGTAGCAGAGTTATCTGCCCAGCAAGTCAAGCCGGTACATGAATCAACATATCGCAATTCAAGATATGAAACTTTTTATGGCCTAAAAGATATTACGACCGACAAGTGGGTCGTAAACCCTGTATATAAAAAAGCTGATTATATGGGTTCATATGAAGGTGTTCATTACTATGCACTTCTGAATATGGATAATCTGTGGGGATTTATAACCAGCAAGGATTTCTCTAAGATGAAAGTACACCACGTATATGCAGATTACGACTGCGGAATATTTCGCCAAATACAGTCACCGGTTGTCGTTGTAAAAAAAGGAAATATGTGGGGCGTCATAGAGTTATACACAAATAAATGTTACCCTCTTTACGGCTTTAAATACTATGAATATACGCTTGGATCCCAATTGGGATTAAAGGAATTGAATGGAGGTGTTGCTTGGTATAGTAACGACAAAGTAATAGCTAAATTTAATAGAGCAGTTGATGCATATAAAGCAGAGCTAGAGAAACTCGCTGCAGAGGAAGAAGCAAAGGCTGAGGCAGAGGCTGAGAAGGAGCGTATAGAGGAGTTGAAAAAAAGAGTACAATCTTTCACCAAATACGCCAAAGAGTATGTTACACCTCGAATTAATGATTGGCAGAAGAAGGGTGAGTTCGAGAAAATTGCAGCCTATGAAGCACGTGTTACGGGCGAAAATCGACTCAACAAAATTGCAGAATTGACCAAAGAGGCTGAGCAGCTCTTCATAAAAGATTATGCAGAGTTGGACCCTATAGGAGTAATGAAATTGGGCACCTACGATGCAGAGAATGAGGTATTTGCAATCTACTCAGAGATATTTGGAGAACTCCTTCTTCCAGTACCTATTAATGAGGGACAAAACTTCAAGAATAATTTTGCATCAGTAATTAAGTCTAAGCCAGAGTATTTTGTACAGGACGACAAACTTGCATTGAGTTCATTGATATTTACCAATCCGAGCAACAATAAATCGTACAAATATAGCAATGACGCAGGACTAAACTATACTCAGTATGAGATTAATGCTGATGAGTTTGAGTTCGACCCTATACAGATTCCAACTACAACCGGCAGCAGAACTACTGTAGCCACTTCGGCTGCACCTACAACAACTACAACAGCTGCTCAGCCTGCAACTGCGGCTATTGTAAAACCTGTATGTAGAATATTATCACCGAAGAATAATGGTACCTACTCAACAGAGAGCGTTGTAATCAAGTACCACGTAACCGTAGGAGAGGGATTGTCATACAATTTGATAGTGTCGGTGAATGGCGAAGATGTTAAGCCTGAGTTTTTGCAGGGCACCTCTAAAGGCGCTAAGGTAGCCGAGGGTAAAGAGATGAGACTCACATTGCCTACGAAGGCCGGCGAGCCTTGCAATATCTTGATGCATGTTGTAGACTCTAATGGCACATATGGTGAGCCACAGAAGGTGAGACTCTTCTATGTCGGTGATGCTCCAAAGCCTAAGTTACACATCTACTCTGTAGGCGTAAGCAACTATCAGTCAGGCGATCTCGAGCCATTGAACTATGCGGCCAAAGATGCTCAGGACTTCATCAACACCGTAACCAATGGCAATAACGATATGTATTCGGGTGTCTCAACAACTATTCTCGTCAACGAGAAGGCTACTCGAAACGAGGTACTTAGAAGCTTGAGAAATCTCGTGGCAAATGTCGGTCAGGATGACGTCGTAATGATGTTCTTCTCGGGTCACGGCATAAAGGATGGCGAGGAGACCTTCTATATGACCTACGACTCATCGGCGCAGGATTATTTTACCGGTGTAAATTTCTCTGATATCAGAACTCAGATTAAGAAATTGACCGAGGAGAAGAAGTGCCACGTATTGCTCTTTATTGACTCGTGCCACGCAGGTTCAATGTACGGAATGAAGGGTAGCACAATGGCATTTTCGATGAAGGTTCCGGGTCTTATCGGATTCTATTCAAGCACAAGCGGACAGCGCTCTGCCGAGCTCGACCGATTGAAGAATGGCGCATTCACGCACGCTATCATACAGGCATTCAAGGGTGGAGCAAAGAATAAGGATGGAGAAATCACCATTCAGGAGCTTGAGGCCTTCGTGAGAGCAAAGGTTAAGGAGTATACCAATAACCGCCAGGAGCCAATCATCGAGAATATGATGGGCGATGCGGTAATCTTTAAGGTGAAATGAGACGACTGATAACCATAATTATAACACAGATACTGTGCACTTTTGCGAATGCACAGTACATTGTTTATGAGACGACGGGAGACGTATATGTCAAGGTCGATAACAACTGGAAAATGGCCTACAAGACAATGTCCGTCAAGCTTCCGAACTTGATTCGCACCGACAAATATGCCTCTGTTGTTATCCTTGACAGGGACAAAGATAAATTGTATGCTCTCCAATCTGCCACACCTACGTCGCTGGAGTCACTGATCCTTGGTCAAAAGAGTTCGTCAAAATCGCTTTTGAGGGAGGTTTCTCAGGCATTATACTCTGTGCTATTCGAGGGTAAGTCGATGTCGTCATTCGAAAAGACCAGTGGAGTTTCGTACCGTAGCGAAGATGATGACCGCAAGATTGCTCAAGCCCTCGCTGCCTCAAAATCGAGTTCCAACAAGCTCTTTTTTAGAATCTTGGGCGATACGAATAATGAGCCACTCATAAGCATAAGAGCAAGAGACTATCTGGGAGTAGTGGAGATAACAAACAATAGCGCACAGAACCTATACGTCAATATTGCAGTTTTCGACTCGACAGGAAAAGTTGCGGCTGTATTTCCGACAAATGGGCACGAAACAATGACAGACCTATATATTCCAGCCTTTTCGGTAGTGCGTCTGAGCGAGATGATCGAGTTCATCGAGCCGTACGGAGAGGATAGACTTGTACTTGTCGCATACCACAAGCCGTTCAATCTCGAGAATGTTATCAAATTGCTGCCTACAGTAACGCCACAAGCTTCGGAGGATGTCCATACCGCCACTTATACAATAACAACACATAAGTAGGGTAATACCTCGCAAAAAGCTCTTACAGAGGTGGGCTTGGCGCAAGAGTCGGGTTGCGATCTCTGCAAGGTGTTCCCTGGTGATGTACTCGGTCCAAAGTTCGTGAAGGGCTTAATGGCTCCTATGCCGTGGAGTAAGATTATGGTTACGGGAGGAGTAGAACCAACCGAGGAGAATTTAAGTGGCTGGTTTAAGGCAGGAGCCTTTGCTGTGGGTATGGGCTCGAACCTCTTTCCGGCAGAGCGAATTGCCGGTGGCGATTGGGCCTATATCACCAATAAGTGTAGTGAGGCTCTGAATTGTGTCGTTAATGTTAAAAAGAGATAAAAACTATGAAGGAAGAAAAGATGACTTATTGGCGTTGGGGCATCTGCGCATTGCTGTTTGTTGCCACAACCATCAACTATCTTGACAGACAGGTGCTGTCGCTGACCTGGAAGGACTATATCGCACCGGAATTCCATTGGAGCGATGCCGACTATGGTACTATTGCAGGTTTCTTCTCGCTCTTTTATGCCTTTGCGTGTCTGCTCGCAGGTCGTTTTGTCGATTGGATGGGTACAAAGAAGGGCTTCTTGTGGGCTATCGGCGTATGGTCGTTAGGTGCGTGCATGCACGCAGGTTGCGGTTGGCTCACAATGCGAATTGAGGGGTTGGGGTCGATGGAGGCATTGCGTGCTGTCGAAGTAGGCTCGGCAGCAGCGGTTGGAGTTTCTACCGTCAGCGTATGGTTATTCCTCGTCTGTCGTGCAATTTTAGCATTGGGTGAGGGCGGAAACTTCCCCGCATCTATTAAAACCACGGCCGAATACTTCCCGAAAAAGGATCGCGCATTAGCAACAACTCTCTTCAATGCCGGCTCGTCAGTGGGAGCATTGGCTGCACCGCTTGCCATTCCTGTCTTGGCCGATAAGTTTGGCTGGGAGATGGCATTTATCATTATCGGTGCGTTGGGCTTCGTGTGGATGTTCTTCTGGCTCTACATGTATGACAAGCCACAAAATTCGAAGTTTGTAAATGAAGCAGAGTTGAAGTATATCCAGCAGGATGATGCTACCGTAGATGGAGAGATGGTAACGCAAAGCGAAAAAACCGAGCAGACAATCCCGTTCTGGCAGTGCTTCCGTTATAAGCAGACCTGGTCGTTCCTATTGGGTAAATTCCTGACTGACGGAGTATGGTGGTTCTACCTCTTCTGGGCACCGGCATACTTCTCGGAGTGCGGATATACGATGCAGACCACCACGGGTAAAATGCTCGTTTTTGTGCTCTACATGATTGTAACCATAATCTCGTTCTTCGGCGGATACCTGCCAAAGTACTTTATCGAGAAGCGAGGAATGGAACCGTATGCAGGTCGTATGCGTGCAATGCTTACCTTTGCATTCTTCCCATTATTGGCACTCTTTGCACAGCCATTGCAGGGCGTGTCTGTCTGGTTCCCCGCTATAATCATCGGTTTGGCTGGTGCAGGACACCAATCATGGTCGGCTAATATCTTCTCGACCGTAGGCGATATGTTCCCTAAATCTACTATCGCAACCATTACGGGTATCGGTAATATGGCGGGAGGTATTGCTTCGTTCCTTATCAACAAGGGTGCAGGTATGCTCTTCGTATATGCCGCAGCGCAGGGAGAGGCCTTCTCGTTTCTCGGATTTGAGGGTAAGCCTGCGGGTTATATGATTATCTTCTGCATCTGCGCTGTCGCATATTTGGTAGCATGGTGTGTGATGAAGAGTCTTGTTCCGGAGTATAAACGCATAGAAATCAAGTAGAGATATGTTCGACATTAAAGGAAAAGTAGCCGTTATTACAGGCGGTTACGGAGTATTGGGAGCTTCGATGGCTCGTTGTTTGGCCGAGCAGGGCGTACATGTTGCTATCGTCGGCCGTAAAGCTGAGAAGGGCGAGCCTTTGGCAGCTGAATTGAGTTCGATAGGTGCAGAGGCTATCTTCTGTCAGGCAGATGTGCTTGATCGTGAGGCTCTCGTGGCTGCACGAGAGGCGATTGTTGCAAAATGGGGTAGCGTAGATGTGTTGATTAACGCCGCAGGTGGTAATATGCCTGGCGCAACGATTATGCCCGACAAGAGTTTCCTCGACATTGACTTTGCAGCATTCAATGGTGTGATGAACCTCAACCTTATGGGTACAGTAATTCCGACTGTTGTATTTGGCGAGCAGATGGCCAAGCAGAAGAAGGGCTCGATTATAAATATCTCGTCGATGACGGCGCAGAGCGTTGTAACCCGTGTAGTGGGTTACTCGGCATCGAAAGCTGCAATCGACAATTTCACTCGCTGGATGGCTGTCGAGATGGCGAAGAAGGTGGGCGAGGGCGTGAGAGTGAATGCCATTGCTCCGGGATTCTTCATCACCGAGCAGAATCGCACCCTTATGACCAATCCTGACGGTTCGCTCAGCGACAGAGCAAAAGATGTTGTGCGTGCTACACCATTTGGTCGATTGGGCGAGGCGGATGAGTTGCACGGTGCTGTGGTCTTCTACGCCAGCGATGCATCGAAATTCATCACCGGCACAGTGCTGCCCGTAGATGGAGGTTTTAGCATTTTTAGCGGTGTATAATTATGAGTAAAGTGTATAAATGTGAGCAGTGCTGGAGATGGTATGGTCCGAACGATCCCGTATCGTTGCAGGATATCCGTCAGGCAGGTGCTACGGGCATAGTGAATGCTCTGCACCACATCCCAAATGGAGAGGTGTGGACCATCGAGGAGATTGAGAAGCGCAAGCAGATTATCGAGGAGGCTGGACTCGTCTGGTCGGTGGTTGAGAGCGTGCCCGTACACGAACATATCAAGACTCGCACGGGCGACTACGAGCGATATATCGAGAACTACAAGCAGAGCATACGCAACTTGGCTGCGTGCGGCATAAAGGTTATAACCTACAACTTTATGCCCGTGCTCGACTGGACTCGCACCAACTTGGAGTATCGTATGCCAGATGGAAGTCAGGCTTTGCGATTTGAGCGTGCGGCATTTGTTGCCTTCGACCTCTTCTTGTTGCAACGCCCTGGTGCCGAGGAGGATTATACCGAGGAGGAGAAGAGCAAGGCAAAGGCTCGTTTCGAGCAGATGAGCGACGAGGAGCGCAAGACTTTGGTGCGTAATATGATTGCAGGTCTGCCAGGCTCGGAGGAGAGCTTTACATTGGAGCAATTTCAAGCGGAACTCAACCGCTACAAGGATATCTCAGCAGAGGTGTTGCGTGAGAATTTAGTGGCATTCCTTGCCGAAATTTGCCCTGTAGCAGATGAGGTGGGTGCGGTAATGGTTATCCACCCTGACGATCCACCAATGTCGATACTCGGCCTACCACGCATTATGAGTTGCGCCGAAGATTTCGAGGCTATGGTTGAGGCTGTACCTAACAAGAGTAACGGCTTGTGCCTCTGCACAGGCTCGCTCGGAGTGAGTAGCGCCAACGATTGTGCCGATATGATGCGTCGCTTTGGTGATCGTGTGGGCTTTGTTCATCTGCGAAGCACTGAACGAGATGCAGAGGGAAACTTCCACGAGGCAAATCATCTCGAAGGCGATGTCGATATGTATGGTGTAATGAAGGCTCTTCTCGAATTGCAGCAGCGTCGAGGAGTCTCGATTCCGATGCGTCCCGATCACGGTCATCGTATGATTGACGATCTCAACAAGAAGAGCAACCCCGGATATAGTTGCATAGGCCGCCTACGAGGCTTGGCTGAGTTGCGTGGCTTGGAAATGGGCATCGCAAAAGCACTCTTTGAAAATTAAAATTCAGAATATGATGAAAACATTTATTCACGACGATTTTTTGCTCGAAAATGACTATGCTCGCACACTCTACCACGACTATGCCGAGCAGATGCCGATTATCGACTATCACAACCACCTCTCGCCGCAGATGATTGCCGAGGATTACCAATTCGGTACAATCACCGAGTTGTGGCTTGGTGGCGACCACTACAAGTGGCGTGCGCTTCGTGCTAACGGTGTGGCAGAGGAGTTTATTACGGGAAATGCACCCGATCGTGAGAAGTTCCGTGCGTGGGCTCGCACTCTGCCAAAAACGATGCGTAACCCCCTCTATCATTGGACTCAACTCGAACTCAAACGCTACTTCGGAATCGATGATCTCCTCTGTGAGGAGAATGCCGACGAGATTTACGATAAGTGTAATGCAATGTTGGCAAAACCCGAGTTTAGCGTCAAGAATTTGTTGTTGAAAATGGGTGTTGAGGCGCTCTGCACAACAGATGATCCGATTGATTCGCTCGAATATCACAAGCAGATTGCCGAGAGTGGTTTTGCTGTGAAGGTGCTGCCAACTTGGCGACCAGATAAACTGCTCAATACAAGCGATACCGCAGCATTTAATGCTTATGTAGATGCTCTGGCTGAGGTTAGTGGCGTTGCAATTACCGATTTCGACTCGCTTGTAGAGGCTCTGCGTCTGCGTCAAAAATTCTTCGCAGAGTGCGGTTGCCGACTCTCGGATCACGGAGTGTCGTATGTTCCAAATGTGGAGTTCAACGAAAAGAGCGTAGCTCGCATGTTTAAGATATTGCGCTCAGGTGAGGATTTGAACGACTTAGAGAGCGAGAGCCTTCGTGGCGGTATTCTCCACAAGTTGTTGAGCCTTAATGCCGAGATGGGATGGTCGCAACAACTTCATATTGGAGCAATTCGCAATAACAACCTGCGACTTTTCCGCTCGTATGGCCCGGATGCTGGCTGTGACTCGATTGCAGATGGCAATGTTGCTGAGGGGCTTTCACGCATTCTCGGTTGTCTGGACGAGGCGGGTATGCTGACGCGCACCATTCTCTACAACCTCAACCCGAAGGATAGCGAGGTGCTGGCAACAATGGCCTACAACTTCAATGATGGCTCGGAGGAGGGCAAGATGCAGTATGGCGCAGCATGGTGGTTTCTCGATCAGATGGACGGTATGATTAAGCAGTTGAATGCTATATCGTCGCTGGGACTTCTCTCGCTGTTTGTGGGTATGCTCACCGATTCTCGCAGTTTTGTTTCATATCCACGACACGAGTACTTCCGTCGCATACTCTGCAACCTCATAGGCCAGGATGTTGAGCGTGGCGCTCTGCCTGCTTCGCAAATGGAGTATATAGGTAAAATGGTAACCGACATATCGTACAACAACGCAAAGCGATACTTCGGTTTTTAGTTGTGGGGATTTAGGGGGAATGTCAATACTATTCACGCAAAAAGAGAAGGCCGTTTGACCTTCTCTTTTGTTTATTGGAGCGAAGCGACAAGTCCACCTTTTTCAAAGGGGGATTTAGGGGGAATGTCAATACTATTCACGCAAAAAGAGAAGGCTTTTGACCTTCTCTTTTGTTTATTGGAGCGAAGCGACAAGTCCCCCTTTACAAAGGGGGATTTAGGGGGAATGCCAATGCTATCCACGCAAAAAGAGAAGGCCGTTTGCCCTTCTCTTTTTGCTTGAATCCGCCGGGGCTCGAACCCGGGACCCCAACATTAAAAGTGTTGTGCTCTACCTGCTGAGCTACGGATTCATCGTTCCAAATAGGATTATCTCCGTTTTTGGTGGTGCAAAGGTATAAATTATTTTTGTTATACCAAAATTTATTTTGCTTTTATTGCGTTTTACTATCGTATGCGGTCAAGCGAGCGTACCAGAGCCTCATCCTTAGCAATGCCTCGAAGCGCCAAAACCACGAAGATTATCGACACTACAGGCATCAATGATGCAAAGCCGAGAGTGAAGATTGAGTTATCCTGTACCTCCGACAACAAATCGCAAACACGGTAGCAATAGAGCGCAATGACCACAGCCGAGCCGAGCAACATTACAATCTCCGATACGCACAAACGAATCTGCGCTAAACGATTCTTAAACAAGAAGATAGTAACAAATGGAAGTAGGGTAGTCGCACTCAACAAAAGACCCAAATAGAGCGGCAATGACGACTCACCTGCGCTAAATGCCTTGACAACAACCTCCTCTGCGCCGCTTGTGATAGTCGCAAGGGGCAAGAAGAGTGTGAGCGACATCAATGCTGTCGCCAACAAAAGATAGAGTGTTTGTATTCTCTGAATCATAATTTTTCACTAATTAAGTATTTGTTTCTATCGGTTGAATTGCGGTTAATCAACTCGCCAAGGAATCCCGCAAGGAAGAGCTGCACACCGAGAATAATTGCCAAAATAGCCAAGTAGAAGAGTGGTTGATCGGCAACAGCACGCAATGGTAAGTTGTTTATCTGCTTGTATAACTTGCTGGCAATCACCCAAATAGTCGTAAATCCTCCGACGAGGAACATAAGTGTTCCGAGCGAACCGAAGAAGTACATTGGCGAACGACCAAAGCGCGACATAAAGGTTACCGAGATAAGGTCGAGATAACCTTTTACCATACGCTCAATACCGAACTTCGACACACCGTATTTGCGAGCCTGGTGCTGCACAACCTTCTCGCCGATGCGCTTAAAACCGGCATATTTCGCAAGAATTGGAATGTATCGATGCATCTCACCATATACCTCAATGCTCTTAATAACCTTCTTGCGATAGCACTTCAGGCCACAGTTGAAATCGTGCAATTTAATGCCCGACACAAATCGAGCTGTAGCATTGAAGAACTTGCTTGGCCAACGCTTCGAAATAGGGTCGTAGCGACGTTTCTTCCAACCTGATACGAGGTCGTAGTTCTCCTCCAAGATCATGCGACGCATCTCGGGAATCTCATCAGGAGAATCCTGCAAATCGGCATCCATCGTAAACACGACTTCACCCTCAGCTGCCTCAAAACCGCAGTAGAGTGCAGCAGACTTACCATAATTGCGAGAAAAACGTATTGCCTTCAGGGCATCACCATACTCGTTTTTTAGTTTCTCTACTACGCTCCACGATGAGTCGGTAGAACCATCATCCACCATAACTACCTCGTACGAAAGGCTGTTTTGGTCGCACACGCGCTTAATCCACGCCATCAATTCAGGCAAGGACTCCTCCTCATTGTAGAGAGGCACAACGACCGATACATCTATTATATTATTGCTCATCTTGCTCGCCGAAAATTACGGGTTTACGCTTTGTGAAAGCAGCCACTACAAGGCCAACGATTGTTCCAAGCATAAGGTAAGACCACACGCCCGAAAGGATTGTTGAGAAAAGAGATGGAGCCGGCTGCGACTTGATTCCCTCGATCATAGTGTTGTAAGTACCAGCCATTGAAGCAGGCAGCTGGGCCATTGTAAGCGCATCTTGAATCAACTTCACATTAGCCTCCATATACTCCTCATATCCAATAATTTGGTGAAGGAAAATATATCCACCCAACGAGGTGATAATTCCTGCCAACATCGAGATAAGAATGATATATGCCAAGCCGTTACCATATGTAAAATATGGCATCTCCTTGCGAGCCTCCAAAACAAGGTTAGCGTAGTTTTTAGTGAAGCGATATACCAAGTAGCAATACAAGGCAAACGACACTATCACCACCAATCCCGCAGCCATAGCGAGGCTGATTCCACCGTAGTACATAAGCGATGTCTCTGCGATACTGGCAGCAAGCATCACGCCGCCGATAATTGCTCCCTTAGTGAGCATATCATTTCGTAAATTCGAATGGTTCATACTCTCTGTTTTTATTGTTTAACAGCGCAAATATAACAAAATAATTCTAATTATTTTATTCCGCGTCGCTCTAATGCTTGCTGATATCGTCGGGCATTAGCGTTATGCTCAGCCAAATTTCGAGCAAAGTTATGCTTACCGTCAAACTCAGGGCGCGCACAGAAGAAGAGATAGTCGTGCTCAGGGTGATTCAATACAGCATCGATAGCTGTCACCGAAGGGATGCAAATTGGCGCCGGTGGCAAGCCCTTGTTAATGTAGGTATTGAATGGCGACTGATACTTCAAATGCTTATACAAGATGCGTCTGAGTTCGAAATCGCCAATTGCATATTTTACGGTAGGGCACGCTCCAAGCGGAATACCTCGACGAAGACGATTGATGTAAACACCTGCAATCAAGAGCATTTCAGACGGAATCTTAACCTCCTCGTAGACAATCGAAGCGAGGGTCATCACCTCATACTTCGACATCTTGCATCGCTTCAACTTCGCAGTACGATCGGCATTCCAAAAGGCATTATACTCACGCTTCATACGGTGCATAAGCGCCTCAGGCGTAGTATTCCAATAGACCTCATATGTGTTTGGAATGAACATCGCGATTGTGCTATCACGCACAAATCCGAGCTCCTTACGAATCTTATCGTCACGCAATGCCTTGAGCATCTCCACCGAATCTGCATCAATCTGAGAAGCAAGTCTACCTGCCAACTGAGGCAATGTGCGAGCTGTGCGAATAACCAATTTCACAGGTGTCTGCTCACCAAGAACCAATCGGCGAGCTATACGAATTACGCTTTCGCCCTCAGAAAATTTATAATATCCACTGCGGAATCGCTTAGATAAGCCCAATCTTGCAGCATAAATGTCAAATGCCTTGCGATGAAGTGCCGAACGGAACTGCGGGTAGAGTTGATTTTCAATCTCGCTATACTCGCTCTTTGCGCTAACATAAATATCTGCCTCATTATCAACTGCTTTAGCATAGAAGACATAGTATAGTAGTCCCAAAGAGACCACCGCTAAAGCACCCAATAACACAACCAAACGAAAGAGTTTTTTTACACTTTTTTTCATTATTTCATCTATTTTTTTGCAAAGATACAAAAAAAGTTCTACTTTTGCACCCCGGGTAAGTCTTATACGACCAGCTCCTGCAGAACTCCCCCAGGCAAGGAATTGAGCAAGGGTATGCGGTTGTAGCGGTGCGATATAAGTAGCTTACCCTTTTTTTTATTCCCCTCACACATCTTTTCACATTCTCATAAACTCCGTAATATCGGTTTTATTTTACACGACTAGCGAAAAAGTTTTCCATTTTACGCTTTTCGTTTTCCGTTTTATTTTATATCTTTGCGCAAATTATATATAAATATAAGTATGCAAAAATCAATGACCGGCTTCGGTAAGGCCGAGGTCGTGGTAAATGGCAAGACTTTTACAGCGGAGATTCGCTCACTCAACTCAAAACAGCTCGATTTGAGCTTGAAGATGCCTGCGGCATTCCGCGAACTCGAAAACGAGATTCGTTCGCTTGTTTCAAAGCGTGTAATTCGTGGTAAGGTAGACCTCGCTATTTCGGTTGTTTCGACCGAAGTTGCAACTGCATCACGTATCGACAAACCACTCTTTGCAGCCTACATCAAGCAGATGAACGAGGCGTTGGCCTATGCAGGTGTGGCGGTAGAGTATGAGGCTATAATTCCTACAGTGATGAAGATGCCAAATGTGATTCAAACTGATACTGCAGAGGCTTCTGACAACGAAAAGAGTGCAATCTTGACTATCGTGGAGGGCGCAATCGACAAGCTTGAGGCTTTCCGTCAGCAGGAGGGTACAATCCTTATCACCGACCTTTTGCGTCGCGTCGATTTGATTGAGAAGTTGCGCAACGATATCATTCCATTTGAGGCAACTCGTGCTGAGGCTGTACGTCAGCGCATCCGTGAGGGCATCGAGAAGTTGGGCGTAGAGGTGGACAACAACCGCCTCGAGCAAGAGATGATTTTCTACATCGAAAAGCTCGATATCACCGAGGAGAAGGTTCGTCTCGAGAATCACTGTAAGTATTTCCGTGAAGTGGCAAATAATGAGGAGCAGGCGGGTCGCAAGCTCGGTTTTATCGCACAGGAGATGGGTCGCGAGATTAACACCACAGGCTCGAAAGCAAATCAGCACGATATCCAGAAGATTGTCGTAATGATGAAGGACGAGTTGGAGAAGATCAAGGAGCAGGTGCTCAATATTTTGTAATCAGTTAATTGCATAAAGATATGGAGGGTAAACTTATTATATTTTCGGCTCCTAGTGGCTCGGGCAAGACAACTATCGTACGCGAGCTTTTGAAGCACTATCCGCAGTTCGAATTCTCGATTTCGGCAACATCGCGCGCACCTCGTGGCGTAGAGCAGAACGGAATAGACTACTACTTCCTCTCGCAGGAGGAGTTCGCTGCAAAGGTGGCTTCTGACAGCTTCGTAGAGTGGGAGGAAGTCTATGCAGGTACTTGCTATGGCACGCTCAAGAGCGAGATGGAGCGCATCTGGTCAAAGGGCAATGTCATCATTTTTGACGTTGACGTGATGGGCGGAATCAACCTTAAGCGCATTTTCGGCGAGAAGGCTTGCTCTATCTTTATTATGCCTCCATCAATCGAGGAGTTGCAGAAGCGCCTGGAGGGCCGTGGCACCGATGCTCCAGAGGTTATCGCAAAGCGTGTAGCTAAGGCCGAGTTCGAGATTTCGAAGGCTGAGCACTTCGACCACCAGGTTGTGAACGACGTTCTCGAGACTGCAGTGGCCGAGACTCGTCAGATTATTGATAAGTTCCTTGCCGAGTAATAAAATGAAAAAAGTTGCGCTATATTTCGGCTCATTCAACCCTATCCACAAGGGACACATTGCCCTTGCAGAGTGGGTGGTAGAGCAGGGGTTGTGCGATGAGTTGATTTTCATCATCTCGCCACAAAACCCATTGAAGAGTTCGACTGAACTTGCGCCCGAATTCTCGCGCTATGAAATGTGCGAAATGGCTTGCGCATCATCGCGCTACCCGGAGCAGATTAAGGTTTCCGCAGTCGAGTTTGTGCTTAAAAAACCATCCTACACAATCAATACGCTTCGCTACTTGCGTGAAAATTTCGGTGCAGATATGGAGTTTTCGCTGCTCTTGGGTGCCGACAATATCGAATGCTTCGATCGCTGGCGCAGCTACGAGGAGATCTTGAGAGACTATCGTCTTTTAGTCTATCCGCGTGAAGGATATTCGGTGGAAAAGTTTGCCGACAAGATTACATTCTTAAGCGAGGCGCCACTCTTCGACTACGCAGCAACCGACGTCCGCAAAGAGATAGTTGACGGCAAAAACTTTACTGACAAAGTTTGCCCCGCAGTAGCTAAATACATTATACAGAATAAGTTATACAAATAGATATGAATAAATTACGCATTGCGCTTTTGGCAGGAGGAGACTCTTCGGAGCGCGAAATTGCACTCAATAGTGCACATCAAATTAGCGAGTCGCTCAACCGTGACAAGTACGACGTTAAGGTTATCGACTTGCATCAACGTAGCTGGACATACACCGAGAATGGTAAGCGCTACGAGATGAACAAGAACGACTTCTCACTCACAGTGGAGGGCTTACGTTACGAATTCGACTACGCATTGATTATTATCCACGGTACTCCAGGCGAGGATGGAAAGTTGCAGGGCTACTTGGATATGATGGGTATTCCATATTCGTCTTGCTCGCAGGTAAGCTCTACAATCACTTTCGATAAGGTATCGACAAAGCGTGCTGTAGCTCAGCGCGGTATCAACGTAGCTAAGGAGATTTTCTTACATAAAGGCGAGACATACAACGCAGAGGCGATTGTGGCTGAGTTGGGCTTGCCTCTCTTTGTAAAGCCTAATGCTAGCGGCTCGAGCTTTGGCGTTACTCGAGTAACTTCGGTAGAGCAGATCGAGGAGGCTATCCGCCTTGCATTTACCGAGAGTGAGGAGGTGCTCATCGAGGAGTGTATCACAGGCCGTGAGTTCGGCTGTGGCGTACTTATCACCAAGGAGAAGACTCTTGTTTTGCCTATCACAGAGATTGTTTCGAAGAATGCGTTCTTCGACTACGAGGCAAAGTATACTGCAGGTATGAGCGACGAGATTACCCCCGCACCTATCAGCGAGGAGTGGGCAGATATGCTCGCACACGATGCTGTAGAGGCATATAAGGCGTGCCGTTGCCGTGGTATTGTCCGCATCGACTTTATCGTGACCGAGGAGGGCAAGGCCTACATCATCGAGGTGAACTCAATCCCTGGTATGTCAAGTGGCAGCATCGTACCTAAGCAGGCTCGCACCGCAGGCATTTCGCTTGGCGAGTTGTACGATTTGGTAATCGAGGACACAAAGGCTTAAGGAGCATGCGCTATGATTGAAATCGAAGGAAAAATTGTTAGCGCAGACCTTTTGCGCGATAAGTTTGCGTGCGACCTTTCGCAGTGCAAGGGCGCTTGCTGCATCGAGGGCGATGCGGGCGCTCCTCTTGAGATTGAGGAGGTAGATATCCTCGAGGAGGAGTACGAGAACTACAAGCCATATATGACCCCTGAAGGCATCAAAGCGGTTGAAGAGCAGGGATTTATGGTTGTCGATGGTGATGGCGACTACACCACACCGCTTATCAATGGTGGCGAGTGCGCGTTCACTTGCTACGACGAGAATGGCGTAGCGTTGTGCGCTATCGACAAGGCATACCGTGAGGGTAAATGCTCGTTCCAGAAGCCTATATCGTGCCACCTTTACCCAATTCGCGTATTGAAATTCAAGAATGGCGGCGAGGGCTTGAATTATCATCGTTGGTATATCTGCAAGTCGGCTTGCGAGAATGGATGCAAGCTCGGCATCCCTGTGTACAAGGGTCTTCGTGAGCCAATTATTCGCAAGTGGGGCGAGGAGTTTTACAAGGCATTGGAGATTGCAGAGGAACTTTTAAGACAGAACTAAGAGATATTAATGAAGAGACTACTTACCATATTCGCACTCTGTTTAGGTAGCGCCATAGCTATGGCCAACCCTACAGACTCACTGGCCATCAAACCGATAGACAAGTTGACATCGGCTGTCGTTATCGACACATTACCAACTGCGGATGAGCACCTTTCGGTGGTGTTGTTCAACGACAATTCGTGGCGCTATATCCGCAATACAAAGATTGAGGCAGACTCGACCGTATATAGCAGCTATTGGAACCAGAATGAACTGTTCCCATACTACAATGTGCCACTGAGCAGCATTCCAGCTACGATTCCGATTCAACTTGTTGACTCGTTGAAGGCTTATCGCTACCCACATAAGGGCCACATCACATCACGATATGGTATGCGTCGTAGCTCACGCCATAACGGCATCGATATCGCATTGAAGACTGGCGATACCATCTGTTCAGCATTCGATGGCAAGGTGAGATTTGCCAAGGCTACCAACACCGGATATGGCACAATCGTAATCGTACGTCACGACAATGGCCTTGAGAGCTACCACGCTCATCTCTCTGCTCGTTTGGTTGAGCCGGGCGATAGAGTAGTCGCAGGTCAGCCGATTGCCTTGGGTGGAAGTTCGGGTAGAAGTAGCGGTCCGCACCTTCACTACGAGTTGAGATATATGGGACAAGCGTTTGACCCTGAGCGAATTATAAACTTCCGCACAGGAGAACTACGTCGCGACTACATTCTCTTAAAGCGCAGCTATTTCGATATCTACTCAAAGTACGAGCAGGATTTCAATGCCGAGGAGAAGCTGAAGGAGGGTGATAAAAAAGAGGCACAGGCATCTGCCGAGCGTCGCTACTACAAGGTGCGTCAAGGCGACTGCTTGAGCATCATCGCTATGCGAAACCACACATCGGTTGCTGCGATCTGTCGTTTGAATGGCATCAAGGAGAATGCAACCTTGCAGGTTGGCAAGACATTGCGCATAAAGTAGTTTGGTAGATAATATGACTATTGGCAATAAAATAAAAGAGTTACACGCGTCGCTACCACAAGGAGTTACCCTTGTCGCAGTATCGAAGTTCCACCCTGTAGAGTCACTGATGGAGGCATACGAGGCTGGTCAGCGAGTCTTCGGAGAGAGTCGTGTGCAAGAACTTCTCGTAAAATACGAGACATTGCCAAAAGATATTGAGTGGCAGATGATTGGCCACCTCCAAACCAATAAAGTGCGCCAAATCGTACCATTCGTGTCGCTCATTCAGTCGGTAGATAGCATTCGTCTTATCGAGTGCGTCAACCGTGAGGCGGAGCGCATCGGCAGGGTGGTGGATATTCTACTCGAGATACACGTTGCTCAGGAGGAGAGCAAAACGGGTTGGAACTACAATGAGCTAACTGAGTATCTGCATAGTGGAGCATTCGCTGCGCTTAAAAATATTCGTGTACGTGGCATTATGGGAATGGCTACAAACACTGACGATGAGGAGATTATTCGTCAAGACTTTGAGCGTTTGGCTGCGTACAAGAAGGAACTTTCAAATCTCTTTGATGAGAGTTTCGATACGCTTTCGATGGGAATGTCCGACGACTACGAGTTGGCTATTGAGTGTGGCTCGACAATGGTGCGCATCGGCTCTTCGATATTTGGAAACAGATACTAAAACTTCAAGATATAATGAGAAAAAAGCTACTAACCATATTGTCTATCGCTGTGACAATCAGCGCAATGGCTGGTTCATATGTGCCACGTGAAGGCGAGGTGAAGTTCACGATGTATCAGTCGACCAAAAACGAGAAGATGCACGAGGTGCGTAACACTCCGTTTACGCAGCACTACTACTCGTTGTTTTCGCCAATCGATTTGGATGCAGCACAGCCGTCGCACGATTACCTCGGCATTGGTGTTTCGTTGACCGATGCTGCGTGCTGGTTGCTCTCTCAAATCGACACCGAGAGTCGCCATAAATTCCTCAAGCATATCTTCACAGAGCAAGGACTCAACATGTCTATCGTACGTCTAAATTGCGGAGCAAGTGACTATGCCACAGAGCTTTACAACTACAACGATACAAAGGACGATGTAAAGATGGAGAACTTCTCAGTTGCTCGCGACGAGGCCTATATGATACCTCTTATCAAGCAGGTATTCGACTATTGTCCCGATGTATTTGTATTCTCATCGGTATGGAGTATGCCTGGTTGGATGAAGTCTAATGGTCAGATGTGCGGTGGCAAGTTGTTAGATGAGTATATACCCGCTTTTGCCAACTATTGGACTGCATATTTGAAGGCCTACAAGGAGCGCGGTATCGATATTCACGCAGTGACAGTTCAGAATGAGCCAAGTACCGATCAACGAGGCGGTTGCCCTGCAACACTTGTTTCGCCACAACAGGAGATAGCACTCGCCGGTAAGTATATGCCTGAGGCATTCAAGAAGGCGGGCCTCGACACTAAGATTTGGGTGTGGGATCACGACTACGTGGGCTGGGAACGTGTAAATGAGGTACTTGCGGATAAGAGCGTACAGCGCAACTTCGACGCAGTGGCTTGGCACCCATACAGCGGTGTGCCTGAGATGATGCAGGAGGTTCGCAAGGCCAATCCGGGTGTAAAGATGCACCTCACCGAGCGTGGTCCGAATCTCTCTATGGGCGCCGCTCAGGACGAGAAGTGGTGGGCTGACTACATCTTCGGTGCATTGAATAATGGCTGTTCGTCATTCTCTTCGTGGAACTTAGTGTTAGATCCTAACGGAGGTCCAAATGTCGGCCGTCACCCTTGCGCAGGGCTCTATTCGCTTGACATTAAGAGTGGAGAATTCGTAGAGAGCGCACAGGCACGCCTCTTCAAACACTTCAGCCCATTTGTAAAGCGTGGTGCAAAGGTACTCTCGATTGAGCAGCCCGACAAGAATATGATTGCCATCGCCTTTCAAAACCCCGAAGGCGATAAGGTTGTCTGCATCGCAGCTGCCGACAAACCGAAACAGCGCCAGACATTGCAATTGAAACATAAGGGTCAGTATATGTTGATTAGCCTACCGATGCACACTTGGTCGGTTACAACCATTCTCCTCGAAAAATAGTCGTCCATTATGAAAAGAGTAATAATTGCCATTGCAGTTTTTGCCACTGCATTACTTGCAGGAGTTAACTACGCTGATGCACAAGGCGTTAGCAAAAGCGGATCATACGTCCCACGTGAGGGCGAGGTGAAGTTCACGATGTTGCAGTCAACCAAGGATAGAGCTATCCACAAGGTGCTCAACTCGCCATTTACACGTCATAAGTACTCGCACTTCAAGCCTATCGACTTGGATGCAGCAAAGCCATCACACGAATACTTTGGCATTGGCGTCTCGATGACCGATGCAACGTGTTGGTTGCTCTCGCAGATGGATATCGAGAGCCGCCACAAATTCCTCAAGCACGTCTTTACGAAGCGAGGCTTGAATATGTCGATTATACGCCTTAACTGCGGCGCAAGCGACTATGCTACTGAACTTTACAACTACAACGACCACAAGGGCGATGTGGAAATGAAACACTTCTCTGTAGCTCGTGACGAGGCCTATATGATACCTATTATCAAGCAGGTCTTCGACTATTGTCCCGACACCTACGTCTTCTCATCGGTATGGAGCGTACCTGGTTGGATGAAGAGCAGTGGTGAGATGTGTGGAGGATCGCTTCTCGACAAGTATATGCCCGCATTTGCAAACTACTGGGCAGCATACGTGAAGGCTTACGCTGAGAGAGGTATCAAGATTGATGCAGTGACTGTACAGAACGAGCCATTGACCGATCAGATGGGTGCTTGCCCGGCTACACTCATCTCAACCAAACAGGAAATTGAACTTGCGGGAACGCTTATGCCTCAAGCATTTAAAGCGAAAGGTCTTGATACGAAAATTTGGATTCACGACCATAACTACGACGCCTTTGAGCGAGTAAATGAGATGTTGGCAGACAAGAATGTCAAGCACAATATAGATGCCGTAGCATGGCATCCGTACAAGGGCAAACCCGAGATGATGCAGAAGGTTAGCAAAGAGAATCCAAACGTAAAGATGCACCTCACCGAGCGTGGCCCAAATATCACAAAACGAGCTACACAGGACGAGAAGTGGTGGTCGGACTACATCTTCGGAGCGTTAAATAATGGTTGTGCATCATATTGCTCTTGGAACTTATTGCTCGACCCCGATGGAAAGCCAAATGTCGGCCGCCATCCTTGCGGAGGATTATACACCTACGATTATGAGAACAGCAAGCTCACCGAGAGCGTGCAAGTCGGTGTATTCAAACACTTTAGCCCATACGTGAAGCGTGGCGCAAAGATTCTCTCGATTGAGCAGCCCGACGAGAACATGATTGCCATTGCATTCCAAAATCCTAATGGAGACTACGTTATCTGCGTTACAGCTGCTGACAAGCCAAATAAGCGCCAGGCGTTGCAGATTAAATACAAAGATCAGTATATGCTTGTAAGTTTACCATTGAACACTTGGTCAATGACTACCATTCTGATTGAAAAATAACAAAACTACCATATAATATGAAGAGATTACTTTTAACATTCGCACTTTTAGCAGGCACCGCTACTGCATTTGCCTGCACCAACTTTATCGTAACAAAGGGAGCCTCGACTGATGGTTCGGTAATGGTTACCTATGCAGCCGATTCGCACCAACTCTATGGCGCTTTGTACAAGCACAACGGAGGTAAACAAAAATCTAAGTTGCTCAAGGTAAATGAGTGGGACACTGGTCGTTATCTCGGCGAGATTGAGCAGATTGCAGAGACCTATTCAACCGTTGGTAATATGAACGAGCACTCGCTTATCATCACCGAGACAACCTACGGCGGCCGCTCTGAGTTGGAGGATCCAAAGGGTGGTATCGACTACGGCTCATTGATCTATATCACACTCCAGCGCGCAAAGACCGCGCGTGAGGCAATTGCTATCATTGCTGAGTTGGCAAATACCTACGGCTACGCATCTTCGGGCGAGTCATTCTCGATTGCAGATGCTAACGAGGCGTGGATTATGGAGCTTATCGGCAAGGGCTCGAAGCTCGACGATAAGGGCAATAATGTTCGCAAGGGTATTGTATGGGTTGCACGTCGTATTCCTGACGGATACGTATCGGGACACGCAAATCAGGCTCGTATCACAACCTTCCCATTGAACGACAAGGAGAACTGCCTCTATTCGAGCGATGTCATCTCGTTCGCTCGTGAGATGGGTTACTTCAATGGCAAGGATGAGGAGTTCTCGTTCTGCGATGCATATGCACCACTCGATTTCGGAGCTTTGCGTGGTTGTGAGGCTCGTGTTTGGGCATTCTTCCGCACTGTAGCTGAGGGTATGGATCAGTACACCGACTACGCTATGGGACACAACCCTAATAATCGTATGCCATTGTGGGTAAAGCCTACAAAGAAGGTGTCGCCTAAGCAGCTTTTCGACGCCATGCGCGACCACTATGAGGGCACTCCAATCGATATGACAACCGACATCGGTGCAGGTGGCAACGGCTGCCCATATCGTTGGCGTCCAATGTATTTCAAGGTTGATGGCGTGCAGTATTGCAATGAGCGCGCTACAGCTACTCAGCAGACAGGTTTCTGGCTCTGCGGTCAGGCTCGCAGCGGCAAAACCGGCATCCTCTGGTTTGGTACAGACGATGCTGCGACATCTCCATTGACTCCAATCTATTGCAACACAACCGAGGTACCTTGGTGCTTGGATGAGGCAAACGGTTCAATGTTGCACTACTCGGCAACATCGATGTTCTGGGTAACTAACCGCATCGCAAACTTCGCATACTTGCGCTATGATTCAATTGGAAAGCGCGTACGCGAGGAGGTTGACAAGTGGGAGAATGAGAAGCTGGCCGAGGTTGAGAAGTTCGACGCAAAGACTGCAGGCTTGGCTGCTAAAAAGGCTCAGAAGCTGCAGACCGCATACTCGACAGTTACAGCTCAGAACCTCTTCGAGAAGTGGAATACACTCGATAAGTACTTGTTAGTTAAGTACATCGACGGCAACACTAAGGCCGAGAACGAGAAGGGCTTTATCGATAATGGCAACGGCTGTAACATTCCTGACAAGATCGAGCAGTCGGGCTACTCGGAGAAGTGGAAGCGCGCTGTAGCAGAGGATAATGGCGAGGTTTTGAAGGTTATAAATTTCTAATCCGAACACAATGAAAAAGTCTATAGTATTATTGTGCGCGATTTTTGCATATAGCACATCGTTTGCACAATCAAAACTCGTATTTCCACGTTCACAGGCTGAGGATAAGAAGGGCTATATGAGCGAGGCATATTGGAAGATTTGGAATGCAGAGGAGCAAGCTCGTATCGATGCCGATATCGAGAAGTATCGCAAGGCCGATGGCGAGATTGTACTCGAGAACCTTGGTCGCAAGCGCGACGTAAAGATCGAGCAGATCTCTCACGAGTTCTACTTTGGAGCTCACATTTTCAACTTCAACCAGTTGGGAAAAACCGAGTACAATGAGCGCTACAAGCGTTCGTACGGAGAATTATTCAACTCGGCAACCGTGCCATTCTATTGGCGTCACCTCGAGTGGGAGCGTGGAAAACCACGTTTTGAGACCTCCGAGCGCGATACCGAGGAGTGGTGGAATAATTGCCAAGACCCTCAAGTACAGTGGCATTGGCGCCGTCCATCGACCGATCAGATTGTTGACTTCTGCGAAAGCAAAGGTGTGCGTATGCACGGTCACGTACTCGTATGGGGAACACGTGGTCACGGAATCCCTCGTTGGTGGAGCGAGCTGCTCACTCCTCAGGAGTTCGAAAATTGGAAAAAATATTTTCCAAATCAGAACCCTGTCCGATTAAAAAGCCACGAGAAGCATACAAGCGAGTGGGGTAGCATGTCGTTCGAGGAGTGCGCAGCAGAGTTCCCTACATATCTCAAGCGCCTTGACGACGCTTTCGAGAATCGCATTAAGCAGATTGCAGAGCGCTACAAGGGTCGCATTGACAGCTGGGATGTTGTAAACGAGAGTGCCGAGGATGACCGCACAGATCGCATTCAGGAGAATTTGCCTATCGCGAAGAGCCGCTATGGCATAATGAACGGTGACTATCCGTACAAAGCTTTGAAGTGGGCAGAGAAGTATTTCCCGAGCGAAGTTAAGCTCAATATCAACGACTACCGTCGCAACCCTTCGTACTCAAAGCAGGTTAATCGTCTTGTGGAACGCGGTTGCAAAATTGATATTATGGGCATTCAGATGCACCTTATGAAGGTGCAGCAATGCCAGGACATTGCCAATGGTGCAAAGATTCAGACTCCGTCACAGGTGCGCCAATACATAAATTGGGCAAATCAGACCGGTCTGCCACTCCATATGAGCGAGATTACCATCACCTCGCCTTCACAGGACGAGAAGGGCTATATGATCCAGGCAATTATCACACAGCAGCTCTATCGCATATGGTTCTCTCAGGAGAAGGTTATGGGTATTACTTGGTGGAACACCGTTGATGGTTGCGGCCTGAAGGGCGAGCCTGCAGTATCGGGTATCTTTACACGCGATATGAAAGAAAAACCTTCGTATTGGGCTCTCGACCAGCTTATTAACCATGAGTGGAAGACCAATATCACCGTCAAGGCTGACGAGAATGGCAAGGTTCAGTTTCGAGGCTTCAAGGGCAAGTACCGCATAACCTACAAGGATAAGCAGGGAAATACTCAGACTGTGGAGTATATTTTGAAATAAAAGATTAAAAGCGAAAGATATGTTCGATTTAATAGTTATAGGTGGCGGCCCTGCAGGATATGTGGGAGCCATTCGTGCCGCAGAGTTGGGCGCAAAGGTTGCTCTTGTAGAGCGTGCAGAGTTGGGCGGGACTTGCCTTAACTGGGGTTGCATTCCAACCAAGGCGTTGCTTAAGAGCGCACAGGTTTACCACTATTGCCGCAATGCCAAGTCGTTTGGCGTGGCTATTGAGGGCGAAGTAAAAGCCGATTTGAAGGCTATGGTTGCTCGTTCTCGCCAGGTGGCTCAAACCACTGGCCGTGGAGTAGAACTATTGCTCAAACGCAGTGGTGTAGAGGTGATTACAGGCTCTGCCGAGTTAGTTTCTGCACACGAAGTGAAGGTGGGCGATGCCACATATGAGGCTAAAAATATACTACTTGCTATGGGCGCATCACCACGAGAAGTGCCATCTATTCCAATCGACCACGAGCACGTTCTCTCATCGCGAGATGCACTCGTTTTGGAGGAGTTGCCCGAGACTATGGTTGTTGTTGGTAGCGGCGCTATCGGTAGCGAGTTTGCCTTCCTCTACGCATCATTGGGCGTAAAGGTGACCGTAGTGGAGTATATGCCACAATTTATGCCGTTGCTCGACGCTGAGGTATCAGCTGCAGCTGAGCGAGCATTCCGCCGTCAGCGCATCACCATTATGTGTGACACAGCTGTTAAAGGCGTGTCAGTTGCCGATGGCAAGTGTGTTGTAGAGGTTGAGCAGAAGGGTGTAACAAAGCAAATTGAGGCCGACAAAGTACTCTCTGCTGTAGGTATTAAATCGAATATCGACGGACTTGGACTTGATAAAGTAGATGTTCAGGTAGAGCGAGATAAGATTGTAGTTGACAACAAGTTCCAAACATCCGCTCCTGGCATTTATGCTGTGGGCGACATTATCGCATCACCAGCTTTGGCGCACATCGCATCGGCCGAGGCAATCAACTGTGTAGAGCAGATATTTGGCAAGAATCCGAAGGCTATCGACTACACGCTCACACCTGCCTGTATCTTCACCACACCTGAAATCGCATCGGTGGGATTTACCGAGGAGCAGGCTCAAAAGCAGGGATTGGAGTACAAAGTTGCACGCTATAACTTCGCCTCATCGGGTAAGGCTGCTGCAGCCGGCGACCGCGATGGATTCATCAAATTAATCTTCGATAACGAGAAGAAATTGCGTGGCGCACACATCATTGGAGCCAACGTAGTAGAGATGCTGGGCGAGCCTTCAGTGGCTATGGCATTGGGTGCCACAGCCGAAGATATTGCATCGGTCATACACGCCCATCCATCACTTTACGAGGGCATTTTCGAAGCTGCAAAAAATCTTGAGGATTAACGACATAATACGATTTATATAATGCGTTACTTTATAGAACTTCAATACGAGGGTGCGGCCTATTGCGGATGGCAGCGACAACCCGATCAACGCACCGTGCAAGGCACCATCGAGGACGCTTTATCGAAGCTCTTGCGCCAGCCAACCGAAATCGTAGGTGCAGGACGTACAGATACGGGTGTTAACGCATCGTTCTATACTGCGCATTTCGACACTGCAACCGAGATTGACGGAGCTCATATCGCCTACAAACTCAACGCAATGCTACCGCACGACATTGCCATCACGCGAATCTATCCGGTGGCAGAGGAGCTACACGCGCGCTTCGACGCAATCGAGCGCGAATACACATATTTTCTTTCGCAGAAAAAGTCTCCATTCAGACGACACTCTGCGTGGATATGTTATTTTCAGCTCGACGTTGACAAGATGAACGAAGCTGCGAAGTACCTTCTCGAGGTGGAGGATTTCACCACATTTGCCAAGTTAAACTCGAACAACAAGACCAACATTTGCCACGTGTCGCACGCCAAATGGGGGACGGAAGATGATGGCACTCTGCGATTTACAATACGCGCCGACCGATTCTTGCGCAATATGGTGCGAGCAATTGTCGGCACGCTTGTGGATGTCGGACGAGGGCGATATTCGGTCGATGAATTCCGCGAAATTGTCGATTCCCGAGACCTCTCGAGAGCAAGCAGTGGAACTCAACCGCAGGGTCTATTTTTGAGCAATGTTAAGTATAAAGGGCAAATGCATTAGCATTTGTCTTTTTTATTTCGCATAAAATTGTTATCTTTGCGAATTAAACAATATAAACACGATAGAATTATGAGAGTTGCAATTATTGGCTACGGCAAAATGGGACACGAGATTGAACAGGTCTTGATTCAACGAGGACACACCGTAGCGCTTATTATAGACCAGAATAACACAGAGGATCTCTGCGCTGAGAAGTTGGCAGACATTGATGTAGCCATCGAGTTCACAACCCCAGACACAGCTTACAACAACGTACGTACCTGCATCGAGTGCGGAACACCGGTTGTTTGTGGCACCACAGGCTGGCACGATAGATTGGAGGAGTTGCAGACTTTGTGTAGCGAGAAGGATTCGACAATGATTTGGTCGTCGAACTATTCGCTCGGCGTAAATATCACATTCCGTCTCAATCGCTACTTGGCAGAGATCATGAATCGCTTCGACGCATACAACGTATCGATGGAGGAGATTCACCACACCCAGAAGAAGGATGCACCAAGCGGAACTGCAATTTCGCTTGCTAACGACATTCTCGAGAGGGTAGAGCGCAAAACAGAGTGGGTAAATGAGCCTACAACCAATGAGAATGCAATTGAGATTGTATCTCTCCGCGAGGGCACAGTTCCCGGCACACACACCGTTACCTACACCTCGGCAGATGACAAGATTGAGATCAAGCACACGCTCTTCTCACGTCGTGCATTGGCGCTCGGCGCAGTAGTTGCAGCAGAGTTTATCGCTCCACGCAAGGGTGTATTCACAATTGACGACCTTTTTGAGTAGGACTATGAAGAAGTTTTTAGAGTTTTTGAAGAATCGTTGGACTAAGTTTGCGATTGCATCAATCGTATATATCCTCCTTTTTGTAGTGTGGACCGGCAACTTGTGGCTTTTGCTCGGCTTGCCACTTATCTACGACTACTTCATTTCGCGCCTGATGTACAAGTATATCGGCAAGAAGAATGAAGAGTTGCGCGAGAAGTATCCTGCTTACAACTCTATTTACGGTTGGGTTGACGCAATCGTATGGGCGACAGTGGTTGCTACGTTCGTACACCTGTTCATCTTCCAGTTGTACGTCGTTCCGACCTCGTCGATGGAGAAGACTATTCTCATCGGCGACTATCTCTATGTGAGCAAGCTTTCGTATGGTCCGCAGGTGCCAAATACGCCTGTAGCGATGCCATTCGTATACAACACATTGCCATTCTCAAACAAGAAATCGTTCTCGGAGTGCATTCAGTGGGACTACCATCGTCTCCGCGGTCGTGGCAAGGTAGAGCGTGAGGATGTTGTCGTATTCAATTTCCCTGCGGGAGATACCGTTTTGCTTGAGAATCAGGCAGCAACATATTACGATGTATTGCGCGATTATCAGTCGTCGCTCGGCAAGGAGGAGGGTAGAAAACGTCTCCACAACGACTACACGGTCATCACTCGTCCGGTAGACAAGCGCGAGAATTACATCAAGCGTTGCGTGGGTGTTCCTGGCGACACATTGCAGATTATCGACACCGAACTCTTCGTAAATGGCGAGGCTCAGCCTGAGTGTGAGGATCGCCAGTATATCTACTTCGTCAAGACTACAGCGCCATTGTCTGAGTATGCCTTCTCGAATCTCAACATCACCGAGTATGATGGCTCTGCTCCATACTACTATGTTGCAACAACAAAGAAGGGTGCTGAGCAGCTTCGCAAATACAAGAGTGTAGAGAGCGTCGAGCGCTATAACAATACCGAGTCATCGTTCGACACCTTCCCACACCACATCAACTACCCGTGGACTCAGGACAACTTCGGTCCGCTTTGGGTACCACAGAAGGGTGCAACCATCGAGCTCACCGTAGATAATCTTCCACTCTACGAACGTATCATCGACCAGTATGAAGGTCACGACTTGCGCGTCGAGGGCGACAAGATTTTCATCGATGGAGTAGAGGCATCGACCTATACATTTGCGATGGACTACTTCTTCATGATGGGTGACAATCGCCACAACTCGGCAGATTCGCGTTACTGGGGATTTGTACCTGAGGATCACATCGTGGGTAAGGCGCTCTTCATTGCATTCTCTAAGGGCGAGAATGGCATTCGTTGGAACAGATTATTTAACAGAATAAAGTAAGCGAGAGTGGCAGAGTTCAAGGACTCATACTTAACTATCGCCGAGCCAGCCGAAGCGATTTACAAGGAGCGCAGCAGCAAGTTCCTCACCTACGCATACCCCGTAGAGAGCGAAGAGGAGATTAAGGAGCTGCTCGATGCTCTGCGTAAAGAGTACTACGACGCCACTCACCATTGCTATGCATATCGACTTGGCCCTCAGGGCGAGACATTCCGTGCGAATGACGATGGTGAGCCATCGGGCACAGCGGGCAAGCCGATTTTAGGACAGCTCCTCTCAGCCGAGTTGACAAACTGCCTGGTTGTGGTTGTGCGCTACTTTGGCGGCACCAAATTGGGTGTTTCGGGTTTGATTCAAGCCTACAAGGAGTCCACAGCCGAGGTAATCGCCGTGAGCAATATCATCGAGAAGACCGTCGACAGGGTTATCAAAGTCGATTTCTCTTACATTTCGATGAACGGCGTGATGCGAATCATCAAGGAGATGAACCCACGCATCGACGAGCAGATTTTTGATAATCTGTGCACCATGCGTCTTCGCATCCGAGAGAGCGAGGCTGATATGCTGATTGCCAAGCTCGAAAAGGTGGAAGGCGTAACAGTTGAAATAGAAAACTAAAACATATAATTGTGAATATCAAAAGATTAGTTGCAGTTATCTGCATCGCATTTACGCTCTCTGCCACAGCGCAGAAGGCACAGCCATCGTGGTTGAAGGATGCGGTTATTTACCACATCTACCCATCTACCTTTATGGATTCTGATGGCAATGGTATTGGCGACTTGAATGGTATACGTTCGAAGTTGGACTATATCAAGAGTGTAGGATTCAACTGCATATGGATGTCACCTTGCTTTGCAAGTGCCTGGGAGGATGGTGGTTACGACATTATCGATTTCTACAAGGTAGATCCTCGATTTGGCACAAACGACAACCTCAAGGCGCTTATTGATGAGGCACACGCAAAGGGCATCAAAGTTTTGCTCGACCTTGTTGCGGGTCACACCTCGGACAAGCACCCGTGGTTTAAGGAGTCTGCAAAAGCTGAGCAGAACCAGTATACCGACTACTATATCTGGACAAAGGGTAAGCCAGAAAAGAAGCCGGGTCGAAAATTTGTGAATAACAACCACCCACGCAACGGCTACTATATCAAGAACTTCTTCGATATTCAGCCTGCGCTTAACTACGGCTACTACTCGCCAAAGCCAGGACACCATTGGGAGCAGAGTTACGATGATCCGGGCCCAACAGCTGTTCGTAATGAGCTGAAGAAGATTATCGCCTTCTGGTGCGACATGGGAGCTGATGGATTCCGCGTAGATATGGCACAGTCATTGGTTAAGAGCGACAGCAAAAATCGCGATGGCGTGCGCCGTTTGTGGAATGAGATTTTCGAGTGGTACAACAAAGCATACCCTGAGAATATTATGCTCTCGGAGTGGTCAAACCCAGAGCAGTCACTCTCGGCAGGTTTCAACATCGACCTCTTGATTCACAATGGTGTAGGTGGTAAGGTTTACCGTCCACTCGTTTGCGAGACTGACGATAAGATGGCTCCGACGGTTTGCTACTTCAACCGCAAGGGCAACGGCAACATCAAGGATGCGATGAAGGTCTATACCGAGATCTACAAGACATATCGCAAACATGGTGGTTACGCTTCGATGCCTACTTGCAGCCACGATATTTGGCGTTTGACACGTATGAATCGTTCGACACCTGAGGAGCAGAAGGTTGCAATTACCCTCTTCCTCACATTGCCAACACCTCCAATCGTTTACTACGGTGAGGAGATTGGAATGCGCAACTTGGAGTACGCTCCGGCGAAGGAGGGTTCAGCAGCATTTAAGGGTGGCAGCATGACAGGTCGTAACCGTTCGGTATGCCGTACACCAATGCAGTGGAGCAACGAGCGAAATGCAGGTTTCTCGACTGTAGCAGATGCACGCAAGCTCTATTTGCCTGTGGATAACGCATTTACATTTCCGAATGTAGCTGAGCAGGAGAAGGACAACAACTCTGTTCTCGCCTATGTAAAGGGTCTTTTGGCACTCCGTGCTTCAACTCCTGCACTCGGCGTAGCTGGCGAATGGGAGTATGTAGGCGACTTGGATAATCCTTATCCGATGATCTATTCTCGTACTTTGGGTGACGAGAAGTATGTTGTGGTATTCAACCCTTCGGAGCGTGAGGTAGAGGGCAATATCGCACCTCTCGGCAAGAAGGCGGAGTGGGTATATGGCAACAACGCTTCGCTTGCTAAGTGCAAGACTTCAAAGGAGGGTCATACCTTCAAGATGCAACCTATTAGCGTTGCTATTTTCAAAATTAAGTAGTTGATGGCAAATTCTATCTACATAAAGGGCGCGAGGGTACACAACCTCAAGAATATCGAACTCGAGATTCCGCACGAGAAATTGATTGCCGTGACAGGATTGTCGGGCTCGGGCAAATCGACCTTGGCATTCGACACGATTTTTGCCGAGGGTCAACGCCGTTATGTAGAGAGTTTGTCGGCATATGCACGCCAGTTCCTGGGTCGTATCTCGAAACCTGACGTCGATATAATCTCGGGTATTGCCCCAGCGATTGCTATCGAGCAGAAGGTCTCTTCACGAAATCCTCGTTCAACCGTAGGTACCGTAACCGAGATTTACGACTACTTGAAATTGCTCTATGCTCGAGTTGGAAAGACCATTTCGCCAATTTCGGGCGTAGAGGTTAAGTGCTACGACACCGACGACGTCGTCGATTTCGTTCTCTCGTTGGGCGAAGGGGCGCGTGTAGTCATTGCAGTGCCTATGCAACTCGACAATGGCGAAAGCATTATCGAGAAGTTGTTGACGCTTGTCAAGGAGGGTATTGTGCGCCTGATGGTAGACGGTGAGATCGTACTTATCGACGACTTTATCAAGGAGGTAGAGTTGGAGCGTTCGGCCGAGGGCATATACGTCATTATTGACCGTATGCGTGTAGCCACCGACGACGATACGTTGACCCGTATGCGAGAGTCTATATCGCAAGCATTTGGCTATGGCACAAATAGTTGTGTAATCATAGAGGGCGACAATAAGCACCTCTTTAACGCAAACTTCACGGCTGACGGTATCGAATTTGAACGTCCGACCGAGCACCTCTTCTCGTTCAATAATCCACTCGGAGCGTGTCCACGATGCGAGGGTTGGGGCAAGGTCACAGGTATCGACGAGGAGCTCGTTGTGCCGGATAAATCGCGCACTATCTTCGACAATGCCATTGCTTGTTGGCGAGGTGATACAATGCGTTGGTTCCGCGATCAACTTGTGATGAATGCTCACAAGTTCGACTTCCCGATTCACGCACCATATCACACTCTAACCGAGGAGCAACGCCACCTTTTGTGGTTGGGCAACGAATATTTCGAGGGATTGAACTCATTCTTCGATATGCTCGACAGCCAGCGCCACAAGATTCAATATCGTGTACTCAAGGCTCGATTTATGGGCAAGGCTGTATGTCCTGACTGCGGCGGACAGCGACTCCGCAAGGAGGCTCTCTACGTGCAGTTTGGCGGCAAGAACATCGCCGAAGTTGTGCGTATGACCGTAGATGAGGCAATCGAGTTCTTCGGATCGGTTTCGCTCGACGAGTACGACAATAAGAGTTCGGAGCGACTCTTGACCGAAGTACGCAATCGTCTGCAATACTTGAGCGATGTAGGCTTGGGATATCTCACTCTTGACCGCGCGTCGAACACCTTGTCGGGAGGAGAGAGTCAGCGTATCAACCTTGCGACATCGTTAGGTAGCAACCTGACCGGTTCTTTGTATATTCTCGACGAGCCGAGCATTGGTCTCCATCCACGCGACACACATCGTCTTATCGAGGTGCTGAAGCAGCTGCGTGATATGGGCAATACGGTAATTGTCGTGGAGCACGAGGAGGAGGTTATTCGCGCTGCCGACCATATCATCGATATCGGCCCTGAGGCAGGCGCAAATGGCGGTAGAGTAGTCTACAATGGAGATTTAGCTAATCTAGGCACAGCAACTGACAGCTACACTGCCGACTATATTTCGGGCAAGAGAGAGATTGCTATTCCAGCCTCTACACGCGGATGGAGTAACTTTATAAAGCTGAAGGGTTGCCGACATAACAATCTCAAAAACATCACGGTCAAGATTCCACTCGGTGTTATGACCTGCATCACGGGTGTTAGCGGCTCGGGTAAATCGTCATTGGCACGAGATATTCTCTATCCGGCATTGCACCGCGAGCTGGCTGATACGGGAGATCATCCTGGCGATTTCGACGGACTCAGTGGCGACACATCGTTGCTGCGAGGCGTGGAGATGGTCGACCAAAACCCTATCGGTAAGTCGTCACGTTCCAACCCGGCTATATATATCAAGGCGTGGGATGAAATACGTAAACTCTTTGCCGATCAGCCATATGCCAAGCATAACAATATCTCGCCGTCGCACTTCTCGTTCAATTCGGCTGGTGGTCGCTGCGAGGTGTGTCAGGGCGAGGGCAGCATCAAGGTTGGAATGCAGTTTATGGCTGATATCACCCTCACTTGCGAGGCGTGCGGTGGTAAGCGATTCAAGGACGAGGTGCTTGAGGTTAAGTATCGAGATAAGTCGGTCAGCGACATTCTCGATATGAGTGTAGATGAGGCTATTGCATTCTTTAGCGAGGATGCCAAGGAGTGCCGACGCATCATCGAGCGCCTTCAGACATTGAGCGATGTAGGCTTGGGATATGTCAAACTTGGACAGCCATCTTCGACATTGTCGGGCGGTGAGAGTCAACGAGTTAAGCTCGCATCGTACCTGGCACGCGAGTTTACCGATAAGCGAATGATGTTTATCTTCGACGAGCCAACCACAGGATTGCACATCCACGATATCAACCGTCTACTGAAGGCCTTCAACGCCTTGATTGCAGCGGGTCATACGGTGGTAATCGTGGAGCACAATATGGAGGTAATCAAGTGTGCCGACCACATCATCGACCTCGGTCCCGAGGCCGGCACTGCGGGTGGCACAATTGTATTCGAAGGAACGCCTAGCGAGCTCACCAAGTGCCAGGAGAGCCATACGGGCGCATTCCTCAAACTGAAAGCGGAAAACTAAGTTTTAATTTTAGATTTTGAATTGTGAATTCTGAATTTTACATATACGACCTACCAAACGGCATACGTGGAATACATCGCCAAGTGAAGAGCGGTGTAGCGCGATGTGCTATGTTTATAAACGCAGGAAGCCGCGACGAACTCGCAAATGAGTTCGGTATCGCACACTTCACCGAGCACGGATTTTTCAAGGGCACCGAGCACCGCAAGGCATATCAGGTTAATTGCCGATTGGAGAACCTCGGTGGAGAGTTGAATGCCTTCACCACGAAGGAGGATACCACCGTACACGCTACGGTTTTACGAGGAGATTTCGCAAAGGCCGTGGAGTTGATTGCCGACGTGGTATTTCACTCGACATTCCCTGACCATCTGCTCGACAAGGAACGAGAGGTTATTCTCGACGAGATAAACACCTATCGCGACTCGCCAATGGAGGCTATCTACGACACCTTCGAAGACCTTATTTTCGAGGGTTCGGAACTCGGCCACAATATCCTCGGCACACCACGCAGCCTCAAGGGTATTAACTCGGCTGCGATACACCGTTTTCGTTCCCGCACGCATACGACAGATAAGATGGTATTTGCATCGATTGGCAATATCTCGCCTAAGCGCATCAAGGAGATTGCCGAGCGATATTTTGGAGGATATTCGGCAACAGCACAGGAGTTTAAGCGTGTGAAGCCGGTCGATGTAGCTCAGTTCGAGAAGGTAGTAAACAAGCATACGCACCAGGCCCACTGCATCATCGGAGCGCGCGCCTACAATCTCGCCGATAAGCGCAGATTGCCATTCGCACTGCTCACTAACATCTTGGGTGGCCCGTGCGCAAACTCACGACTCAACATCAACGTGCGTGAGCGTAACGGCCTGACCTACAACATCGGAGCGAGTTATTCGTCGCTTTCGGATTGCGGTTTGACAACCATCTACTTCTCGTCCGACCACGAGAACTCGGACCGTTGTCGCGAGATTATCGATAGAGAGATTAAGAAGTTGCAAGATACGGCGCTCACCTCACGCCAACTCTCTATGGCAAAGAAGCAGTTTATTGCGCAGATGGCTATCTTGACCGAGGGCGCCGAGAGCTATATGCTCGGTGCGGGTAAGAGTCTCTTGGCATACGGCGAGGTCGACACATTGGAGGAGTCGTATCGCAAAATCAACGCCGTAACTGCATCGGAGATTCTCGAGGTTGCAAACGAAGTGTGGAAGAATCCGTCGGTACTGCTGTACAAATAGGGGCGTTAGAGGCGTTAGAAAAAGATAATGCCGAGCTGTTAGCTCGGCATTTCTTCTTTATAACATATTCCGTTGTTACTTAGGCATATATTTGCTATGATCGGACTCTTCAAACTGCTTTAAAATCGGTTTTGAACAAGCATTCGACTCCTCCTGATTGTTATTTGCAACCGCTTCATCAGCTACAGGCTTTGACTCAGGGGCAACAAAAAATCTTTTTGGTAAAATTTTTGATGGAGATAGAGCAAACAAGCAGATAGTCATCAAAATACCAAATATCCAACCCGTCAGTATTGGATTGAAGTTCGCCATTAAGCCCGAGATAGCGACGCCTACTAACATGCAAGCTACAAATTCGGCAACAAAAACCGCTATGACTAATAATTGATAAACAAAACCATTGATTGCAATTTTTCTTTCGTCATTTTTCCACAAAACACGTCCCCAATAAAACCATAGTATTGATGAAAATAAGATATACGGCACCAATTGTTCATGAGCAGTGAATAGTTGAAGTATAGTAAGCACCGAACCTATCCAACAAAACAAGGCAAAAATTTTCCTTAAAACAAACATAAAAGTTTTCATATCTCTTTAAAATTATAAGGTCGTACACCAACCTCAAATGTGCGATTAATATAAAAAAGAAAGTGTGAGGCTGATTAGTCTATCTGAATGGAGGCTCTGGAATACCTATGCTACAAATAAACAAGACCCCACACTCGTATCGGAGTATGGGGCAAAGCCACCCCAGACATA
>JAZLCQ010000046.1:0-24085 GCA_045614285.1 Alistipes sp.
GAACCTACAGTGCGAACCTTCTCAGCAGTACCGTTAGTGTAAGTGAACTCCACGTCAACGAGAGCCTTGTCTGCGCTAACGAGCAAGTAGTTCATAGCCATATACTCGTAGCCTGCTACTGGGAAAGTCTCAGTAGTTGGAACAGCTGCATAGCCGAACTCTACAGCCTGCTCGCCGTCAACTGCGCCGTCAAAGAGGTTGAGAGTAGTGTAAACCGAAGTCTTAACCTTAGCCTCAGTTACAGTGTAACCAGCGTTAGCAGCTGCGAGGTAGTCGTTAGTACCAATGTTCAACTGTGCGAAAGGACGCTTCAACTCAACAGTCTCAGTCTGAGCACCGTTAACAGTGAATGGGTGGCAAGCATAGAATGCATCGCGAACCTCATCGCTGCTAACTGCGTTTGTGTAGTCAACAGTTACAGTCTGAGTAGCTGCATCAAATGTGTAAGGTGCATTCTCAGCCTCAGCCCAGAAGAGAACAGTGTACTGGTTGCCAGTAACGAGCTGGAGCTCAACAGTAGTCGAGAGGTTGATAGTCTTTGTGCCACCAATCTCGCTGAGGAGAACACCGTTAGCGTCGTAAACAGCCCACTCCAACTCAGTAGCAGTTGTACCGTCGCTGTAAGCACGGGTAGGAGTACCAACATTGAAAGAAACTGTAGCAGTCTCACCAACATTTACTCCGAGGTCAACTTCCTGCTGACACGATGTTGCAATCATTGCCACGATTGCCAACATACCGAAGAAAAGTTTTTTCATAGTGTTTAGTTTTTAGTTAATTAATATTGTTTGTTTATGTGTTTGTGTTTCCCTTTATATATAATATAGGTATAGCCTTACTCGAAGATATTCTTTGTTGTTCTAACCGAGAGTGGGATATTGAAGTCCGGACCATCATATCCAGGATTAATCGATACACCTCCCGAAGCCTTCGATGTCAGGAACTCGCCCTGTACAACGGTCATCTGGCTCTGCATAATTCTCAAACCAGGAATACCATCGGTCTTCGACATCAATTCGCCATCCTTGTTGTAAACCTCGATATTTATACCCGTAATCAGAACGCCCTTGTTCTTCTCCGAGATAACATAGTCGTATCCGAGGAGCATATTTCTATCGCCCTCACGCTGCAAGGTGCTTGTGAATGATGCAGGTCGCGAATCCGAGGCTCTATCCTCATACATATTGTATGCGCAAGGCAAGTAGTGCGAGTAGCGAACTACAACCTTGAAGTCCTCGATGCGGATAGACTGCAACATCTGCTCGAAGGTGAGGTCGTTGAAGTTGCTCATCAACAAGCCCTGCTCCTTCATAATATCGGTGATGTGGTCGACGAAGATATCGACATCGGTAGAGATAAACTTGAGCTTACCCACCGGACGTGTCATCTGAGCTGTAGCCTCGTTTGTGAAGGTATCCACGATATCACCCGCGTAGAGGTCAGGGTTACGTACACTACCATCAACCATACCGCGGAATGCGTCGCGGAAGTCGTTGCTACCCTCATACTCGTTGAGCTCGGTCATAGCAATCATCTTGAAGTCCGTGGTGGTGTAGTACTTGTCGGTGTTTGTGCCCGCATCGACATAGTCACACCATACCAGGAATCGGTAGTCACCCTCGTGGAGAGGGAGCTCTGCGGTGAAGTTCAACTCCTCGTTGCTTGGACGAGTGAATACAAACTCTGCATCGGCCTCATTATCACCATTCTTCTTCCATCTGTCGAGGCGGTATGCCTTGATCACGTAGCGGAAGTCGTGGCTGCTGAATGGAGCCTTAGTCTCCTCCTCGCCACTACGAGTATGTGTGATAACATCGTGGAGAGTCATCTCGTTGTCGAAGTTGAGGTGCAACTCGAATGGCACCTTCACCTCCAACTGTGGATCCGGGAACTCGTGTACGTCGCAACCCGCAAAAGCGAGAAGCGATATCGCACATATCAATATGTATTGCGCGAACTTTCTCATCTCTTGCGTTTTTTAAGGTCGAAACGATATGAAACATTAATGGCAGCATTGTCGAGACCCCAATAAGTCTTGTTGACGGTCTCGATAAGTCTACCGTTCTTCACATTGTAGAATGTGTCGTAGCACAACTTGTAACCACCGGCACCTACAGTGAACTCGAGAGCCCACTTCTCGTTCTTCGAGATAGGCAAGCGGTAACCAATGCTGATACCACCACCCAATGCCGGAGTATTTCCGTTGTGATCCTGGTAACGCTTGATACCATTTGTTGCGATGTTGTACGAGCCAACACCGAAGTGTGCTCCCGCGAAGAAGCCGGTATTATCCTCCTTCAACCAATATCTAATCTCCGGCTGTGTTGCAAGCGTACGGAACTTGATAGTCGATGTGAAGTAGTTGTGTGCTGAGTATAAAACAGGTACCGAAATCGACCAGTGCTTTGCAAAGTCGAACTCGATGCCGATATTTGTGATTGCCAATCCCCAGCCGATAGCGTTGGTCTTCAACAAGAGACCATACGGCGAACGCCCGCTCTCACTCGCCTTGACTGTAGCGGCTGAGTAGAGTGGAGTGTATGGAATTGAATCATTGAGTACAAAGTTTGCGGTCTCCATCGGTGCGATGCTACCACTGAGAAGGCTTCCATTAGTCGCCATGTCGTTGTAAACAGGACGGTCTACGGTGATGATAGCACCCGAACGACGCATAAGCGGGAAATAACGCTCTCGTACGACGTCGTAGATGCGACCACCCTTAGCGTGGAAGAGGTTGTAGAGACGCATATCGCGACCCTTGGCATCTGGACTACGGTAGAAGAGCTTGAGCATCTCGCTACGGTATGGCACATTCACGTCCGCCTCGATGGCTGGAAGGAGTATCTGATTCCAAGGAATGTAGCGGCTGTCGTAGGTGATATTAACCGACGCAGGGATGGAGAGGTACTTGCGAACGAACTGCTCGGCAGTCTTGAGACGCTTTGCGCCTACTCGTCTGTTGGCAGCAGTCGAGCCCTCAGGCGAAACCGAGCTATAGAATTCGATGCTCTTCAAGGTCGATGTCAAGTCGGCATTGAGGAGCTCCAATTCGCGTGCAGCCTTCTGAAGAGACTCGCCGGCCAACTTCATGTTGATGCCCTTGTTGTTGTATCCCGACAAAACGAACGGAATATCAATAACGAGACGATTCTCAACACTACGCTCCTGGGCAACAGCCGAAGCTGCCACCGAAGCGGTGATGACAATCGCCAAGATTATGTGATACAAAATTCGTTTCATTTCAAGAACTCAAAAACCTGTTCAAAAAGCGTGCAAAAGTGGGTTGTCTCTCTCTGTTTTTCCCTTATATATACATTCGCGTTGCAAAGTTAAGAAAAATTTATCAAAAAACCGCGTAATTTTTAATATTTTTTCAATAAAATACCCCCCCCGCAATTGGCTGTAAATCAGCGATTTATGCGTGGCAATATCGTTTTTCGGAAAGGTGAAACGAAATGCTGCATAAAAATGGCCAAAAAAAGGCTTCGATTTCGCCACTTTTCGGGGTGTGAAACAGCGGACGCCGAAAGTGTCGAAAAACAGACTTTGTTATGCTTGGAAAATCAGTGATTTAGAGCCAAAAAACATGCTCTAATTTTGGGCTGAATCGGCCTTAATACTCTCAGATATCGGCTCAATTTTGATTCGCATAGACTCGCCTCTCTCCTTGTCGATGAAGTTAGAAAAGTTGCGCTTTGTCTTCGCATTTTCCTTTGGCCAGATTAGTTCGCGATTGCAGATTATGGCTGTCGAAATTGTCGCAATCCAAAGGATTAATGCGCTCCACAAAACCCAATAACAGTGCTTGGCTTTTGCAAGTAGTGCAATTGCGAGATATGCAATGTAAAGCAGTGGTATTAAGGCGATTACAAGACTGAACGTTGTTGCCGTTGCTCCGTAGTTGTTGAAAAATTCTCCCAGGAAATTAATCTTTTCGAACAGGAAAATTGATGCATCTTTGCCAAATGCGATATCGAAAATGGTGGCAAGAATTGTGACTGCAATTGCGCAAACCGGAGCGATGACAATGCCCGCGATAACTCGCCAAAAGATGGCGACGATGCGCTGGATTTTCTCGAAAACTCTCTCGATTTTGGCCATAATGACCGCCTCCTCGCGCTTTCTTGTTTCGTTGTCGATATCACCCTCCAAGCCGCGGCTCTCTCGCTTGGCTTTTCTCCTTTTGAGGACAATGTTGATGATGAAATATGATAATAACAACCAGATCATAGTGGCGAATTACGACTGCGCAAAAGTATGAAATAAAAATAGGAACTGCAAATTTTTTTGCAGTTCCCACGACCGAAGCTTATGGTTTTGAGCGAGTTATCGGTCTATCGATTGAGCGTTGGCCTCGTTCAAAAGACGCTCGATTTCGGCCTGCTGCTCGGTGCTCGGCGCCTCGTCGAGACTCTCCATAATTTGCAGTGAAAGGGTGTTATCCTCCTTGCTCATTATGCGCTCCACCTCGGCGCTGTTTGAGAAAAATTGCGAGCTCTTCTCCTCGGCGTAGTTTACGGCTGTGGCGATTAACCAGCAGAGAGCGACGAACCACCATATGATTGAAAGCAGCAATACTATCCATCGCGGTTTCTTGCTGAGTAACAGCGTGATAAAGAGGTATGCCACATAGATGATAGGAATCAATACGAGGGTTATTCCGAGTATCATCATCGGTATTCCGAACTCGGTGACCGCCTCTGCAATTGTGCCCATTTCGCCCACGAAGTGAGGCAATACTCCGCCCAATCCGATAAGTAGTCCGATGATAGCGACAATGAGCGAAATTGCGCCAAAGAGTACAGGGAAGAGCAATAAAACCAGTACGATTTTCAGAACTATAGTTGTCAATTTTCCGAATGTTGTCACTGCGGTTGCGACGCTCGACTTAGCCTTCTCCTCCTGTGTTGCGCCCTGACGGTCAGCTATCGACTGAGCCGATATCGCCTCGCCCTCCATCTCGAGCTTTTGGCGTGCGGTCTTGGCTCCCGGGATTGCAAACCAGAGGATCAGGTACGTAAGGATGAATATTCCGAAGAGGTTGCCACCCACAGCTCCGCACCACCATAAAAATGGTATACCGCTGAGACAGAGTAATAAAAGTGGCGAAAAGAGTGCGAGTCGTGTCCATACAACCTCTACCTTGAAGTACTTTGCGAGACCTGCGCAAACACCTCCCAACTTCGCATTTTCGAGGTCGCGATAGAGGCGTCGAGGGATGCGCGGTGCGCTCTTCTGCTCGTTGCTCTCCTCCACGCCCGAAATTGCCTCAGGGGTGCCAAGTTGAGCGATAATATTCTCGATGAGTGGCAGATGTACGGTGTTGTTTGCGCTGCTCTGGGCCGAGAGTATCAACTCGGCAATTCGAGCCTCAATGTCCGCCAAAATCTCTTCGCTATCGGGATTGTTTTGGTAGATCTTTTTGAGTGATTGAAGATAGTCCTCAAGGCGGTTGTAAGCATCCAATTCAAGGGTGAATCCGATGCCTGAAATGCTACATCTTTTTATCTCGTTCATAGTCGTTTCTCCTATCTTTTACGAATTGTACTTGCTCCCTTGTTTGCAATGGTATTGACCTGACAATCACCGCTATAGATGATGGTCGATGCGCCTATTGCAGAGACGTTGAGCATCTGGCTGCACTCGATTTCGATGGTCGAAGCGGCGGTCGCTTTTGCTGTGCAGGTCGAGGCTTTTGCTCTCGCTTCCGATGCTCCTACACACTCCAAGTCAGGCGTTGTAATGTTCAGGGTTTCAGCCTTCAAAGATGCTGCTCCGGCAAGCTCTATATCGGCTGTTCGAACCTCGCCCGAGAGGGTGGCTGTAGCTGCACCCGAGAGCTCGAGATCGAGCTCCTGCGTTGTGAGGTTTGCCCAGATTGTCGAAGCTCCGCTCGCATCTATCGAGACCTCCTTAGCTGTTGTCGAGAGCTCGATTGTCGATGACGATGTCGCCTCCAGGTCGAGTTCGATACATTCAATCAGTGGCTTAACTACAACTCGTGCTGCCGACGAGGTTGTAATCTCGTTGATTTGTCCGTTGTATGGAATGTAGACCTCGGCCAAGAGATTCGAATTGCGCGAAACGGGTGTATTTGGAAGTAGGGTGGCGTAGAAGGTGCCATCCTCCACCTTGAGTGAGACATAAGGCATAATCGACTGCGGTGCACGCACGATGATATTGCCCGAGGTGCGCTCCTCGACGATTACACGTATTGCACGCGAAACCTCTATCTCCTTGAAGTTCATAGATGAGCGTCGCGCCTCAATCACGATTTTATGCTCGTTTGCGAGTACTATGCCCGTCTTTGTGTTATCCTCGCCCTGTGCGAATGCTACGGCACATATAAGGGCCAAGGTCAGTGTTGCGATAAATCGTTTCATAACTGTAGATTTTAACGGTTACGGATGTTGTTTATCTGCTCGACAAGGGTGTCCCACGCCTCGTTCAACGATGCGAGGTAGGAGCGACCATCGTCGGTCAAAGTGTAGTACTTTCGCGGTGGTCCCTGAATAGACTCCTCCCAGCGATAGGTGAGATATCCGCTATTCTTCAAGCGGGTAAGCAGAGGGTAGAGCGTGCCCTCGACGACAATCATCTCGGCGCTCTTCAGCTCGGCAATAATGGCGGGCGCATATTGGTCGCCATTTGCCAATATCGCAAGTACGCAATACTCCATTACGCCTTTGCGCATCTGTATTTTAGCATTCTCTTCTCTCATAATTTCGACTTTAGCTGTTCGTCAATAGCCAGCCTTAATTTGGCGTGAGCCTGCTACTCCTCAGGTATGATCAACCAAAGGATGAGGTATACCCACAACGACATACCGCCGAGGAAGATGAGCAGGAATGTTACGATACGAAGCAGTGTAGCGTCGATTCCGATGTAGGCAGCCAAGCCACCGCAGATACCTGCGATTGAACGATTTGTGCGCGAACGGCGGAGCTGCTTTGTTGTGGTTTTGCTGCTTGTGTGGTTGGTCTGCTGTTTCGTTGTACCAAACTCCTCAGGGCGTCCTACGCGAATAATGGCACGCTCGACCATCGAGATCGTTACAACCATCATCGAAGATGGCAACCACTCGCGGAAGAGCTCGGCGATGCGAATTTCGATATCTTTCATCACCTCGTCAGCGTCGGTTGTGAGTCGACTGCGTACATCGTTGAGATAGTTTGTCAATCGGTCGTATGCGTTACGATCGAGTGTAAATGCCTGCTGGCCAATGTTTGCGTTGATTGTTTCGTTCATTTTATTTACTTTTTTGAGTTCTTTGTTATTGCAAATATAATACAAAATATGGTACTATGCAATAAATAGTACTGAAAATTTTACAGAATAGTACAAAAAAATAGTGCATTTACCGAAAAACGATAAATACACCTATATCTTATAATGTATGATTATGCTTTACTATCGCAGGTCGTGTGGCTCGATAGTGCAGAAATCGATGCGTTCGTATGGCGATTTTTCGCCGCATTCGAACAGAATACCAACGCGTTTGTGGGGGAGAATTACGATATCCGAGTAGGCCGAATGACCCTCCTCAATAACAAAACCCTTGCTCCACGAAGCACCTCCGTTGCGGCTTTGGCGAATAGTTAAATTCTTTCGTTGCTTTGTTGATGCAGGATTTGAGAATAGCAATCTGTTGGTCGCTTTGCTCTTCACCGAGTAGCCGATAATTGAGCCCTGACAAACAGGTTCGATGAGGGTTTCATCGCGAACAATATCTCCGCAAGTAGCTCCTCCATCCTTGCTTATGGCGTAGTGTCGAGCATACTTTGCGGGGCCGCGCTGCCATCTCGAGTTGTGCATCAACGAGCCGTCTGCGAGCTCTACTACGGTCGACTCGTTGCCACCTTTAAGTGTTGCGCCAATTTCCCAGCTCTCGCCGCAATCGTCCGAGTAGATGAGGTGTGCGTTGTAGTAGGTGTGCTTGCTGTCGTAGAGTGAGTGTACGCATGGTATAACTATGCGACCTCGGTGCGACTTGTGCTGCAACTGTATGGCGTGGCAAGGTCCTGTCGCGTACCAAGCCCACTCCTCGGGCTTTACCGAGTCGGTTATCTGCTTGGGTGTGCTCCACGATAGACCGTCATCGTCAGAGTGGCATATGAAGACGCGTCGTGTGTCGAGAGATGTGCGTCGCATTATCTGTCTCTCTCTGTCTTTGCCGCTATTCCAAGTCATAAGCAGTATGATGCGGCCACTCTCAGCGTCCACTACGGGTGCAGGGTTGCCGCAAGTGTTTTCGGCATCGTCCCAAACCACGATTATATCACCCCAGCTTCGACCCCCATCCTCCGAACGACGCATCACAAGGTCGATATCTCCTGTGTCGCTCTCGCTGTTGCGCCTTGCCTCGGCAAATGCAAGCAGGGTGTTATCCTTGGTGCGAATAATTGCAGGGATGCGGAATGTGGAGTAGCCCGACAAGCCCTTCGCGAATACATTGACGCGAGTAGATGCTGTGCGTGCATTACTTTCAGCGAAAACTCCAAGCAGAAGTAGGATTATGAAGAGGGCTTTTCTCATATTATATGTTTATGGTTTGGTTTAGTGCGTGCTCAATCTCGGCGACATTGGTGGAGTCCTTCACCAGAACAATCTTATCCTTGTCGAGGAGGTAGAGTGCAGGTATCGCATTCACGTTATAGAGGTTTTCGCGCTCGATATGGCATCCTCTGTCGTAGCCGTTAATCCACATTGCAGGGATGTCGTTATAGTGCTTATTCCACTCGTCGAGATTCTCGTCGGGGTAGATTGCCAGAATCTTTAATCGCCCCTTCTCTTGCAGTGCTGTGATCGTCTGCGATTGCTTCAAAGCTTCGCTGATGTCGCGGCACATTGCACATCCAGGATTATTTATGTAGATGATGACAAACTCGTTACGCAGTGAGTAGAGATTGCTCCTCTTTCCCGATTTTAGGGTGTAGAAGAAGTCGTTCGCCTTGTGACCTATGCGGTTTTGCGAGACGATGCGGAGATCGTACTCGGGTGCCATCTTCTCGTACTTGTCGTAGTGAGGCGATGCGATTTGAGCCTCCAAGACTGCGATATATAGCTCGTCGCTACGCAGTGGTGAGTTTGGGTCGTGCAGTATCTTGTCGGAGAGCATTACGAAGTATTCGAACATACTCTTCGATGCCGAGGCACGCTTCATCAGCTTGCGTATCGGTTCTTGATTTGTCGGGCCCACGAAGTTCTGCACATAGGCAGCATAGGCACGCAGCATATCAATCGTATCGGCCTTGGTGGTGTAGAGCGTATCGGCGAAGTCGAATCTATCCCAATAGTGGTCACACATATAGGTGCCCCGTTGCTCCTCGGCTATCTGCATCGGAACTTGCACATACGGGAAGAGATAGCTCTTTGCGGGAGCCCTCTTCTCCTGTTTGGGTGCGCAGCCAAACAGCACAGCAAGTGCAACAATTGCGATAAGTGTCTGCCTCATTACAATTCTCTCTCCTACCACGAGAAATCAGCCGTGTAGGTATTTCCAAATCTGTCGGTTACACTTACTGTGCCACTTCCTGTCGAGTTGGTGTTCTTTATGCGGAAGATGGCGTTGAATCTATCCGGAGTCTTGAAGTCGTCGAGATAATCGGCAACATCCTTAAGGAATGAATAGCCCTCGTAGAAGTTACGGCACTCCATATAGGCGTTATCGAAGGCATTCGAGTGAGTTCTCGAGATTTGCGACATCTTCGATCCATTGAAGGTTGGAGTTCCCCACTTGCTATCCCACAAATAGACATTTGTGTAGACGTAGTCGCCATCCTTCCAAATGCTCATCTGGTGCGCCTGGTCGAGAGTCTTGCCATTGCTCTTCATAATGCCGACGCCGTTGCTGTCGTAATCCCACTGACGAAGCGTATAGGCCGGCTGTCCGACGGTCTTGTAGTCGTTACCGACGTACTTAGCCTGCTGGTATGTTGTCGGCTTGAAGTACCACGATACATCATTGCCATCGACCTCCACTACGGTGTAGCCACGTGGAGTTCCGTAGGCGTTGTACTCGTTAGTCCAAAGCTCACCTGTAGAGCGTGCGAGGGTGTGCACCTCGATGCTCTTCAAAGAGCTAAGTATTGATGACGAGTAGTTGTAGTTGAAGCTACGGTGGGTGTGTCCTGCCCAAGCGTGAACCTTGCTATACTGCTTCAACAAGTTTGCGTAGTCCGAACCGTGCTCCGACTGATCCTGGAACTCGGTGTTGGCGCTATCTTTCTTGAACATAGGGCAGTGCGAAGCAACCATAAGGGTTGTCGATTTGTCCACAAACTTCAAGTCGTTCTGTAACCAAGCCCACTCTCTGTCGGTCAAGCCGTAGGCGTAGCCATTCTTCTGCACCTTACCGTTCTCAACCGCCATAATGATATTGTCGAGCACAGCGTAGTGCAACTTACCGATGTTAAATGAGTAGTACGAAGGGCCGAAGTACTCCTCGAACTTGCGGGCTGCCTCCACGTCGGTAGATGCCGAATAGTCGTGGTCGTGGTTGCCGATGACGTTGAACATCTGGAAGTTGAAGGTCTTGATGCCGTCAATGTAGTTCTTGAAGAGTGACATATTCTCGTGTACGATATCGCCCAAGATCATACCATATACCTGACGGTCGGTTATGCTGGCACCCTTCTCACGCATATCGCGGTAGAAGTCCTCGGCAACATCGAGTGAGTGGAAGGCGATGCGGTCGTAGTCGGAAGTCTTGGCACGTGGCTGAAGGTCGGCTCCGATGAGGAGTGTGTAGCGATTCGGATCGCCACTGATAGGCTCAAATACGAAGTTTGCCGAGCAGTAGCCCAACTTGCGGTCGGTGCTGGTCACGAGATAGTAGAACTGTGGCAAGCCGTCCGCATTATTCTTAGCCTTGTAGCCCGAAGGGATACTCACGTAGACAAATTTAGTATCCTCCAAGTCGATATCCATCTCGTAATAGCCGTTTGCATCGGTCTGCACGCAGGTCTCGCCATTGGTTACGACTACACCCTTGATAGGTGCACCTTTGGAGTCTTTTACCACGCCACAGCACGGTACAAGACCGATGAAGCTATCTACATAAGAGTCGAATGCCTCGAGGCTGAACTTAGCATTTGCCTTATAGGTGATGGTCTTGAACTCACGCACGATACCCGCCTTGACGGTAGATGGATTCCATACGCAAACCATCTTATCGCCCTGGCTGTCGGTGAAGGTGATGGTGCAAGCCTTATAGTCGCCCTTTGGCATTACGATGTTGAAGATTGTTGCATTGTCGGTCGAGAGGGCTGTGTCAGCCAAGTAGAGGATTTCGCTCTCGTTGCTCTCTGTTGTCGAGAGTTGACCATTCGAGCAATCTACCGTGTAGAGACCCGAGAGGGCCTCGCCGCTGTTTGACTTGATTGATATGCTTTCGAGTACGGTGCCCACCTTCTCGGCCTTGATAGGGAGTCGCAAGATGCCCGCCAAGTGCTTGAGCTGGATATTGCTATTCTGCGATGTTACATATCCGTACATTGGTGCGTAGCCCGACTTAATCGAGTTGGCCTCGTAGAGCTGCTCCGATGGGAAACTTACGCACGACGGGTTGGTCGCAAGGTCGCCCGTATAGATTATCGAACGTGGAAAATCGAGTACGGCATTTACGGTAAACTGCGCCGAGGTCGGATTCTGTGCGTTGATAACGGCCTCCTCCGAGATGTTGCCATTTACGACAATGCGGTCGCCCTCGCTCCAATAGATAGGGTAGACGTCGCCCTCCTTCTCGCCGAGGTAGGTACGTGTGGCCGCAGTCGAGATGGTGAAGGTTGTCGAGCCGTTATCTCCGAAGTTGTCAATTGTTTCGTTGGTTTGACAAGCGATTAATGCGAAGGCACAAAGGAGTGTGCCGAGTAGATATCTTTTCATAGTTTTAGGTTTGCTTTCTGCAAATTTACAATTTTTATTTGGTCGGAGCAAATTTATATCTCACAAAATTAGCACACTAGCCACCTATGCAGAACGTGGCGTAATTATTGTGCTGTGCAAGGTCGATAACAAATAAAAGTTACAGATATGGATACAAAAAAGATGACGACAGGGTTCAAGCTTACGGTGGCAACTCTGGCAATTATGAACGTTACCGCAGTGGTGAGTCTGCGCGGTTTGGCGGCGGAGTCGGTCTATGGTCTCTCTTCGGCTTTCTACTACCTCTTTGCAGCTATTGTATTTCTTATTCCTACGGCTCTCGTAGCGGCCGAGTTGGCGGCTATGTATTCGGACAAACAGGGCGGAGTGTTTCGCTGGGTTGGTGAGGCTATGGGTGCACGTGTTGGCTTCCTCGCTATTTGGATTCAGTGGATTCAATCGACCATCTGGTATCCTACGGTATTGACCTTTGGTGCGGTTTCAATCGCATTTATCGGTATGGATCAGACCCACGATATGGCTCTTGCGTCGAATAAACTCTTCACGCTTATCGTTGTGCTTGCCATCTATTGGGTGGCAACCTTTGTCGCTTTGAAGGGCTTGAATTGGGTAGGTAAAATCAGTAAGTGGGGTGGTATCGTCGGCACGATTATCCCTGCGGCGTTGCTTATCATTATGGGTATCGGCTACATCGCTACGGGTGGCCACAACAATATGGATATGTCGAAGGGCTTCTTCCCCGACCTCTCGAATCTGAATAATGTTGTTTTGGCTAGTAGTATCTTCCTCTTCTATGCGGGTATGGAGATGATGGGTGTTCACGTTATGGATGTCGATAATCCTCGCAAGAACTATCCGAAGGCTATCATCCTCGGAGCGTTGGTTGCGGTGCTTATCTTCATCTTTGGAACCTTCTCGCTCGGCTTCATCATCCCTGCAAGCGAGGTCAACCTGACGCAGTCGTTGTTGGTCGGTTTCGACAACTACCTCGCCTATTTCAAGATGTCGTGGGCTTCGCCAATCGTGGCTATCGCATTGATGTTCGGTGTCTTGGCGGGCGTGTTGACCTGGGTATCGGGCCCTTCGAAGGGTATCTTCGCTGTGGGTAAGGCGGGCTACCTCCCTCCATTCTTCCAGAAGGAGAATGCGAATGGCGTGCAGCGCAATATCTTGCTTGTTCAGGGTGTTATTGTTACGCTCTTGGCTCTCTTGTTTGTGGTTATGCCGTCGGTGCAGTCCTTCTACCAGATTCTCTCGCAGCTCACCGCACTTCTCTACCTTATAATGTATATGTTGATGTTCGCCTCGGCTATCGTGTTGCGCTATCGTCGCTCGGCCAAGGAGCGCCCATTCCGCCTTGGTGGCAATGGCACTATGTGGATTATCGCGGGCGTCGGATTCCTCGGTTCGTTGTTGGCCTTCATCCTGAGCTTTATTCCACCGGCACAGATTGCTACAGGTAGCACCGTCGTTTGGTACTCGGTGCTCTTTGGTGGAGCCTTTATAGTGGTGATTCTGCCATTTATCATCTACGCCTTGCGCAAGCCGTCGTGGCGAGACAAGGATGCAGTATTTGCCCCATTCGAGTGGGAGACAGAGCAGAAATAGAAGAAGGGCGAGGATTTTTCCTCGCCCTTCCTTTCGTTTAGTAAACTAACTCGTCACTCTCCGATCCGAAGCCCGGAAGGAGAATGCTATCTCCGTAACCCTTCTCGGCTACGACCTCGTGAATGTCGATTGCTGGTCTTACATAATTCTTCATAATCGTAACGTTTTTTAGGGTTATTACTCAGCCGGAGTGATTGTCGAAGGCTTAGCCTCGAGGAATGTACAACCGTCATAATTGGAGTTATCACCCCAGTCGGTTGCCTCGCCGCTACCGTAGATATACTTGTAGTAGTTCGAGCCGTCGAGAACTACAGTCTTGTACTCCTCATCCTCGATGTCGTATGCACCTGAGAGCGTACCGCCTACCTTACAGTTGGTTACCTGCACGGTCTCAGAACGTGATGTGCCGGTAATCATACCTACGTTCTTGCAATCCTGAGCATTGATTGAGCAGTGAGCCTCACCGTTTGCAAATGGTACGGTTGTCGAACCAACAACACCGCCAATATAGCTATCTGCGGTTGCTGTACCTGTGTATACGATATCACCCTCGTTGATGAGTGAACCGGTCCAATTCTCGGTCCAATACTGCATCTCGCCGACAACGCCACCGACCATTGCGCTACCGATGTGGCTACCGTTGTAGGTGATTGTACCCTTGTTGATAAATCCGTTGGTAACGGTTGCATCGTCGTCCGAACCCGCAGCTGCCTGACGGATGGTACCCGACAAACCACCGATACGAAGCTCGTATGTACCCGATGTGTCCAGACCACTCTTACCGCTTACGGTGATGTTACCCTCGTTGCTGCAGTTGTCAAATAAGAGGTATGTGATGCTTGGATCGCCCTTACCATAGATACCACCTACGAAGCAACCCTTGTTGAACTCACAGTCGGCAGTAACGGTGATGTTGCCATAGTTGTGACCGTTTGTCCAGGTCTTACCATACTCGCCTCCTGCACAGAGACCTCCTGCCCACAAACCGCCAGCAGTCTTTGCCGAAACAGTGATATCGCCGTAGTTGAATGAGTTGGTACGATTGTAGTTGTTCTGCGAAGCTACTGCACCTCCAACCTGGAGCGAACTGAATGAACCGATAATATTTACAGGCGCGTAGTTGTATACATCGCTTGACGAATCCTGAAGCAAAGCTGCACAACCGCCAATGTATGTAATATTCTCCGTGCTGGTCATATTTACGGTTACAACACCTGTCTTCTGATTTATGAATGAGAGTTGGTTGTTCGACATATTGATATTGCCGGCAACTCCACCTACATACAATCTACCCTTTGCAGTTCCATAAACCGAAACCGGAGCCTCGTTGACGAGGTACTTGTTGATACCGGACTTATCAGCCTGCTGATAGCCGATAACTCCGCCAATACCAACGGTACCATTCATTGTCGCATTGACTGTGATAGCACCCTTGTTGGTGTTGTTGAGGATGCCTACATTAGGTGTACCGACGCATCCGCCAAGGCTAAGAAGATCTTTGAAGTTACCTTGAACATTTATTGCACCGGTATTTACAAAGCCATCCAATGCGTTCGTGTTATTGTATCCGACGCCACCAGCAATAGCTGCGGTGAGACCAATTGTTGTGCCGTTCTCGATGGTTACTGCTCCCGAGTTGTAGGTATCTGTTCCTCCTACCAAATAGCCTGCAAGACCGCCACACTGCAATAAGTCGCCGGTAGTTGTAGTACCCTTAATGGTTACATTACCGCTATTGCCACCGGTGGTGATTTTACCTGTGCAGTGACCGAAGAGACCACCGACACGGAGCTGACCTACGAGTGTTGCACCGTCAACAGTTATATCTCCCTCGTTGTAGATATTTGTTCCTGCATAAGTTGCATAGCCGAGAACTCCTCCGATATTCATACGAACAGTAGCAAGGTCTGTACCCTCAGTAGTCTCTACCTTGCCGGTGAAGGTAATATCTCCCGTATTCTTCATATCGGTTGATCCTGTTACAGTTCTATATCCGATAACACCTGCGATGCAGAGATAGTGATTATCCTTTTGTGCATTGAAGAGGCGGCTCGAAACTGTTACATCGCCATTATTTGTAAGGCGCTCAGCTGAGCACTGGTGCCAAGAAGCGACACCTCCGATACGGAAATAGCCGTTTACGCTATCGTTTGACATATCTGCATCGATAGTGATATCACCATCATTAACGCAGTCAGAAAGCATACCGTCAACACCACCTGAGTGATATGTAACAACGCCACCCACATACAATGAGCCCATAATTTTTACGTCCTCTTTGACGAGAATATCACCCTCGTTGTAGATGTGCGAAGCAATACCGCTATCAGGGATATATCCGATAGCACCACCAATGCGTACAGCATATGGCGAACCGCTGTTGTAGGTGATATTTCCATAGTTGTAGAATTTTGTTGCAGTGGTTGTGTAGCAATAACCGATTACACCGGCAATATTCCAAGTTCCGCTGCTGTATGAAGCATTGAAAGTGATATTACCATAGTTTGTAAGCTCTGCAAGGGTTGTCCAGTTCTTGTTGAACTGAACACCAACACATCCACCCAAGTGCAATGTGATATAGCCTGTCTCGCCATTGTCGCTACCGTTAGCTACGGTGAAATTACCATAGTTTACGCAGTTCGAGATAGGAGAGAGAACTTTTGATGTATCAGTGCGAGTGAAATAGGTCAATGATCCAACTATACCACCGATTGCAGGGGAGATACTTGTAGTGTTGCTCTTTGCGACAAGCTGCTTGATATCGATATCTACGCGGTTTACGCAGTCGCTGATAGCAACACCATTAGCATATCCGAGAAGTCCCGAAACCGAGAACTCTTTGTATGTACCGATATTCTGATAGACATACTCCTGGCAATCAACGGTCAATTTACCCGATGCCGAGCAGTGCTCCAATACCGGCTCGATGGTGTCGGTAGCCGAGACTTGACGAGCAAATGGAGCTACGTTTGGATTTACAGTCTCGTAGATGTTTATATCCACCAAATGCAAGCCCTTGAATGATGCGTTGGTTGTGCCGAAGAGAGGTGCAGTCATACCCTTGATAGAGTAGCCGTTACCATTGATTGTACCCGCATAGCCCTCAATCGGAGTCCACGCCTCGCCTGTCATATCGACATCAGCTACGAAGAGAGCATCCTCTGTCAAAGTTGGAGCTGCAGCAGCAAATGCCTTCAAAGTCTCAACGTCCTTAATCACGAATACCGATGAGTTAGGGGTGTAAGCAATCGAGTTGCTGAACTCACGCACAGCACCTGCGCTGAGTGGCTTCTCGTCACCCGCCTTTACGGTAGCATACATCACGCCACCCTCGTTGTCGTACAATGTAACGTAGAGTGCATCGTACTTGCCTGCAGGAACAGCTACATGGATGTAGGTTGGCTCACTCGAGAGCTGAACGCCATCACCAAACGAGTAGCTGATAACGCCCTTCGAAGTCTCGGTTGGAGAAACCTCACCATTTGCGAAGTTGAGTTCGAACTCACCTGCGATAGGTGCACGGTCTACGTTCGAAATCTGAGCGTAAGCCAAGGTCTTGTTACCGGTTACGCCGATCTTCAAAACGCCTGTGAGGTGATTCAATGCCATACCGCCCTCAGCCTCAGTGTAGCCATACATCACAGCTGCGCCATTTGCGAAGGTACCCTCGGTGTAGCTCTGCTGATCAGCGAAGAGCACCTTGCCCTCGCCCGCTGCAGGGTAAGCCACTGCATAAGGGTAGTTCAATACGCCGTCGAACGAGAATGTTGCAACCGACGCATTGCTAGCGATAGCAATCGAAGTCGACTTCACGCCATTCACCGAGATAGCATCGTTTGCGCTCCAAGCTACGGGGTAGAGGCCATTTACTGCCTCACCGAGCACGGTGCGTGATGCCTCCAACGAGAGTGTGAGGGTGGTCTTAGCTGCACCATTCACCTCTACGCCGAGATCCTCAGTAACATCGGTGGTACACGAAACCGCTACCAACGCTGCCACTGCAAAGAAAATCTTTGTCAAATTTTTCATATTGTTTTATTTTTTAAGATTATTATGATTTCATCATAAGTCATCACAAAGTTAATGAATAAATATCAATAAACAAAAAAATCGGGCAAGTTTCCTTGCCCGACTCTCTCTTAGCCAGTTGTCTGACTAGTATGTAAGCTCATCGTTCTCCGAGCCGAAACCCGGAAGGAGTACGCTGTCGCCGTATCCACCCTCGACAGCTACTTCGTAAATCTCAAACTGTGGTTTTGTGTAATTTTTCATAGTAGACGTAACTGTTTAAGGGTTATTGAATGTTCGGATTTGACTCCAAGAAAGAGCAACCATCAGCCTCTGCAGTTGCCTTATCAATAGCTGCGCTATAGATGTAGTTGAAGTAGTTGTCTGCAGTGAGTGTAGTGGCCTTTATTGTCTCGGTCTCATCCTCATCGTCGCGCTCGACGCTAACCAAAGCACCGCCGAACTTACAATTGGTCATCTTGTGTGTATCGGTACGAGCATATCCTGTTCCGAAACCTACGCACTCGAAGCCTGCTGCGTCGATGTTGCAGTAGCAAGTACCATTATCGAGGGTTGTCTTACCGCTATTCAAGCTACCGACAATACCACCGATACCATTTGCAGCCGATTTGTCGTAAGTACCCTTACAAGTGATGTTACCGTAGTTTGCATACGGAATCTTCTCTACTGCAACAGTTGAAATTCCGATACAACCTCCAACAACAATACGCTTCGAGCTCTTGCTCAATACGTTGATCGCTCCATAGTTGGTGATAGTTGCACCGCTACCATCCGGCACGAACTGACGCTGGAAGTTTGCTGCAATACCTGCTGCCTGCATAATGCTTGAGGTATTTAGATTCTCGGTTACGGTAACAACTCCCTTCTCGGTGTTCTTTACAGTACAGCTCTCGACGGTTATCTTACTTGCCGATTTGTCCAATTGACCAATCAAACCCGAAATTACGACTGTGCCAATACTCTTATCCTCCTGGCCATCAATGGTGATAGGCGCATTGTTTATGAGGTGGTCGATAACTCGGATGTTGGATTGCATACCTGTCTGATAGGCAGAGTTGCCGTTGAATCCACCCATACGGATTGTGCCACCAGCGCCGGTGTAATAAGCGTAAATCTCGCCATTGTTGGTGAATCCCTGCTTGAAGATGATAGTGTTATTTCTCTCTACCGCATTGATCAATCCGGTGAAACCACCCGTGCCGATGAATGTGAGTCCGCTCGACGTCATCGAGACTTTACCGTTGTTCTCTGCCTCGCCCCAACAAGTGAAGTTGTATGTGCTCTGAATAGATCCAACCAAACCACCCAGATAGAGTCCAGCCTTGCTATTACCTACGAAGTCCGAATTGTAATAGACCTCTCCATTGTTTATAAGCGCATTCTTTGCATCGATCTGGCTATTAAACTCGAGCGCACCAATAAGGCCTCCAATACGCGATGTATCGGTGTACGACTTCGCCTTCAATGTAATCTTTCCGTTGTTAACAATGTCGCCATTTGTTACAATCTTGACTATATAATGAGAAGTATCTTTTACTCCACCCTTCATAATGCCAACGAGTCCGCCCAAGCAGTAGGTTGTTGATGTACTTGTGTCGCCTACTGTGATATTTCCGCTATTGGTAAAGCCGTTGTTTACGGTCATAGTAATAGTGCTTGTCGCACCGCTTCGCATATATGATCCAGCAAGACCTCCTGCTCGGCAAACATTAATAGTGCCATTGATTGTGAAATTACCGCTATTGCTACATCCGTCGATAGTGATAGGTGTATAATCTGTTGCAACGCCCAAGATTCCGGAGATATGGGCAATGTTTGCGATGTTTGCACTCTCTGCAATTTCGATATCTCCACCATTGTGGCACGAGAGGATAGTTCCATTCTTCGACATTGACTGGGCAATACCTGAGAAGTTTGAAACACTGGTAGTTGCTGCAGCAACGTAAATCTTTCCGTAGTTATTACAGTAACTGAGAATCTGACCTTTGCTTCCGTTAGGGCCTCGAACAATACCTCCGATATACAAATTGCTTGGAACATTTCCAAGTGCAGATATAGTACCGTAGTTCTCGCAATATGATACGTTACCGGCGTGCTTGTCGGTAATACCACTCATACAAATAATGCTCTTGTTGTTTGCATTGTTGAAAGTGATCGAACCGGCCTTAACCTCTGCCTTATCACCCTTCTTACCATTTACACAGTTTGTAAACTCGTTACAAACTGCGGTGATACCCGAGAGGTACATTGTGTTGTCCGAGTGACCATTCATAGTGATGATACCCAAGTTTGTAGAGTTCGAGATCGATGCCGAAGTCATATCACCCACCAAACCCGCAATGTAATAAAGACCTGTGTAAGCCTCACCCTCGATGGTCAAGTTTACCTCGTTACGAAGGCCCGAGAAGGTCTGTGTAGAGGTTGTCTTACCAACCAATCCTGCACTATAGTTAGGACCCGCAACCGGAGACGCACAATTTACCAAGATAGTACCCTTTGCCGAGCAGTCGCACATTACGGCATTCTCGTTCTCGATAAGACGAGCAAACGCACCGATTGTAGCATTCGATGTCTCCTCAATATTTACATCGAGCAGGTGCAAGCCCTTAATCGAAGCTGCAGTTGTGCCAAAGAGAGGTGCGTTCAAACCCTTGATGGCATAGCCATTGCCGTTGAGGGTGTGTGCAAAGCCCTCGATTGGAGTCCAAGCCTCCTCTGTGAGGTCGATGTCGCAAACAACAACTGCATCGGTAGTAGCAGTTGCAAGAGCCTTCAACGATGCTACGTCCTTGATAACGTGGACGCTGGTATTAGCAGTGTAGTCGATTGCATTTTTGAATTCACGAACGCAACCCGCTACCAATGGCTTCGAGCTGTCACTCTTCACGATTGCATACATCACGCCACCTGCATTGTCGTACAATGTAACGTAGAGCTCGCCATACTCGCCGGCAGGAACTGCTACGTGGAGATAGGTAGGAGTGCTCGAGAGTGCTACGCCCTCGCCAAACGAGTAGCTGATAATGCCCTTCGACGCATTTGTAGGGGTAACCTCTCCGGTTGTGAAGTCGATTGCGAAGGCACCTGCAATAGGAGCACGGCTAACATTCGAAATCTGTGCGTGGGTCAAAGTTGCCGAGCCTGTAACGCCAATCTTCAATACGCCTGTGAGGTGATGAAGCTCTGCCGCTGCACTGCTCTCGCTGTAGCCGTACATTGTTGTTACGCCACTTGCGAAGGTTGTGTTGTCGGCGTGGGTCTGCTCCGCTGCGAAGAGTACCTCACCCTCAGCTGCAGCAGGGTAGGCGATGCAATAAGGAGCATCGAGTGTCGCAGGGATGGTGAAGCTCGCTGCTGTAGCCTTATCGCCTACGGTGATAGGGTTCGACTCGACTCCGTTTACCGAAATCTTGTCGCCGGTGCTCCAGTAGAGTGGATAGCTCTCACCCGCCTTCTCGCCGAGCTGAGTACGAGACTCCTCCAACGATAGGGTTATCTCGGTTACGCCCTGGCCAACCTCTACGCCGAGATCCTCAGTAACGTCAGTGGTACACGAAACCGCTACCAATGCTGCTACTGCAAAGAAAATCTTTGTCAAATTTTTCATTAGGTTAATTGTTTTTTATAGTTAATACGTTATCTATCAGTAAATTACCCTTCCTCTGTCGGCAAGGTGCGACAGACGGAGTGTTGTCTGCAGTGGTCTAATTGCTTACAAAGTTACGAAAAAAATATAAATGTGCGACAGAAAATCGGGTAAAAAGCAAAAAAAGAGCCAAATCTTTCGATTTGACTCTCTTATTGTTACGCTGTTCAGGCGACTACTCCTCCTCGCGGCGGTGCAACTGCTCTACATAGATAGCGTGAGCCATCTTGTCGCGCTTTGCAATCGAAGGCTTAGTGAAGTACTGACGAGCACGGAGCTCCTTCAAAACACCTGTACGCTCGTACTTACGCTTAAACTTTTTGAGAGCGCGCTCGATGTTCTCGCCCTCCTTAACTGGCATGATAATCATAATTATTCTCTATTTTTTTGTGTTTGTAATCTAATTTTGTTTTTGGCAGATGTTTACCGCCTTGCTGCCATCGGCGTTTCCGAAATATGTAGAATCAAAACTTCTGGGGTGTAGTACCAAAAAGAAGATAGGGTGCAATGGCTCGCGCCTGCTCCTCGGTGAATATGTTCTCCTCGATCATCTCTTCAATACTGTTCCAACCTCCTTTCGATTCTCGTCTCTCTGTTATTAGTTTTACTGCCTTTCGAGTCATATATGGATGACACTCGAAATCTTTAGCGGCTGCAAAGTTAATATCTATTTTTGAAATTTTGCAACTATCGCAATAAATTTGTTCACAAATTCGTTCAAAATTTTCACTTGAAACGCATTTTAGCTCCGCAATTTGCTCTTTTTTGGCAAATCCACCCAATAATTTGCGATATTGCATCACTGCAACCACCGTCTTTTCTCCAATTCCGCGCACCTTTCTGAGGGTTGCCGAGTCGGCTGAGTTTATCTCAATCAGCCCCTCAAATGGGTCGCGCACACTGAAAATTACGAAGTGCGCCAACGAGTCGGCCATCTCCTCACTCACGGCGTAGCAGTCTCGCAACTCGTTAAGTGAATAGATGCCTTTGCCACGATTGCGATACTCGATGAGTGCCTCGGCCTGGCGTGTTGAGAATCCTATAAGGCGCAGATATTCAACGCCCACCGTGTCGATTGAGAACTTCTCGAACGGACGAGGCGAGAATCGTGACGCTCGCTTCTCCTTCAATGTATCTTGTCGAGGCCTCTCAACCTTCGGTTTTGTCGCGTATTTGCTACCTATATTGATATACGGGCGCACGCGCGCAAACATTGAATCGCTCACTCCGTAGCATAGTGCAAACTCCTCAGGTATGCCGAATACCTTTCCCGCGGTGCGGTACTTTACAATGCCCACGGCAGTGCGTTTGTCGAATCCGAGCAGTCGCAACTCGTCGTAGGTCACCGTATTCGGATCGAAGACAAAGAGTGTATCTCTCTGTTCCGCCACACCCTCGGTCTTACTTGCTTTGTCGTTGAGGGTTAACCCCTTGCGAGGCTTGGCAAACAGCGCGATAAGTGCAATGACGATAACTATCGCCAGCACGTAGACTATACCGCGTATGTTCTCCTTGCTAAACATTTCGCTACTCGCACCACTGTGCTCCCTCGCAGAGTTTCAATGCCTTGTAGTGCTCCGATGGCGACTCCAATCTCTCGCCAATGCCATACTCCTCCCATCGGCTGTCGACCAGGCGGATTGTCTCCTCGCTCGACGTTACGATATTTGGCCAGCGTGAAGGGTTTTTGCTATCGCCCTTCGGACGTTTTGCACGTGCGTCGATGACGAGTGTCGAACCACAAAGGGTTATATCTCGTGTAGGCTCGGTATTGGCTGCCCCTAACCACAGGAGGTCGTTTGCGCTCATCTTCTCGGCTCTGCGGTCGAACAGAAGGATGTAGTTGCAGTTCGCCACCTTGGCAATCTCGCTCGCCTCAATCTTGTGCTCATTATCGGCGAAGAGTACCAATGCTCCCCACTTTTCGAGCAGGGTAGTACTCGCTACAACGCCCTCAGGCAGGAGAGAGCTGTCGAAGGCAATCTCCTCCTCTCGCTTAGCTACGTTTGTCAAATCGAGCGCCACCTTACCGCCATAGCCGCACGTTGCTGTAGCGTGGTCGAGTACATCGTAGATGCCCTCGCTGCGGATAAGCGATGTAGTGAGGTCGCAGTTGCGCATCAGCCACGCCATCTCCTCTTCGGAGCGGATGTTGGTTGAGGCAGGTGTGAGAAGCAGATATTTGTTGAACATCATCTGCCCCGCGCCCCACAGACCGAGTGCCACCTTTGAGGCTTGACGCTCATAGAGCTGGCGCATCGAGATGATTGTGATATTGTGCTGCGTACCTGCCGACGGCATAAACATATCTTCGACCTCGGGCTGCATCACAAGACGTATCGGCGCAAGGAATATGCGCTCGGTAGCCATTGCGATGTAGGCGTCCTCCTGCGGTGGAATACCCACGATTGTAGCAGGATAGATTGCTCCCTTGCGATGTGTAATTGCTGTAACGTGGAACTTTGGATAGTAGTCCGTGAGCGAGTAGAAACCTGTGTGGTCGCCAAAATCGCCCTCGAGGACCTTCTCCTCCGCAGTATCGACATAGCCCTCAATCACGAAGTCGCAATCTTCGGGCACGTAGATGTCGTTTGTGATACACTTGACGAGCTTAACGGGTTTGCCGCGCAGCAATCCCGCCAAGAGGTATTCGTCGATATTATCAGGTACGGGAGCTGTTGCCGAGTAGGCATATACGGGGTCGCCACCTATCGCCACCGATACGGGCATCTTCTTGCCTTGAGCTTTGTAGCCCTCGTAGTGGCGTGCACCCGTCTTGTGAGGGTGCCAATGCATACCTGTAGTGTGGTCGTCAAAGACCTGCATGCGGTACATTCCCACATTGCGAATACCCGTTACGGGGTCGGTCGTATGAACCATTGGAAGGGTCACAAAACGACCTCCGTCGTGCGGCCA
>JAZLCQ010000047.1:0-15482 GCA_045614285.1 Alistipes sp.
AGCCATGATGATTGCCTGCAACTGCTCCATGTTGTTGAAGTTGAACGCAGGGATAGCGTAGCCACCCTTGATTGCCTTTGCGAACATCTCAGTAGTGTTCACAAGACCCAATTCCTTGTACGAAATCATAGTTGTTTTACTTTTATTTATGAGTTAAAGTTATCTCTAAATTTGCGCACCAAAGGTACGACTTTTTTTTGAATATTCGACTAAAAAATCAAATTATATATAAATGTTATAGCGATAAGTAGTGGCGCTACCCATTTAAGCAGGAATACAAGCACTCCAAAGAGTGGTGCTCGAAGTGTTCCGCCATTCGAAATTTCGCCTCTAAAAGCCTTTCGATCGAGATACCAACCGGCAAAGAGACAGGTAAAAAGTCCACCGAGCGGCATCAGCACATTCGCAGTCACCATATCGAAGAGGTCGAAGCAACGGCTTGACCACAAGCACAGTATCGACGAGGCAACGGCAATAGCGGTAGATATTATCGCACCCACACGACGTGAGCAATTGTGGTGCTCCTGGAAATACTCGGTGATAACCTCGTGGAAAGTGATGGTCGAGGTCAGCGCAGCCAAAGCAATTAGAAGGAAGAACATTGCCGACCACAACTGCGGAGCAGCCATATCCTTAAACACGAATGGTAGAGTCTCGAAGATAAGCGTCGGGCCCTGTGTCGGCTCCAAGCCCTTGACACTAAAGACTGCAGGGAAGATAATCATACCCGAGAGCACCGCCACAAGGAAGGTGAGCATCGACGACGACCATGCTGTAGTCGAGAGGTTGGTACCCTTCTTAAAGTATGACGAGAAGGTAATCAAGCATCCCAAGCCGATTGAGAGTGAGAAAAACGCCTGACCAATAGCACACACGACAGTCTCCACCGTAAAGGCCTTCGAGAAGTCTGGTTTAAAGAAGAATTCGTAGCCCTCACGCGCTCCAGGCATCATTGCCGCACGCACAGCAATCACGAACAACATCACAAAGAGCACCGGCATAACCAACTCTGCGGTACGCTCCAAGCCCTTGCGGACACCTCGCGCCACAACAATGTGGGTGATGAGGAGGAAGAGCATCGTATAGAGCGGCTCTCGCCACGAGTTACAGAATCCCTCGAAAATAGAGTAAAACTCCTCGCCCGAGTAGAGCGAGCCATCGATAGATGCCACAAAGTAGTAGAGTGACCATCCTGCCACAATGTAGTAGAAGCCCGAGATAAGGGTCGAGACTATAATACTGTTGTAGCCGAGCGGTTTCCACCACTTCGAGAACTGCGCATAGGCCTTAACGGGGCCTTTACGTGTATAAGTTCCGATGGCGAACTCCGACAACATAACCGGAATACCAAGTATAAGTACACAAATAAGGTAGAGCAGCACAAATGCTCCTCCACCATTCTCGCCGGCGATATATGGGAAGCGCCAAATGCTACCCAAGCCTATCGCACTGCCTGCGGCAACCAACACCGCACCTATTTTGCTACCAAACGAATCGTTATTTTGCTCCATTACCTAATTTAGCCTAACATTAACCTTTGAGCGTCACGCTCACTCTCGCAACCTTGCCACCAAGTGGTGGGGCGAGCTTCGTCACCTTGCACTCCGTCTCGCAAATCTGCGGAAAGCGCTCGTGCAAGGCATCGATAATATTTTGAGCTACGCGCTCGATGGTATGTTGTGTGCGACGCATCTGCTCACGCACCACCTCGTACACAGTCAGATAATTCACCGCCTCAGTCACATCGTCGTGCTCGGCAACCGTTCCCAGTTCGGTTGTCAGTCGCAACGACACCTCGAAGTGGCTACCCGTCTGCTGCTCAAGCTCGTAGCAACCGTGAAAGGCATGGAAATCCATGCCCTCCACCTCTATAGTATACAATTTTTGCTCCACTTACTCCACAATTACAAGGTAGTAGTTCTTCTTACCGCGCTGCACGAGGAGATACTTCTCTGCAATCAAATCCTCAGCAGTCACTACACGCTGAATATCGGTAACCTTCTCCTTGTTGAGCGACACACCACCGCCCTGAATCATCTTGCGGCACTCACCCTTCGATGGGAAGATAGCACTCTTCTCGGCACAGAGGTCGATGAACGAGCAACCCAAATTCTCCTTCGAAACCTTGAACTGAGGCACACCGTCGAATACCTGCAACAAAGTCTGCTCGTCGAGGCGGTGCAAAGCCTCCGAAGTAGCCTGACCAAAGAGAATCTGAGTAGCCTCGATAGCCTTCTCGTACTCCTCACGCGAGTGAATCATTGTGGTAACCTCCTCAGCCAATCGCTTCTGCAATGCACGCAAGTGCGGTGCCTCATCGTGCTCGGCAATCAACTTCTCGATAGTCTCGCGGTCGAGCAATGTGAAGATTTTGATGTAGCGCTTTGCATCGTCATCGCTCACATTCAACCAGAACTGGTAGAACTTATAAGGCGAAGTGTAGCGGGCATCCAACCATACATTGCCACTCTCGGTCTTACCGAACTTTGTACCGTCAGCCTTAGTGATGAGTGGACAAGTGATAGCGAAAGCCTCAGCCTCCGAGCCAAGCTTACGACGAATGAGCTCGGTACCTGTGGTGATGTTACCCCACTGATCGGCACCACCGAGCTGCAACTTGCAATCCATAGTCTGGTAGAGGTGCAAGAAGTCGTAACCCTGCAAGAGCTGATATGTAAACTCGGTAAACGACATACCATCGCCCTCGCCATTGAAGCGCTTCTTAACCGAGTCCTTAGCCATCATATAGTTTACGGTGATACACTTACCAATCTCACGAGCAAAATCGAGGAACGAGAACTCCTTCATCCAATCGTAGTTGTTCACCATCACTGCTGCATTCTCAGCATCCGAATCGAAGTCGATAAGGCGAGCCAACTGAGCCTTGATAGCCTCCTGATTGTGGCGCAAAGCCTCCTCATTCAAGAGGTTACGCTCCTGCGACTTACCCGATGGATCACCAATCATACCTGTTGCACCACCAACCAATGCGATTGGACGGTGTCCGCACATCTGCCAGTGCTTCAATATCATTACGCCTACCAAGTGACCGATATGCAACGAATCGGCAGTCGGGTCAATTCCGAGGTAAGCGGTTGTCATCTCCTTCTTGAGCTGCTCCTCTGCGCCTGGCATAATTGTGTGAATCATACCACGCCACTGCAACTCCTCAACAAAATTCTTTCTTTCCATCTTTCAATATATATTTTTCTCGTTAATTACTCTGTCATAAGTTCAAGCACCTTGCACATATAGTCGTACTCGGGCGTAACCTTCTGTATGTGAGCCTCTCTATCCTCAAGTTTGATTGGCTTGAGCTTGAAGTCAATCTCCTTGATCTCAATCTTCATATCAAGCGAGCCCTTCACCCCTGCCATAGCAGCGATACCGGTCAAAATCTCCCATCGCTGGGCGATAAGCTCCTCCTTCAATGCATCGGACGGCACAGCCATCTTCACCATATTACCCTCGAACTCGATATTCTCAAAAGCCGAGACAAATCGAGGACGCTCCTCGCACATTCGCTTCACAATCGCATCCTTCGCCTTGAGCATCTTCGCCTCGCTATCCTTGTCGATGACAATCTGCACAGCGCTACTCTCGGCATCTACCGGATTTGACACCTCCTGAATAAGGTCGCTGAGCGAACCACCCAAGAGCGACGAGCCCTTCAACTGCGAACGTCCCGAACCCACCGATACTACAGGCTGCGGTGCAGGTGTAGGCTGTGGTGCGGGCTGAGCCGTCGGCTGTGGAGCAGGTTGTGGTGTCGGTTGCGCTATAGGCTGAGGAGCTGGTTGCTCAACTCTCTGAGGTGTCGGCTGTGTCTCAACGGCAGCCACCTGCACCTGTGTTGGTTGAGGAGTTGGCGCAGGCGTAGCCGTAGGTACTTCTACCTTCTGGGCAACTGGTTGCTGAGGTGTAACAACTTGCTGCTTAGGCACATCCAAGTCAGGCAAAGCATATTTTGCCTCAATTGGAGCCGTCAGTTCATTGTTTTTTTTTTCACCGAGTGTCGAAATCTTCATCAGAGTCAATTCGACAAGCAGACGCTGCGACGATGCTGTACGCAACTTCGAGTCGGCCTCGGTCAAGAGCGAGATTGCTCCGAAAAGGAATGCCGGTTGGCAGACTGCCGCCTGCTGACGATACCTCTCGAGCAATGAACCCGTATATTCAATCAACGACACTGCCGGTCCCTTCGCTACGAGGAGGTCACGGAAGTGCTGATTCAATCCACCAATAAAAATCTGTCCCGAGAAACCCTTCGATAATACCGCATCATACTCGAGCAAGGCATTTACATAGTCGCCACGCAAGAGCATATCGGTGAAGCGGAAGTAGGTCTCATAGTCGAGGACATTCAATGTTGCCGCCACGGCACGATACTCCAACTTTGTACCGCAGAACGACACCGCCTTGTCGAACATCGACAACGCATCACGCATACCTCCGTCGGCCTTCTGAGCGATAAGGTTGAGCGACTCATCGTCGGCCTCCACACCCTCACTCTGGGCGATATAGCGAAGATAACCAACTGCATCCTCCACGCGGATACGGTTGAAATCGTAGATTTGGCAACGCGAGAGAATAGTCGGGATAATCTTGTGCTTCTCGGTTGTTGCGAGGATGAAAATTGCGTGCTGCGGTGGCTCCTCCAAGGTCTTGAGGAAGGCATTGAACGCCGCCGACGAGAGCATATGAACCTCATCGATGATGAACACCGAATACTGTCCAATCTGCGGAAGCACACGCACCTGCTCAATGAGGTTACGGATATCCTCTACCGAGTTGTTCGATGCCGCATCCAACTCGTGGATGTTGAGCGAACGATTCTCATTGAACGAGAGACACGAGTCGCACTTGTCGCACGCCTCAGCGCCTACAGGGTGCTGGCAATTTATCGCCTTAGCAAAGATTCGCGCACAGGTTGTCTTACCCACACCGCGAGGACCGCAGAAGAGGTAAGCGTGTGCCAACTGTCCACGCTCGATTGCATTTTTCAATGTCGAGGTGATATGCGATTGTCCCACCACACTTGCGAAGGTGGCAGGGCGATACTTTCGAGCCGATACAATAAACTTCTCCATAATCGGCACAAAGTTAATAAACTTTGTTCAACATCCGCCATTTTTCCGACAAAATGTCGCTTCGCTGTCACATTTTTTGCCAATTACGCCACTTTGCGCGACAAAACGACACCTTAATCGCACTTGGCAAAAGATTTGAGTACGTAAAAATCAGAAAGAACAGAGACGACATAAACGAACAAAATAACATAAACACATAGAACATTATGAACACTAATCAGTTAACGATTAAAGCGCAGGAGGCATTGCAGAGTGCAGTGTCACTGGCTCGCGAGAGAGGTCAACAGGCGGTAGAGCCACTCCACCTCCTCCACGTCGTAATTGCGGATGACAACGCCCTCGGAGCATTCTTGCTCGGTCGTGTGGGTGTATCGGTCTCTATGCTTCGCAATGAGGTGGCAGAGGCGGTATCGCGACTTCCGAGAGTATCGGGTGGCGATCAGTTCTTCTCGCGTGAGACCTCGCTTGTCATTCAGCGTGCTATAGATTTCACCAAGAATTTCAAGGATAAGTACGCGTCGGTTGAGCACCTCCTGCTCGGCTTGGTGGCGGAGCGTGGCACTGCGTCGGATATCCTCAAGTACAACGGTGCCGATGAGAAGCAACTCATCGAGGCTATCAAGCAGTTCCGCAAGGGTGCAACCGTCGATTCGCAGACTTCGTCGCAGGAGTTTGATGCGCTTGGCAAGTACGCTATCGACCTCAACGAGATGGCTCGTCAGGGCAAGTTAGACCCCGTGATTGGTCGCGATGAGGAGATTCGCCGAGTGTTGCAAATCCTCTCACGCCGCACCAAGAACAACCCTGTACTCGTCGGTGAGGCGGGCGTAGGAAAGACCGCCATTGTCGAGGGTATCGCCCACCGAATCATCGATGGCGACGTACCTGAAAATCTCCGTTCGAAGCGCATCTTCTCGCTCGATATGGGAGCCTTGATTGCGGGTGCAAAGTACCAGGGCGAGTTCGAGGAGCGACTCAAGGCCGTAATCAACGAAGTAATTGAGAGTGAGGGCGAAGTGTTGCTCTTCATCGACGAGATTCACACCCTTGTGGGTGCCGGAAAATCGAGCGGAGCAATGGATGCGGCAAACATCCTCAAGCCGGCACTTGCACGTGGCGAGTTGCGCACCATCGGCGCTACAACTCTCGACGAGTTCCAGAAATATTTCGAGCAGGACAAGGCACTTGAGCGTCGTTTCCAGAAGGTGATGGTCGAGGAGCCAACACCCGAGGATGCAGTATCGATTCTTCGCGGTTTGAAGGAGCGATACGAGAATCACCACAAGGTGCGTATCAAGGATGAGGCAATCGTCTCAGCCGTTGAGCTTTCACACCGCTATATCACCACCCGATTCTTGCCCGACAAGGCGATTGACCTTGTGGATGAGGCAGCATCGCGTCTGCGCCTTGAGATGAACTCCGTACCGGAGGAGCTCGACTCGCTCGACCGTCGAATCCGCCAACTCGAGATTGAGCGCGAGGCTATTCGTCGCGAGGGCGACAAGGAGCGCATCTCGGCACTCGACAAGGATATTGAGGATTTGAAATCGCGTTCTTCGGATATGCGTGCAAAATGGGAGGGTGAGCGCGACCTTATTCGCCAGATTCAGCAGGAGAAGGAGCGCATCGAACAGCTCAAAATCGAGGCTCAGCAGGCTGAGCGCGCGGGCGACTACGGCAAAGTAGCCGAGATTCGCTACGGCTCGATTATCGAGGCCGAGAAGAAGATCGCTTCGCTCAACGAGCAGCTCAAGGAGAACACCTCGGCTGGCTCGATGATTAAGGAGGAGGTCGATGCGGAGGATATCGCCGAGGTGGTATCGCGTTGGACGGGCATTCCGGTTGCGAGAATGCTCGCATCGGAGCGTGAGAAGTTGTTGAATATGGAGGATATGCTCCACGCCCGCGTTGTGGGTCAGGAGCAGGCTATCGGCGTGGTTTCGGATGCTGTACGTCGGGCTCGTGCAGGTCTCTCGGATGCTCGCAAGCCTATCGGCTCGTTCATCTTCCTCGGCTCTACGGGCGTAGGAAAGACCGAGTTGGCGCGCGCATTGGCAGAGTTCCTCTTCAACGATGAGAATATGATGACCCGCATCGATATGAGCGAGTACCAGGAGCGCCACGCCGTATCGCGACTGGTAGGAGCGCCTCCGGGATATGTCGGTTACGATGAGGGTGGACAGCTCACCGAGGCGGTGCGTCGCAAGCCATATTCGGTAGTTCTGCTCGACGAAATCGAGAAGGCTCACCCCGATGTCTTCAACATCCTCTTGCAGGTGCTCGACGATGGCCGCTTGACCGACAACAAGGGTCGCACGGTCGACTTCCGCAATACAATTATAATAATGACCTCAAATATGGGAGCTATGGCTATTCAGGATAGATTCTCACGCGCCCTGACCGAGAAGGGCGAGGTTTCGGCAGAGGTCATCGAGTCGACCCGCAACGAGGTTATCGAGCAGTTGAAGATGCAGCTCAAGCCTGAGTTCTTGAACCGTATCGACGAGATTGTGATGTTCGAGCCACTCTCCGAGAAGGATATCGCACAGATTGTCGACATTCAGCTCGGCATCGTGCACAAGATGCTCAAGCAGAGCGGCATAGAACTTCGAGTAACCGACTCGGCTCGTCGTTGGATTGCCCACATCGGCTACGATGCAGCCTATGGCGCACGACCTGTGAAGCGAGTGATTCAGCGAGAGGTTATCAATGAGTTGTCGAAGCGCATCTTGGCAGGCAAGGTCGACAAATCGAAACCGATTGTCATCGATGTTGCAGCAGACGAACTCTCGTTCAGCAACTAAATTTGGCTTGATTATAAAAAAGATTGGCAGGAAAAACTCCTGCCAATTTTATTTTGCTAAGTGCTCTATCACCTTTTGAGCCTTCGACTTTCCGACTATCTCGGCTATCTCCTCGAAGGTAGCCATGCGAATATTTGTGAGGGTGCGGAAGTGGCGTAGCAGTGCCGTTGTGCTCTTCTCGCCTACGCCTTCGATACCCTCCAGCCCCGTCTTTATAAAATTCTTGCTGCGACGATTGCGATGGTGAGTAATTCCGAAGCGATGCGCCTCGTCACGGATATGACAAATCACCTTCAGCGGCTCTCCCGTACGACTGAGGTAGTACGGCATAGGGTCATTCGGATAGAAGACCTCCTCCAATCGCTTGGCCAGACCGACAATCGGTACTCGCTCGGCAATGCCCAACTCCTGCAACACTGCATAGGCACTCGAAAGCTGACCCTTACCGCCATCGACAACTATCAAGTCGGGCAGTTCGGCACCCTCATCCAACAGGCGCGAGTAGCGACGAGTCAAGATTTCGCGCATCGAGGCGAAGTCATCTGCTCCTATCACGGTCTTTATATTAAAGTGGCGATACTCCTTGCGCGAAGGCTTACCATCACGAAATACCACGCACGAGGCAACCGGATTGGTACCTTGTAAGTTCGAGTTATCAAAACACTCGATATGGCGAGGCTCCTTCGCAAGGCGCAACTCGCGTCGCATAGCCTCCATCAGACGGTCGGCGTGGCGGGCAGGATTGTGTATCTCGAGATTCTTCAGTTTCTCGGCACGAGTGGTCTTGGCAGAGCGCAACGAGAACTCCAGCAAGTCGTGCTTTTCACCCCTCTGCGGAATCGAAAATTTAACCCCTTCGAAAAGCTCCTCGTAAGGCAGATGCGAGACCAAAACCTCGCGTGCCAACTCGCCCGCAATATTCTCCTTAATGTGCTGAATACCAAGTGTCATTATCTCGCGTTCGTCACTCTCGACACCCACAGCAATGGTGGCCGTATGAACCGCCGTAATCGAGCCATTTCGCACCCTCAAAAAGTTGCAATAGGCCTCATCGTCATCGACCAACAACGAGAAGATATCCACATCGCCCATCTTCGCACTCACAATCACCGAGCGCGAGGCGTATCGCTCCAAGGCATCGATGCGGGCTTTATATCGTGCAGCAACCTCAAATTTCAGCTCCTCGGCAGCACGCATCATCTCGCCCTCGAGGTAGCTACGGACCGGACGCAAATCGCCCTTCAAAACCGAGGTTGCAATATCGACAAACTTCTTGTAATCGTCACGACTGCACTTGCCGATACAAGGGGCTTTGCAGTTGCCGAGATGGTACTGCAAACAGGGTGCGTGTTTAGCCTTAGCTATGCTCTCCTCACTCATATTCTGACGACAGCTTCTGAGCGGCAACGCCTCACGAATAAAGTCGAGGACTGCCCTTTGGGCAGATATAGAGCCGTAAGGGCCATAATATTGCGAGCCGTCACGCACAATCTGACGCGTCGATAACACTCGCGGGAACTGCTCCGAGGTGACCGCAATCCACGGATAGGATTTATCATCTTTGAGCAAGATATTGTAGCGTGGCTGGAGGGTCTTGATAAGCGAATTTTCGAGCAGCAGTGCATCGGTTTCGCTATCGACCACGATATGGCGCATCGAGGCGATTTGTCGCACCATCACTCGCACCTTGGCCGAATGGTCACGACTCTCGACAAAGTAGGAGCGTACTCGATTGCGCAGATGCTTCGCCTTGCCGACATAGATTACCTCCCCTTTGCTATTCTCAAAGAGATAGCAACCCGCCGACATTGGCAGCATCGCAACCTGCTCCTTTAGTGATATTTTTTCAATTTCCTCCATATCGCACCTCAAAGATACAAAATTTCGCAAAAATCGGGCTTATTTTAAGAAAATAAACTTAACTTTGTAACAACTAAAGTGTGCAAATCAAATTAACACTCAAAAAGCAATATGAAAAAAGCATTTACATCTTTGTGTATTTGTGCCGCGTTGTCGATGGTTGGATGTATCGACAAAAGCTACGATATCGCAGACGTATCTGGCGAGGTTACCGTAGGTGGCCAGGAGTTGGTTGTGCCATTGGCAGACATCGACAAAATCAGCCTCGGCGACATCCTCAAAGAGAGCGACTATCTCAACAGCAACGGCGAGGGCGGTACCTACCAATTCACCTATTCGTCTTACGGCGACGACCCGTCGAAGTATGAGCTTATCACCGTGGACGGAATCTCAATTCCCGCAATCACAGGTCTCTCACCGGTGATTGACCCGATCGGTTTCTCATTCCAGGAGCTGCCGACCACACTCTCAATGGCGGGCATCTCGCAGACCTTTGAGGTGGACTACCCTACAATCAATCGCTTCGTCTCGGTTCAGCCTATCAAAATGGCCGAGGAGTTGAATCTTCAGCTCCCAATTTCGGGTCAGGGCACGCTCTCGGAGCAGGTTTTAGCCGTACTCAAGGCGCAAGGTTTGGATGTTGTGCAGAGCAGCTACGCCTCGGAGACCTATATGAAGGCCGAGATTAGCCTCTTGGAGCAGTTGAAGAAGGTTGAGTGGGTGGAGTTTGGTTGCGATAAGCACCCTTATGGCGCACCATTCGCAATCGAAATCGACCTCCAGGGAATGCAGGATATCGTTGGCGGCGGAACACTCAAGGTCAACATCGAGTTCCCTGAGGGCTACCATCTCCGCGACGAGCAGGGCAAGGACTACCCTGCTGCGACTCAGAATATTCTCTCTCGCGAGATTGCCTTGCAACCAAAGCAGAAGAGGGTTGAAATCCTCACCCACCTCTACCGCATCGACTTTAGCGACGATGAGTTCGAGGATAACAAGTTGAAGATTAGCGACCAGATTAAGTACAGCTACGACCTCAGCCTCAACCTCGGTGCAGGTAGCTACAACCTCGAGTCGATGCCTAAATTCTCGATTGAGGCAGCACCTGAGTATAAGGATGTGAAGGTCGTTATCAACAGCTTCGATTTGGAGGGCGTAAGCTACCCTATCAACTACGCGTTCGACGGTATGCCAAATGGCGTAAGCATCGACAAGGTGGCCTTCAAAGATACCTACTTCAGTCTCTCGTTGAAGGGCTTGGAGTGGTTCAAGATTATCGACGACACGACCAACAAGAACGTATCGGCACAGATTAATGTCACAATGCCTGAGTGTATGCACTTCGAGGAGAGTGCAAACTTCAGCAACAACACCCTTTCGGCTTCGGCCGAGGAGTTAGCTCAGGGCATTCGACTCAAGCTCAACTACATCGACTGCAAGGCCAACGGCATCAAGCAGGAGAATGGTCAGCTCTTGATTAATGCGGATATCACTGCAGCTATTGACCTGCACGAGATGGATGGACTCTCAGTTCTTGTATCGTCACTCACACCGCCACAGGAGAAACTCGTAGTCTCGGTAAATATCGCCGACACTCAGCTCACACTCGACACCGAGAACACCAAGGTGACTTGGAGTGGCGACCAGGTCTACGACCTCAACCTCGGCAGCAACATCCCATCTATCTCGCAGAGCATCGAAGTGCCCGATATGATTGCCTCGATCAAGGAGATTGAGATTGGTAAGGCAAATGGTAATGGCGAGCCTGTGAAGATCGCCTTCAACCTCGCAAGCAGCTCGGCATTCCCGGTTGATGAGTTGGAGGTTGATGTAGCCATCAATCTCGGTAAGTTGCTCCGTCCTGCACCAAGCTCACTCGCAAGTGGCATCATCAAGAAGAGCGACAATGGCGACTACATCCTCACCATCAAGGAGGCTTGGCGTCCAAATGAGGCTCCACTTGCAAAGGAGGTGGCATTCGAAGCTTTGGAGAACATCCCTGAGATTAAGGATGGTAAGATTAGCCTCAACCAGAGCTTCCCTGTAACAGGTAGCGTAAAGATTAAGGAGGGTCAGAATATCGACCTCTCGAAGCTCGATACTGCAAAGATTGATATCGATGTCAACATCGACGACATCGAGGTTCGCACCTTTACGGGCGGCATCAACCTCTCGATTGCACCCGAGGAGATGTTTGTCGATTTGGGCGACTTCTCGCAGTTGGGCGTAGATATCAACAACTTGAGCATCAACCCTATCCTCGACATCAAGTTGAAGGATAACCCTACAAATATTCCGCTTAGCGGCGACATCTTGGTCAAGACACTCGACAGCAATGGCAACGTGAAGTCGACACTCGACATCCCAACCATCAATATCGCAGGTAGTGGCGCAACCCACATCGTACTCTCGACACCTCGCAACGCAGCGAAGTACGAGGGCGTAGAGGGTGTGACATTCCTCGCAGTTGACGATCTCTCGAGTCTTCTCGAGGGTGGCATTCCTTCAAAGATTGCCGTAAGTATGAAGGTCGAGACCGACAAGAACGACATTCGCACCATCGACCTCCTCGAGGCTAAAAATGGCTACAATATCGAGTACCAGTACTCGGTAGTTCTACCATTGGAGTTCTACGGCACAACCGACATCTCATACGAGAGCAGCATCGGTGGCTTAGGTGAGACCTTCGCCGAGTTAGCAGATGTCACCAACGGCTTGAAGGTTGGCGACGTAGGTCTCATTGCCGAGATTGGAACTACAATTCCATTCAACATCGTACTCTCGGCCGAGCTGATAAATGCAAACGGTACAACCGAGAATATCGACGCTTGTCTCAACCTCAACAACAGCGTGATTAAGGGCTACACCAACGAGGCTGAGTGCGGCGAAAAGAGCGTGTCGAAGATTGACATCGACTTCAACCTCGGCGACAGCCACTCACTCGAGGGCTTGCGCAATGCCGACGGTGTGCGCTTCAAGTTCTCGCTCTACAATGTAGCCGACAAGAGCGCACTCAAGAGCTCGCAGTTTATCGACGGTAAGCTCAAGCTTCGCCTGCGCGATGGCGTCACAATAGACATCTTTGAATTTTTGAATGGTACAACAGAAGAGTAGTTTAGATTATGAAATGCAATAAATTTATCTTCGCAATTGTGGCCATCTTTGCAGGTCTCTACACAGCCTCGGCAGAGATGCGCACCTCATACTTTATGGAGGGTTCATACTTCCGTACCGATATGAATGCCGCCCTCGCCCCTACACGCGGTTACATCAAGATTCCGGCAATCGGAGGTTTGGGCGTAGACTTTGGCAACAACTACTTCTCTGTGAACAACTTTATGTTCAAGAAGGATGGCCAGCTCTACTCGTTTATGAATAGCAACGTCACCGCAAACGAGTTCCTCAGCAACCTGAGCAACCAGGGTAAGTTGAGCTTCAACCTCAACACCTCAATCATCGGCTTCGGTGCTCACACCAAGAAGATTTTCTGGTCATTCGGCCTGAACTTACGCTCGCAGAGCGAGATATCACTCTCGAAGGATATGTTTGCAGCAATAAAGAACCTCTCGAATGGTTATTACGACCTTGGCAATACAGCCATTTCGAATCGTGAATATATGGAGGCTGCACTCGGTTTCGCCATTCCGATTAAGGATTTTATGACCTTCGGTTTCCGCGCTAAGGGTTTGATTGGCTTGGCCGACCTTTCGATGACAATGGACAAGATGTATCTCGACATCAACGAGAATGTCGTAACCGCTGAGGTGCTCGGCAAGGCTCGAGGCAACTGCCTCGCATTCAATGGTGCATACACCCCTGGAGGCGCATTTGAGGAGCTCTTCCACAGCGACATCTCGAAGATGATGGGCGGCTTTAAGAGCTGGGGCGTAGCGCTCGACCTCGGATTCGAGTTCAGACTATTGGACGACCACCTCAAGATCTCGGTGGGTGCAAATGACCTCGGCTTCATCCAGTGGAACGGCGCCTCGACCATCAATGGCGAGGGCAGTGCAAGTGTCTCGTATGAAGGCATCGACCTCAATACCGGCGAGCCTAAGCTCGACTACAGCTTCGACGTCGGAACCACACCTTCGCAGGGTCAGTACAGAACTCGTCTCAGCGCATCGCTCAATGCGGGTATCGAGTATAACATCTTGAAGAACTACATCGCATTCGGACTGCTCTCGCACACCGAGTTCTGCCAGACATTCACTCGCACCGAGCTCACTGCATCGGTTAACTTCCGCATCGGACGCTGGCTCTCGACATCGTTCAGCCACACCTTCCTCAACGGAAATCAGCCGGGCGTACTCGGATGGGCTTTGAATATCCACCCTACAGGATTCCACATCTTCCTCGGTGCCGACTATATCGACACCCGCTTTGCGGTCTACAACCAGAGAATTCCGATTCCGCAGTATATGACCTCGGCAAACGTCTACGTGGGTGTGGGCTTCAACCTCGGCAAGGCGAAGTATATGAAGTCAATGCAGAAGCCTGAGAAGAAGAACAAAAAGTAGTAATTTCTAAATTTTGCACTCCCAATTCTGCAGTCTGCATTTTGAATTCTGCATTTTGAATTTTAAAGAGTATGGATCAGCCCAAGATTGAACGTGTACTGCGCTTGATGAAGATGATGACGAGTGGCAACCGCTACACTGTGGAGCAGTTGGCGGAGCGACTCGACACCTCATACCGCTCGATATATCGCTACATCGACACCTTCAAGGAGGTGGGCTTTGTCGTGCATAAGGAGGAGGGCGGAGTCTACCGCTTGGGCAAGGAGAGTCCATATTTCAAGGATATTTCGCAGCTCATCCACTTCACGGATGAGGAGGCGCACATCGTGAATCAGCTTATCGGAGCGCTGGACGACACCAATGCCCTGAAGCAGAATCTGCGTCGAAAACTCTCATCGGTCTACAACTGCACATCGCTCGCAAACAGTATCGTGAAGGGCAAAAATGCAGAGAATGTTAACCACATAATCGAGGCTATCGAGGAGCATAAACAGGCTGTTTTACACGACTACTCATCGTCGCACGCAGGAACAAAGCGCGACCGCTTGGTCGAGCCTATCGAGTTCACTACCAACTATGTACAGATTTGGTGCTACGACACCTCGGACGGTAAAACCAAACTTTTCAATACGGCACGTATCGGAGAGGTCGAGGTGCTTGATACGGAGTGGCAGCACAAGGCCGAGCACAAGTGCGGCTATATCGACATCTTCCGCAATATGGGCTTCGAGCAGTACCGCGTGCAACTGCGTTTGGGCGTGATGTCGCACAACCTTTTATTGGAGGAGTACCCACTTGCCGAACGCGACTTGACACAAATAGATGAGACTCACTGGCACTTCGACACCCAGGTCTGCAACTATGCGGGTATCGGCCGCTTTGTGCTGGGTTTGGCAGAAGATATCGAGGTCATCGACTCGCCCGACTTCATCGACTACCTCCGCAAAAAACAACGACTCATATCCGCAAAATTCTAACTCACAAAAAGCTATCGCCCAAACCGATAGCTTTTTTTGCGGGGTTATTAGAGACTATTAGGGATTCGAACGGTCGCAGCAGGTTTGAGCAGAGCGGAAGAAGGCAATTGCAATCGTAGATTGTTTGAATTTGTCAGATGATGACTGAAAATCCATTTTCAAAGACAATCATCTGACAAAAACAAAAGATTGCGACAGCAACAATTGCCGACTGCAGACAACTATGCCACA
>JAZLCQ010000048.1:0-39031 GCA_045614285.1 Alistipes sp.
CCATCCAGAATGGCCGTACCTACTTTGGCGACACCCTCACCCGCGATGGTTTCCACCTCGACAAGCGCTTAGGTCGCTATCTCGGTGCTTGCACAATGTGCGAGGTATTGCTCGGCAAGTCGGTTGTTGGCAATAGCTACCACCCTGCTACTATTACCAAAGAGGAGGCTTTGGCAGCACAAAAGGCGGCACACGCAGCAGTGCTAAAACCAAACAAAGTAACAAAGATTAAGTAGTTAACAAAACAGATAATTATGGGAAACAAAATTAATGACCCTATTGCAAGATTGATGGGATTGCGCTACAAGTCGCATCCTTGGCACGGTATCGAGGTGGGCGAAAAGGCCCCCGAGGTGATCACCGCATTTATCGAGATTGTCCCAACCGACACCGTAAAGTACGAGCTCGACAAGGTGAGCGGTTATCTCAAGATTGACCGACCACAAAAGTACTCGAATGTCATACCCGCCCTCTATGGCTTTGTTCCGCAGAGCTTCTGTGGCGAGAGCGTTGCACAGTATTGTATGCAGCAGAGCGGACGCACCGAGATTGTTGGTGATGGCGATCCACTCGACATCTGCGTTTTGACCGAGCGTGACATCGCACACGGTGACATCATTGTAAGCGTAAAGCCAATCGGCGGATTCCGTATGTTGGATGGCAACGAGGCCGACGACAAGATTATCGCAGTATTGCGCCACGACGTGACCTACAGTGGCTATAACGACATCTCGGAGTTGCCAAAGGGTATTATCAACCGCCTGAAGCACTACTTCCTCACCTACAAGGATATGCCGGACTCTGAATCACAGAAGAAGGTCGAGATCACCCACGTCTTTGGTCGCGAGGAGGCCTACGAAGTAATCACTCGCTCGTTGGAGGACTACAAGAACCACTTCAACGGTCTTGACGAGATTTTGCGCCACGTTTAATCTGTTAGGTTATGTCAGTTGAAAGCAAAGTAAGAGCAGTGACCACACTGCGACTCAAAGAGATGAAGGATAGGGGCGAGAAGATTTCGATGCTCACATCCTACGACTATTCGATGGCAAAGATTGTCGACAAGGCGGGCGTGGATGTCATCCTCGTAGGCGACTCGGCAGCAAATGTAATGGCGGGATGGGAGACTACCCTACCTATCACACTCGACCAGATGATCTACCACGCATCGTCGGTTGTACGTGCCGTGGAGCGTGCATTGGTTGTATGTGATATGCCATTCGGAACATACCAGAGCGACTCGCAAGCAGCACTCGACTCGGCTATTCGCATTATGAAGGAGACCGGTGCCGACTCTGTGAAGATGGAGGGTGGCGAGGAGATTCTCGACTCTGTGAAGCGAATCTTGGCAGCGGGCATTCCGGTTATGGGACACCTCGGACTCACACCGCAGTCTATCCATAAGTTCGGTACATATAGCGTTCGCGCTAAGGAGGAGGCTGAGGCTGAGAAGTTGGTACGCGACGCCAAGTTGTTGGAGGAGGCAGGTTGCTTCGCCATCGTATTGGAGAAGATTCCTGCAGCACTCGCAGCACGCGTATCGAAGGAGTTGTCAATTCCAACAATCGGTATTGGCGCAGGTTGCGCAACCGATGGTCAGGTTTTGGTTGTACACGATATGCTCGGTATCAACAAGGGATTCTCACCTCGTTTCTTGCGTCGTTATGCCGACCTTCACACAATTATGAGCGAGGCTATTTCGCACTATGTGGAGGATGTGAAGTCGTGCGAGTTCCCTAACGAGAAGGAGCAGTACTAAACAGCTCATACCACAAAAAATCCCCTGCTAAAGGTAATAGCAGGGGATTTTTATATATTCGAAAAGGTACTAAATCTGCTCGAATTTATAGATTGTCTTCTCGTAGTAATGCTCGCCCTTGTGGAGCATAATTGATGGGAAATGAGGATTATTTACCGCATCCACAAACCCCTGACACTCAATAGCTACACCTGCATAGTTAGCATAGCGACCTCCCGAAATAGTCTCGGGACAGTTAATCGAGAGTTTATTGCCAGTATAGACCATACATCCCGCTTGCGTAGAGAGAAAACGCACTGCTCGTCCGCTCTTCTTATCTCTCAAAACTCCGACCTCTTGGAGTTCTCCCTTGCGCCAGTTATCGCGTGGGAAATAGTGACCATAACCGCCCTTTTTATCAATCATCTGATACTCTGCCGCAATATCGTCGCCAAATCGTCTCCACGAGGTAAAATCAAGCGGAGAACCGACTATATCGAGAATCTCACCAGTAGGAATATGGTCGATTGTCATCTCCAAAGATTTCGACGAGTGGAGTTTTAATTCGTGATCGAGAATATCGCCCGAATTTTCGCCCGAAAGATTCCAATAAGCGTGGTTGGTCAGCATAAAAGGCGTCGTGCCATCGCTATCAGCATCGTAGGTGAAAATCAGTTCGTTATCTCTGGTAAGTTTATACTCGACAACAACATCGACAGCGCTCGGATAGTTCTGGTCTCCGTCTGGCGAATGGAGCATAAAAATCACGCTATCACCCTCGATTTTCGACTGCCATACAAGGTTTGCGTAACCTCCAGTTCCACCGTGGAGGTGGTTGGCCAAGTTATTGATTTCAAGTTGATAGACCTTGCCTTCGACCTCCAAATGGCCGAGTTTGATTCTATTGGCTACACGACCTACCGTCTTACCGCAAGTGGCTGTGTCACCGATATAATCCTCACCCTTGGCATAGCCCAAAAGCACCTCGTCAAAATTGCCATTTTTATCAGCAAATCTGACACCACAAATCGATGCACCGACGTTTGTCAGTCTTACCTCCGTTCCGCACTCGTTGCGCAAAACATATTGCTGAATCTGCTCACCCGAAGGCGCTGTACCCCACTCTTTTACCTCAATCATACGTCTATAAAGTATTGCGTCTTGTAAATTTGAAATCACACTTAACCTTACGCAAGTTGTGCGAGAGCACCATCTCTGCCGCAAGGCGTCCCATCTGCGCAAAGTCGGTCGAAACGGTAGTCAATCCGCCAAGAATCACCTCGCTCAGATACGAGTCGTTGTAGGAGATGATGCCGATATCTTTGCCGACCTCCAAACCCTGACTTTTTGCCATACGCGCAGCCTCGACCAAGCCCAAACCGAGTTGGCCATTGAGAAGGAGATATACTCCTCCGCGCTGCATCATATCAGGGGTTATCTCGTAGTGATACTCAACATCCAAGCCGTAGTCATTGCAAAATCTATCGACTCCTACCATAATGAGTGAGCCATAGAGACTTGTCGGAAGGGTCACGACGTGAAGCTTACTATATCGGCGCAAATCGGCCAATGCCTCCTTCAAGCCGTCGTAGATATCGTTCGACATATCTTGATATACCACTCCATACTGCCCCTGAAGCGAACGTGGCCAATTATCCAAGATGATAAGTTTGCGATTCGGGATGCGCTTCAACGACTTGAGCGCACGAGCCTGAGTTGTTGGATCGAGCGCAAAGTGAGGAGTAATAATATAGTAATCGTATTTATCGATAGTCTGCGAGATAAACTCTTCAAAGGTGTCAACACTCTGATTATAGACATACATAGTCACCTCAGCCTTATCGCCTATTTTAGAGATAAAGGCATCGTAGAGCGTCTGCTTATACTGACTGAGTCGATCGAAGAGCATAAATATTCTCAATTTTCTACTCTCGCGCCACGCTGTTACAAAGAATCCCTTACCGTGCAACGACTCGATCAATCCTCGCTCACGAAGTATCGAGTAGACCTTTTTGACGGTCTCCTTCGAGATATCAAGAGTCGAAGAGAGTTCGTTCATCGAAGGCAGGCAATCACCCTCTTTCAACACTCCACTATCAATCGAGCGCTCAATCTCAGCAATAAGCTGTTTATAGATTGGGATATGTCCGTTTACGTCTATATTAAACATCGATTTTTTCTAAGAAAAATTATATCTATTTCAAACTTTTTTGCTATATTTGCACCACAGTGCACCTAATAGCTGCAAATTGCATTTACAAAATTATAAATAAATTTCCTAAAAATGAATCTAACCGTAGAAAAAAAGCGATTACTTCCGTCTAAATGGGAGGTAACAGCGTTGATTTGGGTTGCCTACTTTTTGAACCAGGCAGACCGTCAAGTATTTAATGTGGTTCTCCCACAGATTCGCGACGGACTCGGACTTACCGACAGCGACATGGGACTCATTGCCACTGCATTCAACCTCTTCTATGCAGTACTCGTGCCACTCGGAGGTATCCTCGGCGACCGTTATAGCCGCAAGTGGATTTTGACTCTCTGTATCCTCTTCTGGAGCGTTGCTACAATGTTCACCGGCTGGGCTACAGGTCTCGTTTCGCTCATCATCCTTCGCTCGGTTGCAACAGGTGGTGGCGAGGCGTTGTTCGGTCCTAACTACAATGCTCTTCTCTCGGAGTATCACACCAAGACCCGTTCGACTGCGATGTCTATCGTTCAGACCGCTTACTATATCGGCGTTATCGCCAGCGGATTCTTGGCTGGTAAGATTGCCGATATGTGGGGCTGGCAGTATGCGTTTATCGTATTCGGTGCTGTAGGTATCATCCACGGTGCTATTATGATGATTCGCTTGAAGGATAAGCGCGATGTTAGCGCTGAGCGTGCAACAAAGGGCAAGTCAAACCTTTTGCACGACTTGGTAGATGGCTTCACCGTTATCTTCCGCACCCCTACTGCTGCGGTTGTAACAATCGGCTTCGCGGGTCTTATCTTTGTTTTGACAGGTTACCTCACTTGGATGCCTACATACTTGCAGGAGGCTCCGTTCAACATGAACTCTGCCGACGCAGGTTTCCACTCGATGTTCTACACTCACCTTGCAGCATTCTTCGGAGTACTTATCGCGGGTAAGTTGTCTGACATCGTAGGCGCAAAGGGCAAGCCGGCTTGGCGTACAGCAATGCAGGGTCTCGGTCTTATCACCGCAGCTCCTTGTATCTACTACATGGGCCACTCTACTTCGACAATGATTGTATTCGGAGCGCTTGCAATCTTCGGTTTTGCACGTGCATTCTTCGATGCTAACACATACGTTGTACTCTACGACGTAATCCCTGCCAAGTACCACTCTTCGTCATCGGGCGTAATGATTATGATCGGTTTCGGAACAGGTGCATTGGCTCCATACATCCTCGGTCTTATCAAGGAGGCTTCGGGTCTTTCACTCGGCTTCACCATCCTCGCTGCAATCTGGGCAGTATGCGGCTTGATTATGATTGTAGGTGGTAAAGTATTCTACAAACGTGACATCTTAAAACTTCAGCAAAATGAAAAATAGCGAAAAAACCAGAAAGGCGAAAGCGGGTTTGTTGCTCGTAGCATCGCCACGTTTCAAGGATCTCGGAGTAGGTTGCAAGCATGGCACCTATGGAGATCGTAAGGAGATTGCAATCAAGGATATTCAGGAGCGTCTTTCATTCCTCGACATCTCATTCCCGGGTATTGTCTACACTCGCGAGGATGCAGAGAAGGCAATGAACCTCTTCTACAACGAGAAGGTAGACTTCGTAATCGCCGAGTTCCTCTCTTGGTCTGAGGATTTCGCGTGGATTCGCTTCTTGCGCGATATGCCTGAGATTCCGATGATTTTCGTAAATGTTGCAAAGGAGAAGATGGCATTCTACGACACATTGGAGGAGGATGACTTCATCGAATACCTCTGCTCGGGTACTCTCGTAGGCTCGTTGGAGGGTTCGGGCTCTATCCAGCGTGTACCTCGCAAGAATGTCAAGGTTGTAATGGGCTCACGCGACGAGGTTAATGAGCAGATCAAAAAGTATGCTGCTGCAGCTCGCGTTCGTGCAATCTTGCGCAACTCGACTCTCGGTCTCTTGGCCGCTTACAACGAGGCTATGTGGTCTACATATTTGGATCCTTACTGCCTCTTCACAAAGCTCGGTCCTGAGATTCGTTTCCTCGCATATTCGGACTACGGAAACGCTATTGAGGCAATTCCAGCCGAGGAGTTGAAGGGCTACTGCGACAAGTTGACTACCGACTATAAGATGATGGACGACGTGGCTTACGATAAGTTCGAGGCTTCGGTGGCAGCATCAATCGGTTTGAAGGATATGGCAGAGGCTTCGGATATCGATATCATGGTATTCAACGATATCGACACCGCAATGTTCCGCTTGGTTGGTCTCCGTGCAGGATTCTATCACCCATGGTTTAACGAGAACACATCGGTACTCGTACCTGAGGCAGATATGGGAGCAGGTATTATGACCTATATATTAAAGTTGCTCTCGGGCAAGCATGTAAACTTTGTTGAGCCGTTCCACATCGAGAACGAGTTCGGTACATTTGCCGGTGGTCACGCTGGTCCAAATGACCATAACGACCCAGAGTGGCAGAACAATGTAATCATTGCTCGCGACGTTCGATTCGCAAAGAGTAAGTGGAAGCACGCAGGTGCACCATTCGCTTGGTATCGCTTCTCGACAGGCTGGAAGACTATGGCTCAGTTGGTTGAGTGCGACGGCAAGTATAAGATGGTATGCACAATGGTTGAGTCGTTGCCAGGTGAGCACATCTTGGCTACATACTCACACACTATCTTCCGTCCTGAGGTACCTGTAAAGCGTCTCTTCGAGGAGATTCTCAAGGTTGGCACCACACAGCACTTTGCAGTTGTTGACGGCGACTACCGCGAGGAGTTGGCCCTCCTTTGCGAGATGATGGGCATCGAATTCCACGACATCCGATAATATTGGACACAAATTAGTTTAACTTAAATAAAAAAGGATTATGAGTTTTATGTATAACCCGTACCCGTTTGATGACCCACGCGCCATCAACCGTCCGGTACTCGAAACAAAGACAAAGGCCGCTGTAACTGTCGGCACATTGAAGGCTGCAGTTCGCCTCGCTACAGAGTTGGCTGCAGAGTTGGCTGCTGAGCCACAGAAGAACATCGTTCTCGGTTGGGAGGGTTACACCACCACCGACTTCACCCGCCTCTTGAACTTGCTCACCCAGCAGTTGAAGCTTCGCGGTGTAGAGGTTGAGCAGTACAACTTCGCTCAGGTACTCAAGAGCGAGGAGGAGATCAACGCAATGATCGACCCACAGTTGTGCTGGGATCGCGAGAAGGACCCTACCCTCCTCTACGGTCGCATCTACCACGGAGGTTACAAGGGCGTATTTGACCCTGCTAAGTTGGAGGCTTACAAGCAGCAGGTTGCTGAGTGGAAGGGCGTAGCCGAGAAGGGCAAGGTAGTTATCGTATACGGTGCAGGTGTTCTCGTTGAGGAGTTGCGCTCGTTGTACGATTCGAAGTTCTTCTTCGACGTTACTCCAAAGGAGTCTATCCTCCGTATTCGTCGCGGTGGTTACATCAACCTCGGTCAGTCGAAGCCACAGCCTACAAACCAGATCATCCGTCGTTGCTACTACTTCGACTTCGAGATGGCTGTTACTTTGCGTGGTGAGTTACTCTCGAAGCGTGAGATTGACTGGTATGTTGGTAACGACAATATCAACGCTATGCAGTTGATTCCTGCTGAGGCTTTGAACGACATCCTCGCTACTATGGTTAAGTATCCATTCCGTTGTAAGCCAGTATACTTGGAGGGCGTATGGGGTGGTTCATACGTTAAGAAGTTGCGTAACCTCCCTAAGGAGATGCGTAACTGTGCTTGGGTATTCGACCTCATCCCAATGGAGGTTAGTATCGTAATCGAGGCTGACGGCGAGAAGTTGGAGTTCCCATTCAACTCGTTCGTTCAGGCTGAGGGTGTAAATATGTGCGGTGCCGAGTCAATCAAGAAGTTCGGCTTGTACTTCCCAGTTCGCTTCAACTACGACGATACTTACCACTCAACAGGTAATATGTCAATCCAGTGCCACTCTGGCGCACAGTACAACCAGGAGAACTTCGATGAGCTCGGTCGTCAGGATGAGAGCTACTACGTAGTTGTTACAGGTCACGGTGCAAAGACCTTCATCGGCTTCAACGACGATGCAGATCAGGAGCAGTTCATCAAGGATATCAAGGCTGCTGACAAGGAGTACAAGGAGGTTGACTACATGAAGTACGTTAACTACGAGGAGTCTAAGCCAGGTTTGCAGGTTATGCTCCCTGCAGGTACTATCCACTCTTCGGGTCGTAACCAGGTTATCTTGGAGATTGGTAGCTTGACTATCGGTTCTTACACATACAAGTTGTACGACTACCTCCGTCCTGACCTCGATGGTAAGCCACGTCCAATTCACACTTGGCACGGTGAGCGCGTGCTCGACTTCAGCCGTCGTACAAGCGCTATCCATGGCACTATCGTTCACGAGCCACGCCTCGTACGTAAGGGTGCTGATTGGGCAGAGTATATCGTAGGTGAGTGCGAGGAGTTGTACTTCTCGTTGCGTCGTTTGGAGTTCGAGAAGTCAATCGAGGATAACACTAACGGTAAGTTCGTAGTATTGACATTGGTTGATGGTGACAAGATCCGTATCCGTTCGAAGGCTAACCCTGAGTACTACTTCGACGCTGAGTTTATGGATATGACCGTTGTTCCTGCAGCTATGGGCGAGTTCGTGGTTGAGAACCTCGGCTTGGAGCCAATCTGCGTACACAAGACAACCCTTAAGGAGGGATTTGAGAATGAATAGCAGATGTTTTCTCCTGCTTGACGTAGGAGGTACATTCGTTAAATCGGTGGTAGCAACTCTCGAAGGGGAGTTGCTACCTAATACCGAGACATCGGTGCCAATCAACTCAGACGGAACACGCGAGGAGATTGAGCAGTCGTTCGCTACGGTTGTTGCCAACGGAAAGGCCATCGCTGAGTATAACGGATATGTGCTTGCTGGTGTGGGCATTGCCTTCCCCGGCCCATTCGACTACAATACCGGCATCTCGTATATGACTCACAAGTTCGCAGCATTGGAGAAGCTCTCTGTGAAGGAGTTCTTCCACTCGTTGCCTGAGATTGGCGCAGATATGCCCGTTGTCTTTATGCACGACGTAACAGCAGCCGTACTTGGCGAGTTGAACTTCGGTGCAGCGCAGGGCTACAACAATGTTGCTATTGTGACACTTGGTACAGGTCTCGGATTCTCACACACTGCTAATGGTGAGATTCAGTACTCGGCCATGGGATCACCTTCGGTATCGATTTACAACCGTCCATATCGTGAGGGCGTACTCGAGGACTACGCTTCTAAGCGAGGTTTCTTGCGTGCATACGCAGAGGTTCGTGGCGAGGCTAACCCTGAGAACTTGACCGTAGCGATGATTGGCGGTATGTGTGGCGAGGGCAACGCTGATGCACTCAAGGCATTCGAGAATGTAGGCGATATCTTGGCCACTGAACTTAAGCCATTGCTCTCTGAGTTGAATATCGAGTGTCTGCTCTTTGGCGGTCAGATTTCGCGTTCTTTCCGCTTTATGGAGCCTACTATCGCACGCTTGAAGGATGAGGTTTCGACATTGAAGCACATCGCTACAATGCAGAATATCTCGACCGCAGCACCGCTCGGTCTTTTGAGCAAGTTGCGCAAGGAGTTGGGTTGCTAAACCCCTATACAGCAAAAAATAAGGAGCACCGAGAAGTGCTCCTTATTTTTGTATACCCTACCCGACTATTTGTCGATCTTGAGGGTCAATCTTGGATGCTTATCGCCGGTTGACCACATATTATCAACCTGGAACTCAGGCTCGTAGTACTCACCTGTCTCCTTGTTGCGGCTGATGCTAACGCGGAGCGACTGGAACGGATTGAGCGTATAGAGCGCTGTGCCACGACGGAGAAGGAACGGAATCGAGCAAGTGTTAGTGAGCTGGAATACTCGAACACCCTTCTTCTCATTTACCTCGAGGAGCTCGCAAGTGACAGCTGCGTTAAGGAACTCGTCGAGCCACATCTTCTCACCGATAAGGTTATTTGCCGAGTACGCGATTGTGCGACGCTTCAAGATCGCATCCTTTATAGCCTTCTCGGTACACTCCTTTGCCATAATGAAGGTCATTGTACGGAAGATACCGCAACCACGTGCCCACACCTGCGAAGATGGACGGTGAACGTCGGTATTCGCAAACATTGTGAGTTTCTCATCGATACAACGGTCGATAATTGTAGGATAGAGAGTGGTAGCATTTACACACTCAACACCTGTAATCCAACCCTCGCTATAAGCACGAACCTGCACCTCGCTCTTCTCCATAGTCTTGCGGCTCCAGCCCGGATGGTTGTGGATGAGGATACCACCCTGCTCCTTCACGCGACGGAAGCACTCGAACAAATCCTTATCGCAAATAGCGTTGATATCCTGCAAGAAGAGAGCGTTGAACTCACCCACCTCGCTTGGTCTACGCCAAATCTCGGTTGCGCGGATTGGAAGAACCGGAATCTGCTCACGCTCAACATATTGGAGAGCCTCCTCGTAACCTGCATTGAGGTTAGACATCATAGGCGCATCCTGATTCTTCTTATTTCCTGCACCGGCATTTTGATATACGAACGGCTCGCCATCCTTGCTATATGGCTGTAGGGCCTTAAGCATAAACTTCTCGTAGGTACGAATCTCGAGGTGGTCGGTGATGGCGATTACATCCAGGCCATCATACCATGCCTCACGCATACGCTCACGCGGAGTCACGTCGCCATCCGAGTAGATGGTGTGAACGTGGAAGTCACCTTTGTAGAGGGTGTAACCCTTAATCTTAGGCAAAATAATCTCGGTACGAGGTACGGTTCTGTCGTAGAGACGGATACCGGTACCGGTCTTGTAAACTACAGGCTGCTGAACAACCTGTGCAGTTGCTGTGGCTACAAACATAGCAGCCGAGGCAACGATCAAAAGAAATCTTCTCATTGTTAACTTGTTGTTTAGGTTTAATTTTACGCAAATATAAGAAAACTTTGCCAAAATTGCATCCTTTTTCCTATATTTGTGCATCAAACAGCGCTAATGAGTTGCTACGACACAAATATAACTGCTTGCTTTACGGGTCATCGAACCTACAACAGCAGCCGCAATCACGAGCTCGAGATTGCGATTAGGGAGTTGTATTCCGAGGGCTATCGTAACTTCTTGTGTGGTATGGCTATAGGCTTCGATATCAAGGCGGCTGAGGTGGCTTTGGATTTGCGACGCGAATTGGCAGGTTTGAAGGTTGTAGCGGTCGTTCCTTTTGAGGGTATGCAAAATCGTTTCCCTACGGAGTGGCGCCAGCGCTACAATACCATTATCGCTGCAGCAGACGACGTCGTAACCCTCGCACCGAAATACTCATCGGAGGTCTACGCTGTACGCAACAACTACCTTGTAGACCACTCCACTGCCGTTATTGCCTACTTCACTGGCGAAAAGGGCGGCACCGCCTACACCATCAACCGCGCCGTCAAAGGTCTCCTAAAAATCAAAAACATCTACCACAACCCGCAAATAGAACTGTTCTAAACAGTAAGTAGCGAGTAATGAGTCATTAGTTTTTTTTAGCGTCGGCTTTACCATTCTCCCTTATAATATATCTACCATGAAAAAGATACCAATGATAATATTTCTTCATGTTTTAATGATTGCTTTAACTACTAATTCAGCAGAATCTCAAACTATCCAGTATAGTAATGACGTGACTGCTAAACCCCAGCAAACTTCATCTAGCGAAGTCTATAGTTGTCTTGATATTATTAATAATATTAACACTAACGATTATCGTAGCAATTATATTGCAGCAGATGATAATACTGGAAAAACTACAGTAAAAACGACGTATCATCCTCTTATCTATCTCAAATTTAGTGATCACTATCGAACACATTGGGAGGCATTTGCCAAGCTTGTTGATAAAAAGGATTTAATAAATTATAGTCGCGATACAATATATATCGAGGAATCTTATCCAGATACCTGGAATGGATGTTGCGATTATAGAGAGCACTATTTTATGACGATTAAAACCAAGAAGGGAATATATGACCTAAAACGAAAAAAGCTAATACGTAGGATTTATAAGAACGCACAAGAGAGATTAGAAAAAGATTCTATAAATCCTGATGCATTGCCAGGTTCTTATGAGTGGGAAATGTTGAGGTACAGATGCTGGGATGATAATATGATGTTCAAATATTTTGGAGAGTTGGTTAATGGGTATACTATTAATTTTATTCGCATTGTTATCAAGGACAACGCTATTGTGTATTGTGATAGATGGCTGTGGTAAATAGCTTTCTATATATTCTAACAGAAGTCACAAATTTGAACAACGATAATAATTTAATAATATGGCAACAATTAATGATATTTTTCAGGCACTCGGCTACTTTGGATCAAACGAGGCTTATTTTCAGATGATTGATACAGTTGATGACATTAATTGCGTAGAAGCGGATTCATCTTTTAATCTTTTGCAACTTGCAGTTTCTAACGGACATTATGAAGCGGCAGAAGATTTGATCAAGCGAGGTGTTAATATTAACTATAAGAATAGTGCAGGATGGACTGCGCTTATTCTATCCATATTTAAGCAACGACCTGTTGAGTATACCCGTTTATTGCTTGAGAATGGAGCCAATCCACATATAGTTGATTACCAACATAATAATAATGCGTTATGGTATGCTATATCTATGCTTCGAGGTGATAAATGCTATTACTATGACAATGTGATTGAGTTACTTAAAAATGGTGCAGACCTTCATAATGTTAATAAATATGGGCACACACCGATAGAAAGGATAATAGAATTGGACGATAGAGATTTGCTTGTTGCAATAGAACCTTATATTTAGATGAGATTAAATCTGAATATGTAAGAAATGGTGGTACAATTGAACCTATAGAAATTGTTTGGTATAAAGGCAGTTACAATTATGCTTATTTCTTTGATTTTTTCCACTATGGTAACTATTGGAACCATTAACATGGAATTTCACAATAGCAAATACCCTAATAAGCCCGAGCAAGATATCCAAACTATGCAAGGAGGTGAACTCTCATTAGCCGTGGTGTTAATGTTAGGCGATGCTAATATACCACCTGATAGCAGTATATTAACCACTGAAGATGACTATACTCTGCTTGTCAACTACTTTTGCAATGGATCGGAAGAATATGGCGAAGGTATTTCCGCTAAATTATATAGCATATTTTTATTTTATCCGCAAAAATTAGATGAAACTATAAAACACATAGATTCATTGTCGGAGGATAAGCGCAAAAAGGCAGAAGAACAATTGTGTTTCCACATTTTCGGTCACTATTGTGCATATTATCGATATGATCTCGATGGTTTTTTCGTGAGATTCCCCATTTTGGAAACGAGATATAAGGCCATCATTCAATCTATCTACGAAAGAACAAAACCTTTTGAAGAGCAACAAGTAAGTTATAGCGAGGTAGAACTCAATAATTTATCGCACGAACTTAATAGAACACTTAATAGCTACGTCATATTAAATGAGGTTCAGATATCTGATGCTGTGCTAAAGACATTGAAGTCAGAAGCTCCGTTCTATTTTGACGAGCAATATGTTGAGTTAATACATTACTGGCTATCAGGTTTTACAATACACTCTACTGAAATTAGTACTCGAGTATATCAGGTTTTGTACTGTGAACCTGAAGTGGCAGAAAGACTTTGCAGATACATAAAGTGTTTGCCAGAGGATTTAAGTAAGATTGCCACAAAATGCCTTGTTGAGACCGTTGTTTCAGAGTATATTAAAGATAGTGGTATTTTTGAGGAAAGGACCTTTTTCTTAAAATTCCCCTCAATGAAACAATATAGCGATAAGATTTCATTCAAGAGTGCAAATTAATTAATGTTAACCTACACGGGCATTCCCGTGTAGGTTTCCAATCCTATCATTTTATGACCAAAACAACCCGCATCGTATGCCTTTGCATACTCGGTGCGGTGGGGATGCTCTGTGGTATCTCCACCATCAATGCACCCATTACGGAAGATAAAACAAATTATTCTAATCTTAAATAACGTAGATTCGCACAGTTGCCACGCTACTTCGGAAGGGCGAGTTGTTAGCAAGTCTAAAATATATAATTCCAATATTTTTTTAATTTTGGATTCCGCATTTTGAATTTTATTTGTATCTTTGGGCGAAATTTGAGCACTTTTAATTCAAACAAACAATAAACACTATGAAAGAAGCTATTGCAATTCTTACAGGTGGCGGTCCTGCACCAGGTATGAATACCGTTGTAGGTAGCGTTGCCAAGACTTTCCTTGCTAAGGGTTACCGCGTTATCGGTTTGCACCACGGTTATTCGGGTTTGTTCAACCCGGCTCCACGCTACGAGGATCTCGATTTCTTCAAGGCTGACTTCATCTTCAACCAGGGTGGTTCGTACCTCACTATGAGCCGTTTCAAGCCAACCGACGCTAACTTCGAGAACGATTTCAATCTTTCGTTCTTCACCGAGAACAACATCAAGTTGCTCGTAACCGTAGGTGGTGATGATACAGCTTCGACAGCTAACCGTATCGCTAAGTTCTTGGAGGCTAAGCAGTATCCTATCGCTAACATCCACGTTCCAAAGACTATCGACAACGACCTTCCACTTCCAGCTGGTACTCCAACATTTGGTTACCAGTCAGCTAAGGAGGGTGGTACCGTTATCGGTCGCGCAGTATACAACGACGCTCGCACTTCGGCTAACTGGTTTGTAGTTGCAGCTATGGGTCGTTCTGCAGGTCACCTCGCATTCGGTATTGGCTCGGCTTGCCACTACCCTATGATCGTTATCCCTGAGATGTTCAACAAGACTGAGATCACAGTTGAGAAGATCGTTAACTTGGTTGTATCGGCAATCATCAAGCGTAAGTTGATGGGCGTTGATTACGGTGTTGCAATGATTTCGGAGGGTGTATTCCACGCTCTTTCGGATGAGGAGATTGCAAAGTCGGGCGTTCACTTCACATACGACGATCACGGTCACCCAGAGTTGGGTAAGGTATCGAAGGCTCACATCTTTAACGAGATGTTGGAGAAGAAGCTTAAGGAGCTCGGTATCAAGGTTAAGTCTCGTCCGGTAGAGATTGGTTACGAGGTTCGTTGCCAGACTCCTATCGCATACGACTTGGTATACTGCTCGCAGTTGGGTATGGGCGTTTACAAGCTCTTCTCGGAGGGCAAGACCGGCTGTATGGTTTACATCTCGCAGGACGGTTTCGTATCGCCACTCTACTTGAAGGATTTGCAGGATCCTACTACCGGTAAGATTCCGCCACGCCTCGTAAACATCGAGTCTGACAAGATCCAGCAGGTGATCAACAACATCATGAACTATGTTACTGAGGAGGACTACGAGGCTGCTAAGAAGTACGTAGCTAATCCTGTGGCTTACGACTTCCGCAAGATTTTGAACTGGTAGTCGAAAGATATACTTAAAAAAAGTGCCTGAAAGTTTTTGCTTTCGGGCATTTTTTTTATACCTTTGTTGTTAATAAAATTAACTAACAAACAAAACTAAAAACCATGAAAAGAATTTCTGCAATTATCCTTGCGTTAGTGATGGGTGCTACCCCACTTTTCGCACAGAAAAACCCAGATTTGCGTTACTTGCCAAAGCAGGTTCCTCAGCGTGCTGAGATGATTTTGCCACAGATCAATGGCTACAACATCTACAAGGCAGACTTGCACGTTCATACCTTCTACTCTGACGGTGACGTATCGGCTAAGGGTCGCGTAACCGAGGCTTACTACGACGGTTTGGACATCATCGCAATTACTGACCACGTTGAGTATCGCCCATACGAGCAGAAGATGTTGCGTGCAACACGCGGCTACCACAAGGGCGAGCTCCCTGTAGCTAAGAACTATACTATCTCGCACAAGCCTGCAGACCAGGATGGTATTCTTGCCGATTTGAACATCCCATACGAGGAGGCAAAGAAGCCTGCAGAGCGTTTGGGTATGCTCGCAATCCCAGGCGTTGAGATAACTCGCCACCCTGACAAGGTTGGTCACTTCAATGCTCTCTTCATCGAGGATGCAAACTCAATCTACGATCCGGATCCTGAGCAGGCAATCCGCAATGCAAAGGCTCAGGGCGCCCTCGTCATGCACAACCACCCGGGATGGAAGCGTACAACAGTTGATATGTGCGAGTTCCACCAGAAGGTTTACGATGAGAAGTTGATTGACGGTGTCGAGGTTGTAAATGGCGGTAGCTTTGGTCCGAAGCTCATCCAGCGTTGCCTCGAGCGCAAGCTCTTCGTTGGCGCAGGTACCGACGCTCACTCGACAACTGCTTACATCTACAATGGTCGTGGTTACTTCCGCACTTGTACGTTCGTTCTTGCTAAGGAGCTCACAATGAAGGCTATTCGCGAGGCATTCGACAAGAGAAGAACTCTCGCTTACGCATACGACAATGTAATGGGTTCGGAGGAGCTCATTGGTGAGTTGTTCCACAACGCTGTTTCAATCGACGTCATCTACACATCGTCAAAGGGTGAGAAGACTGTAGTTTTGACAAACAAGTGCTCGATTCCTTTCCGCATTCGTCGTGCAGCCAAGGGTGAGGGCGCATTGCTCAATCCATTCCACACCATCACCTTCAAGGTGGCTAAGGATAAGGATCTCAACTTCACAGTTCTCAACTTGTGGACTGCAGACGATGAGCATCCAAATAGCAAGTTCTACTCGGTTAGCATCAAGGCTAAGGATCTTAAATAATTGAAACAAAAGAGAAGTGTTATGCCATTGGCGTAGCGCTTCTCTGCTATATTACCACTATGAAACGAATTGTAATTGCTTTAATAATCCTCGTTGCAGCCACCTCTACAGGTATGGTGCAGTCGAAGGCGGCCGTTCCATCGCGCAATCGCCTCTACACCGCTAACGAGATTCGCAAGAACATCATTCTTCCAAAGGTAAACGGCTACAACTGCTACAAGGCGGATCTCCATTGCCACACAATCTACTCGGACGGTCAGGTAACACCAGCTTGGCGAGTTCGTGAGGCTTGGTTGGATGGCCTTGATATCGTAGCCATCACCGATCACCTCGAGGTTCGTCGTTACGAGAAGACCATTCTCAACCACCTCCGCAAGTACAACCAGGATGGCGTACCCCACAAGTATGTCTATGCAGGCAGCGCTAAGGTGCCTGTGAATGATGATCCTGTGATGAGCGACTTCAACGTCTCGTACGAGGAGGCTGAGAAGGCAGCCAAGAAGTATCCGATTCACGTTATTAAGGCAATCGAGATTAGCCGCACGAAGGCTACCGGTAGCGACTACAACGCATTCTTCGTTAAAGATATTGAGAAAATTTACGACAAGGATCACTTCCAGGTATTGCGCAACGCAAAGGCTCAGGGTTGCTTGGTTGTTCACAACCACCCTGTAATTGGTCGTTCGGAGTGCACAATGACAGAGTTTGAGACCGCAGCAATGGCCGAGGGTCTGTTCGACGGTATCGAGGTTGCAAGCGGTTGCACCTTCTACCCTCCAATCGTGCAACGCGCTATCGACAACAAGTTGTTTATGTTGGGTTGTACCGATTCGCACACCCCAACTGCAACTTCTTACTTTGAGGATGGCATCTATCGCACAATGACAATCATCCTTGCCAAGGAGAACAACGAGAAGCACATCAAGGAGGCTTTGAAGGCTCGTCGTACACTCGCCTACTGCGGTGGTCACCTTATCGGCGAGGAGGCCCTCTTGACTGACTTCTTCAATGCAGCTGTTACCGTACAGCTCCTTTCGGAGGATAGCAAAGGTACACGCACATATGCGCTTACCAACAACTCGTCAATCGCCTTTACTCTTATGCGCAGCAAGGTTGAGTACAAACTTCCTGCTTTGCAGATTACAATGATTACACTCAAAGGTACTCGCAACAAGAAGCCTGTAGCGCCAAAGTTTGTAGTTAAGAATATGTGGCACGTAGACAATCAGAACCTTAATACAGAACTCAAAATCAGCAAATAACCTAATAACATAAGAAATTATGAAACGTTTTATTCTTTCATTCGCTCTTGCCGGCTTACTCATTTTTGGAGCCAGCGCACAGAAACCAATTCCACACTCAGTAAGGATGCTCAAGACCGGAGGTGCTCAGAGAACTGAGATTATCCTTCCACAGGTCAAGGGATTCAATATCTACAAGGGAGACTTCCACGTTCACACATCTTATTCGGACGGAATAGTTACCCCGGGAGCACGCGTAAGCGAGGCGTGGTTGGACGGACTCGACATAATCGCAATTACCGACCACTACGAGAATCACTCTGGTGTAAAGAAGTTCTTGAAGGTGACTGCTCCATACAACGAGGATGGCCAGGCTACACCATACCTCTCACCAAACAAGGTTGGTAGCGTAAAGATTGATTTCGAGGCTATTCACGCCGAGGCTGCAGCGCAGATGGAGAAGAGCGGCTACCCTATGTTGCTCGTAAGAGGTTGTGAGATGGCTCGTAACGCTAAGACTCACGGTCACTTCAACTGCTTGTTCCTCAAGAATTTCGATAATCTCTATAGCAAGGATATGGCCGAGGCACTACGCAAGGTGAAGGCTCAGGGCGGTATCGTAGTACACAACCACCCGGCTTGGCGTCGTGACACAAGCGACAAGACTACATTCCACGAGCAGGTATATGGCGAGGGCTTGGTTAATGGTGTAGAGGTTGTAAACGGCTCAACCTTCTACCCTCACATCGTTCGTCGTTGCATCGAGGAGAAGCTCACCTTGTTTGCCGACACCGACATTCACGGTATCTCATCGTACACCCGTATGCCTGTAAAGCACTTCCGCACAATGACTCTCGTACTTGCGAAGGAGTTGACCGAGAAGGATGTTAAGGATGCTATTTTGAAGCACCGCACACTCGCATACGTTGCAGGTAATGTAATTGGTGCAGAGGAGTGGCTTGTTGAGCTTTTGAATGCTTCACTCGATTGCCGCGTTGTAATGGAGAACGCAGAGAAGGGAACTCGCAAGTTCCAGATTACCAACCACTCGTCTATCCCTTACACATTGCGTAGAGGCAAGAAGATCTACATCGTAGAGCCATTCCGCAGCATTTATGTAAACTTTGGCAAGGATGAGAAGGGTAAGAAGTATCTCGCTCCTACATTCACTGTAGACAATATGTGGCACGTTGACTACAAGCACCCTGCTATCGAGCTTGAGATCGACAAATAGAAGATAAAATAACCCTCAAAACACTTACATTATGAAAAGATTTATTTTTTCACTCCTCCTTGTAGGATTGTGTTTGACAAATGCTAGCGCACAGCAGCAGAAAAAGATTCCTCAGACTGTAAGATCTTGCTCGGAGGTTGCACTCCGCAGAGCAGAGATATACGTTCCTCAGGTTAAGGGATACAACGTCTACAAGGGTGATTTCCACGTACACACAACATATTCGGATGGTCGCGTAAGCCCTGCAGGCCGTGTAATCGAGGCTTGGTACGACGGACTTGACATCGTAGCAATTACCGACCACTACGAGGGTCAGCGCGGTGTAAAGAGCTTCTTCAAGGTAGCTGCACCATACAACGAGGATGGACAGCCAACAAAGTACCTCTCGGCAAGCGACGCCAAGAAGGTGATGGTTGACTTTAACGCTATTCACAGAGAGGCAGAGAAGCAGCTCGAGAAGAGTGGCTACCCGATGTTGCTCGTAAAGGGTTGCGAGATGGCTCGTAACGCTAAGACTCACGGCCACTTCAACTGCATCTTCGTAGAGAACCCGAACACTCTCTATCACCCAGACCTTAAGGTTGCATTCAAAAGAGTACACGAGCAGGGCGGTATCGTAATCCACAACCACCCATCGTATAAGCGTGGTACAACCGACAAGAGCGAGTGGCACGAGGAGGTTTACAAGGAGGGTTTGATTGATGGTGTCGAGGTTTCAAACGGCTACTCGTTCTATCCTCAGATGGTACGTCGCTGCCTCGATGAGAAGCTCATCATGTTCGGAAACACCGACGAGCACGGTATGACTGCTCACAAGTATACTTCAGCCGGAAATCACCGCACAATGACCTTCGTATTGGCTAAGGAGTTGACCGAGAAGGCTGTTAAGGATGCTATCTTAAAGCGTCGTACACTTGTCTACACCGGAGGCAATGTAATTGGCGAGGAGAAGTGGCTCATCGACCTCTTGAATGCATCTGTTGAGTGCCGTTTAGTAAGCGAGAACACCAAGGAGGAGTCCCGCACTTACACACTCACTAACCTCTCGACTATCACCTACCGTTTGCGTCGCGGAAAGACTATCTACAAGTTGGAGCCTTATAGAACTCTCACCTGCTCATTCAGCAAGGATAAGAAGAGCGGCAAGTACTCTGCGCCTAAGTTCACTGTAGAGAATATGTGGCACATTGACTACCAGCATCCGGTTATCACATTCGAAATCGACAAATAACATATAAAAGAAGAGACAAATGAAGAGATTAACTTATCTTATTTTAGGCACTCTGTTCAGTGCCACAGCAGTTTCGGCACAGCCACGCACCTATGCTGACACAGAGAAACTCTACTCTACTGCGCCAATCCGCACAGAGATTATCACTCCTAAGGTAAATGGCTACAACTGCTACACTGCCGACCTTCACGTTCACACTATGTTCTCGGATGGTGAAATCACCCCTGCCGAGCGTGTGAAGGAGGCTTGGATTGACGGACTCGACATCATGGCCATCACCGACCATATCGAGACACGTCGTCAGGAGCGCGAGATGCTCAAGTTCTTGAAGGGCTACTCACCTGAGAAGAAGGGTTTCGAGCCAATCAATGTTCGTTGTTCACGTGGTGTACCTGCCGATGAGCGTGGTATCGTATCGGATCTTAACCTCTCGACCGAGTTGGCTCGTGCTGCAGTTAAGAACTATCCTGGTCTTACCATTATCAAGGGTACCGAGATTTCGCGTGAGCCTGTTCATATCGGTCACTACTGCGCACTCTTTACTACCGACAACAATGCGCTCTACTCTACCGACGATGCTCAGACTATCCGCAACGCACGTGCTCAGGGCGCAATCATCACCCACAACCACCCAGGTTGGGAGCGTACATCGACCGACTACACCGAGTTCGAGAAGGGTATCTACGCAGAGGGTTTGATTGACGGTATCGAGATTTCGAACGGCTCGTCGTTCTATCCTGAGATTGTTCGCCGCGCTATCGACAAGAAGTTGTATATGGTATCGGCTACCGACATCCACGCAACAACTGCAAGTATCTACGGCAAGGCAAACTTCTACCGCAATATGACCCTCATCTTCGCAAAGAACACCAGCGAGGAGGAGATTCGCAAGGCACTTCTTTCGCAGCGTACACTCGGCTACAGCGCAGGTTATATCATTGGCGAAAAGTCGCTCTTGACCGATTTCTTCCGTGCTTCAGTAACTGCAAAGCGTGTTGCCGATAGCAGCAAGGGTGCAATCGTAGAGGTTGCAAACCACACTTCATTCCCATACACATTGCGCTACGGTACACGTATCCTCCAGCTCGATGCAATGAGCAAGATCAGCCTTACCGTAAAAAGCGCAGAGTTATCATTCATCGTGGAGAATATGATTCACGTGGATTATCAGCATCCGACAATCACTTTAACTATTAACTAATAAAAGATGAAAAAGTTATTTTTAGGCTTGGCATTGGCCGCATTTGCTATCAGCGGTGCCACAGCGCAGAAGAAGATTCCTGAGACAGTAAATCTCCTCGCAAACGCTACACGTCGTGTCGAGATTATCTTGCCACAGGTAAATGGTTTGAACGTATACAAGGCAGACCTTCACTCTCACTCGATATACTCGGATGCAGACCTCACCCCTGAGCAGCGTGTTCAGGAGGCTTGGTTGGATGGCCTCGACATCTTCTCGATGACCGACCACGTTGAGTATCGTCGTCACGAGCCTACAATGCTCAAGTTCTTGAAGGGCTACACCGGTGGCACTGCAAAGAAGGCTATCAACTACAATGTTATTCGCAAGCCTGCAACCGAGGAGGGCATCAAGGCTGACCTTAACATCCCTACACAGCTTGCACAGAAGGCTGCAAAGGCCTACGGCGACGCTATGTTGATTATCCCTGGTTGCGAGATTACACGTGAGCCTAAGACTATCGGCCACTTCAACGCACCCTTTACTACCGACAACAACGCAATCTTCGATAACGATCCTATGCAGTCGTTGCGTAACGCAAAGAAGCAGGGCGCGCTCATCACCCAGAATCACCCGGGTTGGAGCCGCAAGAGCTGCGACATTACCGAGTTCGAGCAGGCTGCTTTCGACGAGGGTTTGATCGATGGTGTTGAGATTATGAACGGTGTTTCGTTCTATCCAAAGGCGATGCAGCGTTGCATCGACAAGAAGCTCTATATGTTGGCTTGTACCGATGTTCATCGTTTGACAAGCATCTACAGATCGAGCGGCGTATTCCGTACAATGACTCTCATCTTCGCTAAGGAGAATACCTTGAAGTCGATTCGCAAAGCCCTCGAGAAGAGAATGACCCTCGCTTACTGCGCTGGCAACATCGCAGGTGATGCAGAGTTGTTGCAGGACTTCTTCAAAGCTTCGGTAAGTTGTAAGTTCCTCGCTATTGACAAGAAGGGTGTTGCTTCATATGCTCTCACAAACACTACCTCAATCGCATACAAGTTGCGCGTTGGTAAGAGAGTATTGGAGTTGCCTCCATTCCAGACCATCACCCTCTCGGTAGGTAAGGATAAGGATGGCAAGCACAAGGATGTAGTATTCCACGTTGCAAATATGTGGGAGGTTGGCTACAAAAACCCTAAGATTGTCTACAAGGCTTCTGCAAAATAGTCCTCAGGGATATCAAAACTTAGAAGCATAGGTGTGATTCACCTATGCTTTTTTGTTGCCAGAGTTCGAAAAAATTTCTATCTTTGTAGAGAGCAAACGGTCAATCGACCTAATAAACGAACTCACGCTATGAAGAAAAATTGCCTATACCTATTTATAATATTGGCCTCTACCCTATTGCCAATATCCATATCGGCACAATCCTTCAAGGATTATAAGATGCGAGCAATGTGTGGCGATGCCATTGCGCAATACAAGGTAGGCGTCTGCTATGCAAGCGGCACCGAGGTTGAAAGGAGCACAAAAGATGCAGCATATTGGTGGCTTATGGCAGCGGAGAATGGAGCGCTTCAAGCTCAGTTCGATATAGCATATTGCTATCAATACGGAGTTGGCGTGGAGGAGAACCAAGAGGAGGCTACAAAGTGGTACAAGATAGCTGCAGAGGGCGGACATTCGGATGCACAATATTGTCTCGGATGGAGATACAGCAAAGGCGACGGAGTTAACAAGAATGACGCAGAGGCGTTCAAGTGGTTTTGCAAGGCTGCAGAGCAGGGAGATATCAATGGCCTATTTTCGGTTGGCTATTGCTACTTGAGTGGTACAGGTGTCGAAAAAGACAGCGCAATGGCTGTTAAATACTTAAAACTCTCCGAAGAATTGAGCAGTTCACAATACTATTTGGGTGTCTGCTACGAATATGGCGACGGTGTTCTGAAAAGCAAGACCGAGGCTATGAAATGGTATCTAAAAGCGGCTGAGAAGGGCGATAAAAATGCACAAAACAGATTGGCTCTCATGCTCTTCAACGAGGGTAAGCACGCCGAAGCATTCGGCTGGTGGCAAAAAGCAGCAGAGCAAGGAGAGATAATCTCTATATTGAAGGTCGGCTACTGCTACCTATACGGCAAAGGTACCGAAATGGATAAAAGAGAGGGCATTAGCTACTTTATCAAGGCTGCCGAGATGGGGCTTGCCGAAGCCCAAAGCATACTTGGCACCTGCTACCTATATGGTGAGGGCGTCGATAAGAACGTAGACGAAGCGATAAAGTGGTTGCGACAGGCAGCTCGTGGAGGAGACAAAGAGGCGAAACTTCTTCTAAACAACTTGGAGCTGACGTGGTAAATATACCGAGCAAAATAAAGGTGCAGATTTCTCTGCACCTATTTTTATTCTACTCGCCATGCGATTTCCTCTCGTAGTAAGTTCGAGGTGGGATTATTGGGCAGACGCTGAAGGAGTTCTCGTACTGCATCCTCCGATATGGTCATTGCAAGTGCTGTAGCTCCCTGTGCGACAAGGCGATTATCAGCAAAATTCGAGACTGCGGATAATATCGCATCGATGACCACGTTGCCCTCTACTCTACCATTACGACCGGCTGAAAGCAACGCGCAGTAGGCAAGCAAGGCATTATCTGAGCTACACCAAGCTGTAAGAAGCTCCGAGATTGGTTTGATTCTACTCAAGAGAGCGTGCGAGGCTTGCTCGGCAACCTCCGAGTTGATTATTCCCTCAGCCCAAAATTCAATCTTGTCGGCCGACACCTCGTCGGCGTCAGCTATCCACAACGCCACAAGGCGCACTTCGCGAATGTTTTGCGTATAGAAATACTCGGCCAAAGAGTGGTCAATGCCTATCTCTCGGGCGAGATTACGAATGGCATATATCTGCACTCCATAGTTACGCTCATAGTCGGCACCGAAGTAGCGCATCGTATCGAGCGCAGCGCCATTCATCTCCTTACGGAGACGATAGAGCAAAAGTCGCTTCTTCTGCTCCAACATACTACTTTATGCGTGTAGAGAGAACTGTCTCAGCGAAGAGTGGCGAAACGAATGTCAATGTATCCATCAACATAGCCTCGCTAACGAGCGAGCACTTCACCTGCGGAATAACGGTATACTCAGCAGTTGTCTTATCCTTAATCTCAACCGGAGACAACTTTGCATACTCGCGACCCTTCTCTGACTCAACCTTCACAACGATTGGCTTACCTGCAAGGTTATTAACCTCGACTACGCCTACTCGGTCGCTGAATCGACATACCAAGTAGTCGCGCTTGTCAGGAGTGATAGTGACGTTAAACGAGTAGCTCTTCTCCTCAATTGTCTTAGTGCCATAGAACATCTGGAGGCACTCATTCTCGAGTCGTGCAATCTCATCGAGAGCGGCCTTCAAACCCGCACCGAAGACATTCTCACCTGCCTCACCTGTGATGAGCTCGAGGCGATGCTTACGCAACGAGAAGATCATCTCTGCAGTAGCTGCAGCCTGCTCCTCTGCTGACTGAGAGGCTGACGAGAGCTTATTAACTGGCAGAGGTGACGACTCAGGATATACCTCCATTGGCTGCTGCAACTTCTCACACGCACCATAGGCCAATCGACCATCCAAAATTTCGATAGTGCTATACTCCGACAAAGTGGCACGCTGACCAAGATATTTCTGCGCATAACGAGCATAAACACCCGGTGTAAACTTCTCAGTTGCAACACGAAGCGTAACACTCACTACCAACGGATCCTCATTTACGAGTATCGCCTTACCGTGCTTATCATAGATGCCCGACTTTACTACATTCTGCGAAACACCGGTCGCTACAACGCTCACAAGTGCCAAAAATAGAAGAATCTTCTTCATAGTCTATATATCCTTAAAAGCTGGTTAACCTATTTACAAAATTTCACACCACGAATATACGATTTTTCTCTCTGATTATCAAAATTTAAGATAAAAATCTTTCGTTAGCGCTCTATACTCGTCGGTATACTCTCCTCGCGGCCCAACCTCAATGGCTATCGTCTCCGCCTGAAATGGCATAGGCAACTTTGCAAACTCAGCCATAACACGCTTCACAGCTGCACCAATTTTCGGATAGACATCGCATCGGCGCACCAGATGTAACTGCGTGACAGAGAGGTATCTATCAAACTCCGATGTGGGCAAAATAAGCGCAAATCGGCCACTATCGGCGAGGAGACTACACACTGCCCTATCCAACTCATCGAAGGTCAAATCCTGCGTGTGACGTGCTGTCGTACGCTTGGCATCGGGACACTGGAGTGAATCGATAAAATATGGTGGATTTGAGATTATAAGGTCAAATTTCTCAGTTGGCGCAAACCCTTGCACAGCACAACACTCGATACTCATTCGTTTACCCCACGGTGACATATCGAAGTTCGAGCGAGCTCTATGCGATGCCGTTTCATCAATCTCGACAGCGTGAATCTCCGCCTCGCTATTGCGTTGTGCCAACATTAGCGCTATAACGCCTGTGCCGGTACCGATATCGAGGATTCGCTTCGCACCTTCACAATTCGCCCAAGCACCGAGCAACACACCATCTGTGCCGACCTTCATCGCCACATCATCCTGCTCAACAGCAAATTGTTTAAATCGGAAACCGCCCATTATTAATGCAAAATTGAGAATGCAGAGTTCACTGCAGCATCTCTTTTTTTTTATTTTAGAAAGCCCTCTATACCTGCTCCGAAAAGAGCATAATCATACTTTACAGGGTCGTTGATATCGTGCTGGCGGAGGGCGGAGGTGATCTCCTCGACGGCCTTCCAGTCGTTGGCATTGCGGTTCAGCAGGCCAAGAGCACGACCCATATTGCCTGTATGCAAGTCGAGTGGCAGATAGAGAGCCGACATCGGAATTTTGCGCCACAAGCCAAAGTCGACGCCTCGCTCATCCTGGCGCACAAACCAACGCAAATACATATTCAAGCGCTTACACGAAGCACCCTTTGCAATCGACGAGAGATGTTTCTCGCAGTGTGACGAGTGGTCAACCTCAAAAAAATCCTTGCGCAACTCGGCCAAGACCTTCGGTATCGTGCCCTCACGCTCATAGAGACCCTCGAAAGCACCACCAACACTGCCCCACTTTGTGCAGAGTCCTCGGAGTGCTCGGATAAAATCGGTGAAATCTTCGCCATTGAAAGTACGATGAACATAGCGCAAAAGAGGGCGCAAATCCTCTTCGGAAGCATTCATCGTAAAGTCGAACGGAGCATTATCCATCATCTCGACCATTCGACGTGCGCTCTTGACTATCGCCTTGCGATTGCCCCACGCTATAGTCGCAGCGAGAAATCCTGCAATCTCCTTATCCTCGGTACGCTCGAACGAGTGCGGAATACTGATAGGATCAGGCTCGATAAATTCGGTACGATTGTAGCGGTCGTAAAGCGTCTCGAGCAGGTCGTGAAGCTCGTCAAACGAGAGGTTAGAGTATCGCTCCATCGCTCATAACTATTTTACGGTCAGCCATATCGGCCAACTTCTCATCGTGAGTAACCATAACTATAGTCTGCCCGAACTTCACACGAACATCGAAGAGAAGTCGCTGAATCTCATCGCGATTGTGAGTATCGAGATTACCCGTAGGCTCGTCAGCCAAGATGACCGAAGGACGATTAATCAATGCGCGAGCAATAGCCACACGTTGTTGCTCTCCGCCCGACATCTGTGCGGGTTTATGGTCAGCTCTATCGCTCAAGCCTACAGCCTCCAACAACTCGACAGCACGCTGCTTTGCCTCCTTACGCGACACACCGCCAATCAAAGCGGGCATCATCACATTCTCGAGCGCCGTAAACTCGGGCAGGAGATTGTGGAACTGGAAGACAAAACCGATATGACGGTTACGAAACTCGGCTGTACGCTTCTCGCTGAGGGACAACACCTTGGTGCCGGCAATCTCCACCTCGCCACTATCCGCCGAGAGGAGCGTGCCCATAATCTGCAAGAGGGTAGTTTTGCCGGCGCCACTCGCACCAACAATCGAAACTATTTCGCCCTCCTTAACCTCGAGCGAAACTCCTCGCAACACCTCCAAATCGCCAAAGCGCTTCTTAATTCCACTAACCTTTATCATTTTCGTTGAATTTTTCGAATAGTTTGATTGTCTCGACCGCCTCCTTCACATCGTGTACTCGCAACAAGGTTGCACCCTGTCGCAGTGCCTCCCAATGAATCGCCTGCGTAGCCGACAACGACTCCTCGGGTGTAATGCCGAGCGTCTTGTAAATCATCGACTTACGCGACACGCCGACCAACAACGGCTGACCGAGAGATTTTAATCTATGTAAGCCCGCCAAAAGCTCGTAGTTTTGCTCAGTGCTCTTCGCAAAGCCAAAACCTGGGTCGAGAGCTACCCTACGGCGGTCAATTCCCGCCTTTTCCATCTCTTGCAAGCATTCGCTTAGCTCAGCCACAACATCCGCAACAACGTCGTTATATTGCGTCAACGACTGCATTGTCTGCGGTGTTCCTCGCATATGCATCGCTACGTATGGCACACCAAGCTCAGCTACAGTTTTAAACATCTCGCTATCACCCGCACCTGCAGTGATATCATTCACGATAATATCGCCAAACTCCGCCACCGCTCTACGCACCACCTCAGCACGGAACGTATCGACCGAAATTGCAATATCTTGCGACACCTCGCGGGTAGCATCAAGTGCCATTTTTACTCGCTGCCACTCCTCCTCTACTGCCACATCGTCGGCATCGGGACGAGAGGAGTAACCGCCAATATCGATAATAGTAGCACCATCCTCTATAGCCTCTCTAACTCGCTCTGCCACAGCCTCGTGTGATTGCGTACGCGAAAGGGAATAGAAGGAGTCGGGCGTGGCGTTCACAATCGCCATCACCCCCCTCTGCCACAATATATTATCGAGAGATTTCATTCGCTAAAACCTTGAAACGATATGCCAACTCGGCGACATCCTTCTCGACATCCTCCAAGTGGATATTTACGATTGCGAAGTCGCAACGAGCCACCAGCTCATCGTCGCTCATCTGCGCCTTGACACGTACCTCTACTGCCTCTTTCGTAGCGCCATCACGCTCCATTGCTCGCATTACTCGCAATGGCGTCGGAGCCAACACAGCCACGGTTTTGTCGACCAACTTATCGAAACCCGACTCGAAGAGGATTGCCGATTCCAAGATGCAGTATTCTCCCTCCTGCTCCTCGGCCCAACGGAGGAAATCCGCCTTTACTGCAGGGTGAACTATCGAATTGAGCTTTGCCAACTGCTCCTCCGAGCCGAAGACCTTACCAGCCAAATAGCTGCGATTGAGCACGCCATCTGCGTAGCACTCCTCGCCAAACTCCGCAATAAGTGCAGCTCGCAACTCCTCCGACTCATTCATCAACACCTTAGCGCGAGAATCCGAGTCGTAGAGCGCAACACCTCGCTCAGCAAACATCTTACAAACGGTACTCTTTCCACTGCCAATACCGCCACAAACTGCAACCTTCATCATTTCTGCGGAAGATTTATGTCCGAGATATTACCCACCGAAACAAACTTCAAGTCGCTGAAGCGCACCGAGAGTGCATCCTGAATCGACACAGGTGAGATACGCACCTTCTTCTCGGTCACGATAAGCGAATCGGGCACATCCTGGCCAGGAATAGGCACTTCGATAACCTCGTACTTGAGGTCAGCGAGAGGGATATTAACGCGGCTCGAAGAGTACGATCCGTAGCCGAAGAGTGTCGAGCCCTTGCCCTCCACTACGCACGGCACGGTGATACGCTCACCGTCGATATTTACATCCACCTTAAAGTCGGTGGTGTAGGTATAGTCCAACTTCAAAATATACCACAATGTGAACGACACCGCAAGCAGTGCCAAGAATACGGGCGAGATATACTTACGCAATCTCTGCATCCCAACTTTCAAAAGTGCATACAATCGTTTCATACTGCAAATATAATAAAAAGACGAGAGATTTTTTCGAAACTGCAACAAAAAAAAGCGCACCCGAAGTCGAGTGCGCCTTATATATGATAGGTATTAGAGAATTACTCCTTTACCTGCTTCTTCTGCATATCGTATGCGAGAGGCGATGCGATGAACAACGAAGAGTAAGTACCTACTACAACACCGATGATCAAGGCGAATACGAATCCACGGATGGTCTCACCACCAAAGAGGAAGATTGCCAAGAGGGTTACGAGAGTTGTACCCGAAGTATTCAATGTACGCATCAAAGTCGAGCTGAGAGCGCTGTTCATTGTCTCCTTGATGTCACGCTTTGGATAGAGACCCAAGTACTCACGTATACGGTCGAAGATAACCACGGTATCGTTGATAGAGTAACCGATGATTGTCAAGATCGCAGCGATAAATGCCTGGTTAACCTCCAAGTTGAATGGCATAATCGAGTAGAAGATCGAGAACATTGCGATGATCATAAATGCATCGTGAACAAGGGCGAGTGTTGCACCCATAGCCCACTGCCACTTGCGGAAACGGAATGTGATGTACAAACCGATTGCGATAAGAGCGAAGAGTACCGAGAATACCGCACCCATAGTCATATCCTTCGCAATTGCAGGACCAATCTTCTCAGCCGAGATAATACCATTGTTATCGCTCTGTGTGCTACGGAAACCATCGAGGGTAATCTCATAGCTATAGAGAGGCTTCAATGCGTTGTAGAGGATAGTCTCAACCTCCTCAGTAGTAGCCTCCGAAGTATCGTCGTACTTGTACTGAGTAACGATACGCATCTGATTCTCGCTACCGTACTGCTTAACCTCGAATGAAGACTTAGCTGCGTCAGCATCAACGAACGAGCCGCTCAATGCCTCACGTACCTGCTCAGCCGATACATTCTGATCGAAACGAACTACGAAAGTACGACCACCAGTGAACTCAACACCCTTGTTCAAGCCGTGGAATGCGAGCGAAGCAACACCTGCGAGGATGATAACACCCGAGATGATGTAAGCAACCTTGCGCTTGCCGATGAAGTCGAAGTTAACGTTCGAGAGAAGGTTCTCAGACCACTTGTATGAGAATGCGCACTTGCCACGCTTAGCAACGATAGCCTCGATGATCAAACGAGTGATGAAGATCGAGCAGAACAACGAAGTCAAGATACCGATAACGAGGGTAGTAGCGAAGCCCTGTACAGGACCTGTACCGAAGATGAAGAGAACGATACCGGTGATGATAGTTGTCAAGTTACCGTCGATAATTGCTGAGTAAGCGTTCGAGAAACCGTCCTTGATAGCAGCGTGGATTGACTTACCGCTACGCAACTCCTCCTTGATACGCTCGTAGATGATAACGTTAGCATCCACAGCCATACCCATTGTGAGGACGATACCTGCGATACCTGGCAATGTCAATACTGCACCGAACGATACGAGGCAGCCCATCAAGAAGAATACGTTAGCGATCAAAGCAACGTCCGATACCCAACCAGCTGTGCGATAGAACAAGCCCATATAGAGGAGTACGAGAACAAATGCCAAGAGGAACGACAACAAACCTGCGTTGATAGACTCCTGACCGAGTGATGGACCTACTACAGTATCCTGGATGATACGTGCAGGAGCAGGTACCTTACCCGACTTCAACACGTTAGCCAAGTCCTGAGCCTCCTGGATAGTGAAGTCGCCCGAGATCGAAGAGTTACCACCCTCAATCTTACCGCGAACTACAGGAGCCGAATATACATGACCATCGAGAACGATTGCGATGCACTTACCTACGTTCTCACCAGTGAGGTGTGCCCACTCAGTGATACCGTTCGAGTTCATAGCCATCGAAACCTCAGCGTTCGAACCTGTCTGTGCGTATGATGCACGAGCATCCGAGATAGCCGAGCCATCGAGTGGAGCCTTACCGTCAGCACGCTCAACCTTGATTGTGTAGAGGAAGAAACGGCCGTCAGCGAGCTTGTCACCCTTGATACCCCATACGAAACGAACATCCGATGGGAAGCAGTTGCGAACCTCTGGCAATGCGAGGTAGCTGTCGATAGTTGCCATATCAGTAGAAGTAGCAGCACCGATGATTGCACCACCAGCATAAGCTGGGTTCAAGAGCGAGAGCAATGGAGTAACAGCTGCCTGAGTAGCCTCCTCAGAGAGGTTTGCTGCCAAAGCAGGAGCGTTCTCATCAGTTGCTACAGCAGTCTGAGCCGGCTTGTTAGCGTCGAGGTACTCCTTAACCTTAGCGTCAGCCTGATACAAAGCTGCGATCAAGTCTGCGCCATTGTAAGTTGTCCAGAACTCCAACGATGCAGTACCCTGCAAGAGCTTACGAACACGCTCTGGATCCTTAACACCTGGCAACTCAACCAAGATACGGTTCGAGTTTGGAAGGCGCTGAATGTTCGGCTGTGTTACACCGAAACGGTCGATACGGCTGCTGATGATATCGAACGAAGTCGAAATAGCTGCGTTAGTCTCATCCTTCAAAACCTTAACAACCTCAGCGTCGCTCATACCTGTTGTGATATCCTTGCGGTCAGGGCTGATAAACATATCAACGAGGGCCAAACCGTTAGACTCCTTATTGTAAGACTCAGCCAAGATCTCGATGTAGTCACCCTCACCCTGCTCCATAGCCTTGTCAGCAGCAGCGAGAGCAGCAGCGAAGTGTGGATCGTTAACGCTATCGCCAGCGAGAGCCTTAACAACATCCTGAACCTGAATCTCGAGCATAACGTTCATACCGCCCTTCAAGTCGAGACCAAGGTTAATCTCCTTCTCCTTGCACTGCTTGTAAGTGAACGAAGTTACACCCACATTGTAAACGATCTTGTTCTCAAGAGAGTCGAGATAGTGACGCTCCATTGAAGCCTGTTCCTCAGCAGGGAACGACTGTGCATACTCTACCGCATCCTTCTCTACACTGCGTGTTTTCCAGGTAAACGAAAGCTGGTAGAGGCAGGCCAAACCAAAGAGAATGGCCACCCATTTAATTAATCCTTTGCTTTGCATTTGAGTTAAAAAATTTTATTAGTTAATATGTTATAAATTTTTGTGTTTGCGTTTTCACCATGCGTTTTTCACTCGCACACACATATAATCGTGCAAAGATAATAAAAATTTTTCAATATGCAATTCCAGCCCAATAATTTCGACACTTTTTAGCACTTCAAACCCCATACTGCACTATTTTCTTGCACACACCAACATTTTACACTACTTTTGTGGCACTTATAAGGCTTTTAACAAGAATAAAAATGAAGAGATATACCCTACTCGCCATCACCATCATAGCCATCTTCGCCACAGCATCGGCTCGCAGACGCGATTCGTTGACATACGCTACGCCCGAAAGCGTGGGCATGAATGGTCTCTATCTCAACAATACGATAGACTCGATTGCCAAACAAGCTATCATCGAGCGTTGCTTCCCTGGTTGCCAGGTACTCGTTGCTCGACGAGGCAAAATCGTCTTCAACAAGAGCTACGGTCACCACACCTACGACAGTCTTCGTCCCGTAGAGAATCGTCATATCTACGACATCGCATCGTGCACAAAGGTTATGGCAACGACGCTCTGCTTAATGCGACTTGTGGAGGAGAAGAAGCTCTCGCTCGACGAGCCATTCTCAAAATGGTTTACTGAGTTCCAAGGCACTGATAAAGAGCAATGTACGTTGCGTGAGTTTCTGGCACATCAGAGCGGAATCCGCAATCTGTCGTTCCGAAAGATGTTCTTCGATAACAAGCGCACGCTGCGCTCTGACCTCTTCAGCACCAAGCGCAGTCAGGCTTTCCCGTATCAATTCTACAACAACATCTACTTGAGCAAGGATACTCACCAGAAATTATTTCAGCACATCATCGATAAGCCATTGGGAGAGAAGAAGTTGCACTATGCGTGCACCTCATTTCACTGCTACCCCACCGTTATTGAGAGATTGACCGGTCGTACATTCGAGAACTACCTATACGAGGAGTTCTATCAGCCACTTGGAGTGACCGATGCGATGTACAACCCATTGCGCAAATATTCACTCGAACAGATTGTACCAACCGAGGTGGATGATATCTTCCGTAAGGGTCTCGTTCACGGCTACGTACACGACGAAGCTGCAGCATCGCTGGGTGGTATTTCGGGCAATGCTGGCATCTTCGCCAGTGCCGAGAGCCTCGCTCCGATTCTTCAGATGTTACTCAATGGTGGCGTCTACAATGGCAAGCGCTACTTCAAGCGCAGAACCATCCGCGAGTGGACTTCATGCCAATATCCTGCGAATGGAAACTACCGAGCTTTGGGATTTGACCGACGTCGTTTCAGCGATCTACCAATCTACACAAATCGTAAGTTCTACTACGCCTTCTCGGCATCGGAGTGCAGCTACGGTCATTCGGGCTTCACAGGCACAATGGTATGGGTTGACCCGAAGGAGGATTTGATCTTTATCTTCCTCTCAAATCGCATACATCCCTCACGTAATAGTGACTCATTCTTCAAGCTCAATCCACGAGCAAACTGCCACGAGGCAGCCTACCAATCGATTCGAATGTTCAGAGGCCGATAGCCTACCGACATAACAAAAAAGTGGCGATAGAAATATCGCCACTTCTCTTTTATTTTCGTTATCGATTCGATTACTTAACCTCCTCGAACTCAACATCCTCAGGCTGAGCCTGACCACCCTGCTGACCAGCGTTCTGCTGTGCACCTGGGTTAGGGTTACCCTGCTGAGCACCCTGAGCCTGCTGTGCCGAGTAGATATCCTGTGATGCCGACTGCCAAGCTGCGTTCAACTCAGCGATAGCTGCATCGATAGCTGCCAAATCCTGGTTCTTGTGAGCCTCCTTCAACTTAGCAAGCGAACCCTCGATAGCGCCCTTCTTATCTGCAGGAATCTTATCGCCATACTCCTTCAACTGCTTCTCGGTAGCGAAGATGTTCGAATCTGCAGCGTTAATCTTCTCGATACGCTCCTTCTCCAACTTATCCTTCTCCTCGTTAGCCTTAGCCTCGTCACGCATACGCTGGATCTCCTCATCGGTCAAGCCGCTCGAAGCCTCGATACGAATCTTCTGCTCCTTGCCTGTACCCTTATCCTTAGCCGATACGTTCAAGATACCGTTAGCGTCGATATCGAATGTAACCTCAATCTGTGGAACGCCACGTGGAGCTGCAGGAATGCCATCCAAGTGGAAGCGACCGATGCTCTTGTTATCACGTGCCAATGGGCGCTCACCCTGGCATACGTTAATCTCTACAGATGGCTGGTTGTCAGCTGCAGTCGAGAAGACCTCGCTCTTGCGTGTAGGGATTGTAGTATTAGCCTCAATCAACTTGGTGAATACACCACCCAAAGTCTCGATACCGAGCGAAAGTGGAGTTACGTCGAGGAGCAATACGTCCTTAACCTCACCTGTGAGTACACCACCCTGAATAGAAGCACCTACTGCTACTACCTCATCCGGATTTCCCCCCTTGTTAGGAGCCTTTCCGAAGAAGTCCTCTACTACCTTCTGGATTGCAGGGATACGGGTCGAGCCACCTACCAAGATAACCTCGTCAATCTGCGAAGCTGACAAACCTGCGTCGCGCAAAGCGTTGCGGCAAGGCTCGATAGTCTTCTGAATGAGGTGATCGCACAACTGCTCGAACTTAGCACGTGTGAGAGTCATCACCAAGTGCTGTGGGATGCCGTTGATTGGCATAATGTAAGGCAAGTTAATCTCAGTCGACTGCGAAGCCGAGAGCTCAATCTTAGCCTTCTCAGCAGCCTCCTTCAAGCGCTGCAAAGCCATAGGATCCTGACGCAAGTCAACACCGTGCTCAGCCTTGAATGCCTCAGCCATATAGTCGATCAATACGTGGTCGAAGTCGTCACCACCGAGGTGAGTATCACCATTTGTAGACTTAACCTCGAATACGCCGTCGCCCAACTCAAGAATCGAGATATCGAATGTACCACCACCGAGGTCATACACAGCAATCTTCATATCCTTGTTCTTCTTGTCCATACCGTAAGCCAATGCAGCGGCTGTAGGCTCGTTGATGATACGACGCACCTTCAAACCTGCAATCTCACCTGCCTCCTTAGTAGCCTGACGCTGTGAGTCAGAGAAGTATGCAGGAACGGTGATCACAGCCTCGGTAACCTCCTGACCGAGGTAATCCTCTGCGGTCTTCTTCATCTTCTGCAAGGTGATAGCCGAAATCTCCTGTGGAGTATACTGACGGCCGTCAATCTCTACGCGTGGAGTGTTGTTAGCACCCTTTACGATTGCATATGGTGCACGCTCGATGTCACCCAATACCTTATCGTACTGCTCGCCCATAAAGCGCTTAATCGAGAAGATAGTACGCTTAGGGTTAGTGATAGCCTGACGCTTAGCAGGATCACCCACCTTACGCTCACCGCCATCGGTAAATGCAACAATCGAAGGAGTTGTACGGTGTCCCTCCGAGTTTGGAATAACAACAGGCTCCGAGCCCTCCATTACAGCAACACACGAGTTGGTGGTGCCAAGGTCAATACCAATAATCTTTCCCATAATTCTAAAGTTTTTATTTGTTGTTAAATTTTATTCTGTTTCGTTTTGCCTTTTTCTAGAGCAAACGCCTTGCCAAACCCGTTTCGGCCATATTTTCTGCCAAAATAGATGTTTCGCACAGCCAAGAGTGTGACAAAATGGCACTTGGGTGGCAAATAATGGCATTAAATGACACGAAATGACAAAAAGGAGCCCGGCATCATTACCGGACTCTAAAGATAAAAAAGGGGTAGAAAATCCGCCTGCGCAGTTTACTAAACGTAAATGAGCAAGCGGATTATCGAAGTGCAACGCCGCAAACGCTGCTTAAAAACTATTTTACTTGATACCGTGCTTCTTCAAAATCTTCATAATCGGCTTCTCAATCGCTTGTGCCCAACGATGATAGCCATACGAATATGGATGCACACCATCAGCCGAAGTTACATGGTCGGTACCGGTCTGATTCTGCACATTCACAAAATATACGCCCTTGTACTCTTTGACAACCTCCTTCATAGTCTTCTCCACAAATTCTATACGACTCTGCTCCTTCTCCTCGTATGCCGGTTTGAAGTTACGATTCTCGCGATAGATTGTATTGATAAATATAATAGGCATTGACGGGTTGTGTTTGCGTACAGCCTCAATAAATGGGCGAATACGCGAGTCAATCTGTGCTATAGTCGGATTTGAGAAGGCATCGCAAATAAGAGCGTCAGCCTTACTCTTGCCGAACACCTCGCCAAGATACGGTTGCAGCCTACTATTGCCCGACATACCGAACGAGCAGAGGTGTAAGCCTGTCGCACGCGAAAAGAATGCCGGCCAAGTCAAGCCCGCACCCGAGGCATTTGCACCATGGGTAAAACTTGATCCGAACACAGCGATAGTGTGGCGGAATGGGTTAGGCAGAGCCTCAATCGAAGCACCTTGAGTAACACCTATTTCGAGGGCTGTAAGCTCCGAAGCAAGAGGAAGATAGATAATACACTCCTTTTCGCCTTTATACAAGCCATTAATCATCACGATTGGGCGCGACATTTTCGGTAGATTACCTGGTGCCGGAGTCATTTTATGAGCCTTTGATGCAGCCCAGATAAACTCGCCCGTCTTATCCTTGATAAAAAGGTTGAAACCCGTAGTTGCACAGAGTGGAGAGTTTGGTCCCCACGAGTTTTTGGTGCCATATGTAGGTTTTACATAGATAGCCGACGCATTGGTCTTAAAAGCAATAGCCAAGCCCGAAGTCTGACATAGCAGACGAGCCTCACCCTTGCTCAACTCGGGAACAGCCTCCACCTCGACACGATGGTATGGATTGGTAGTTTCGCACAACTTACCAATCATAGTGAGCTGCAAAGCATCAACATAATCTACCTTAGACTGTTTCTCTGGTGCTGCCGATACCGACAAAACCAACATTGCAGAAACTACTGCTAAAAAAAATCTTTTCATGCTAATTAAATCTATTAAATTAAAAAAAGGCCCACAACCTAATCGTGGAATGGTGTGAGCCTTACTATTAAAACAATGAAGTGTTTTACTTGATGCCGTGCTTCTTAAGAATCTTCATAATCGGCTTCTCAATAGCCTGTGCCCAACGGTGATAACCGTAAGAGTATGGGTGGGTACCGTCAGCAGAAGTGATGTGGTCAGTACCAGTCTGGTTAGGAACATTTACGAAGTATACGTTCTTGTACTCCTTAACAACCTGAGCCAAAGTCTCCTCTACGTAGTCGATACGATCCTGCTCACGCTTGTCGTAGCGTGGCTGGAAGTTACGGTGCTCACGATAGATAGTGTTGATGAAGATGATTGGCATATCAGGGTTGCCACGACGTACAGCCTCGATAAATGGACGGATACGAGCGCCGATGGTTGCGATATTAGGGTTAGAGAAGGCGTCGCAAATCAAAGCGTCAGCCTTAGTAGCGCCAAATACCTCACCGAGGTAAGGCTGCAACTTACTGTTACCAGACATACCGAACGAGCAAACGTGCATATTTGTAGCACGCGAGAAGAATGCCGGCCAAGTCAAACCTGCACCCGAAGAGCACGAACCGTGAGTAAAGCTCGAACCAAATACTGCGAGATTGTGCTTGAATGGGTTAGCCAACTTCTCGATTGAAGCGCCAGAGTTAACGCCAATCTCGAGTGCTGTAAGCTCCGAATAGAGAGGGAGATAGAGCAAGCACTCCTTCTCACCCTTAACCAAGCCACGGATGATGTTCAATGGCTGACCCAACTTCTCGTAAGTCTTAGCGCCCGGAGCGAGCTTGTGAGCCTTCGATGCAGCCCAAGTCCACTCACCATCAGCATTCTTGATAAAGAGGTTGAAACCTGTTGTAGCTGCCAATGGTGCGTAAGGGCTCCACGAGCAAGCCTCGCCATAAGTTGCCTTAACGTAGATCTCCGATGCATCGGTCTTGAATGCGATAGCCAAGCCCGAAGTCATCTTGAGCAACTTAGCCTCAGTCTTGGTGATACCCTCGACATTAGCAACCTCCACACGATGGTAAGGGTTTGTAGTCTCGCACAACTTACCAACCATAGTGAGTGTAAGTGCATCAACGAAATCAGCCTTTGGGGCCTTTGATTGTGCCGACACTGAGAATACCATTGCCGCGCATACAATCGCCATAAAAATTCTCTTCATACTTTTTATTATTTTATAAGGTTAATTTCAGCAAAAACAGGGTTGCCCTAACGGACAACCCCTTTACCTGAATGGTAACAATTATTTCTCCAACTCGTTCAAAATGCGCATTGCAGCATCGAGAATAGCGGTATCGTCGAGCGTTACAACGCCACCGTCCGGACCCTGCTCGAAGTGAACACCTACCGAACCCTTAGCGTCGAAATGCTTTCCGCCAAAATAGTTACGCACGGTCTCTACATCGAGACCCAACTCATCTGCAATACGCTGTGAACTGCCGCTTGGAAGTCTATCCTTGATA
>JAZLCQ010000049.1:0-3480 GCA_045614285.1 Alistipes sp.
ATACTTATTTTCGTTCGGCGACAATGCGTATGCCAACGGTGTTATATGCGCCCGATGGGCGTCTGCCCTCGCCACGGAACGACACTTTGCAACTCGATGATGTGGCATACCACGAGCCTCCACGAATGATATTTACCTCATCGCCCTTCTCGGCTCCGTTTTGTGCAACTTCAACTGTCGATGTCCACTCCCAGCAGTTGCCCGACATATTGTAACAACCACACCAACTGATGCCATCGGCATAGGCATCTACGTCACAGGTGTTTCCGCCTGCACTGTTTATCTCAGAGAAGATGTCGGTATAGATAAAACCTGTGTAGTTGCTATGCTTTACCCAGCCGCTAACACCTCCGTTGCTATTAATGCTTATTATATCCCCTATGCGCTCCTGTTCGCCGTAACGCTCCGACCTTTCGTTGTTGTAGGTCGCCACTTGGTCGGGGTTCTTCAAGACCTCGGCAGCAATTACACCGTTGTAGTTGAAGCGACTTGTCAATATACCATCTTCGTATGAAACATCTGCGCTGTCGCCCCAAGGATATATACTGCCATTGTTGCTGGCTGCATACTCCCATTCGGCTTGTGTAGGTAGGCGAAATAGCCACTCTTTGTTTGAGGATGAGAGCCATCTGCAATAATCCTCTGCTGCATTGTACGATACCCACAATACGGGGTGTTTTTCTCGACCGGCAGGTATTTCGCCATTGTTCCAATATCTTGGTACAGACTCTCCACAAGCATCGATATATGCCCTCCATTCGGCATTGGTGACAGCAAATTTGCAAATCCAATACTCTTTGCTTATCTCTACTGTTTCGCCATCTCCGATACTGTTGTATGAGTCGGCAATATAGGTGTATTTGCCGTTGGTTGTAATATGCACAAACGAATTGTTGGGTAGAGTGGTTGGTGTGTCGTTACCATCGCCTTTATCTTCGCTATTGTTGCCATTGTCGTTGCCATTGTCGTTGTTATTGTCGTTGTTTTGCGGAGGTTGTTGTTGCTCGGTGCTGTTTGTATTGTCTGAATCTGTTGAGTTTGAACATGCAACGCCGATACAAAAAAGTGTAACGATAAGAAGTGTAAATTGTTTCATAGTCATTGAGGTTTTTAATTTAGTAAGATACCATTAGATGCCAAAGGTTAAATTAAACAGTTAAAATTATAGTAAATTACTTTAAGTTACAAATTTTCCGCCCGTAATAATTAGTAGATATGGATAAAAATTACTATCTTTGCGCGGAATTTTGATGAGAAAGTAGATAAACAAAATTATAAATCAAACACTATGAACATTACAAAGGTAGAGAAAGAGCAGGGTGCAGCATTGCTTCGCATCGTTGTTGAGGAGGCAGATTATGCAGCTGAGGTAGAGAAGATGCTTCGCGAGTACAAGCGCAAGGCTAACATTCCGGGATTCCGTCAGGGTATGGTTCCAATGGGTGTAATCAAGAAGATGTATGGCAAGGGCGCTGTAGCTGAGCAGGCTTACCGCAAGGCTTCGAATGCAGCATTCGAGTATTTGCAGGCAGAGAAGATCGACTATCTCGGCGATGTTATCCCAGCTGAGGAGCAGGGCGACTTCGACTTCGAGAACAACACTACTCACGAGTTCGTATTCGAGTACGGTGTAGCTCCAAAGTATGATGTAAAGCTCACTGCTAAGGATAAGATTACTTACCACAAGATCAAGATCGACAAGAAGATGCACGCATCGTTCCTCGACAACTATCTCCGTCGCTACGGTTCGTTGAAGGAGGTAGAGAAGGTGAAGAAGGATGAGGCATTGAACGTAACTCTCGACAACGGCGAGATTCGTATCGAGGAGGCTTATGTAGGTCTTATCTCAATGTCGGATGAGGAGCGCAAGCCATTCATCGGCAAGAAGGTAGGTTACAAGACTGAGGTTAACGTAAACGAGTTGTACAAGACTCCATCGCAGCGTGCTTCGATTCTCGGCGTTAAGGAGGAGGAGTTGGAGGGTATCAACCCAATCTTCTCGTTGGAGATTACCAAGATTCGTCAGTTCGCTAACCCTGAGTTGAACGAGGAGTTCTTCAAGATGGCATTCCCAGAGGGTAACGTAACTAACGAGGAGGAGCTCAACGCATATGTTGACGCTCAGATTGAGGCTGAGTTGAAGCGCGAGAGCGACTACCTCTTCACATTCGCAGTTCGCGACTTCTTGATCGAGAAGGCTGCTATGGTTATGCCAACCGAGTTCATGAAGCGCTGGCTCTACACTATCAACGAGGGTAAGTTCTCTATGGAGGATATCGAGAAGGACTTCGAGTCGTTCCTCAAGATGTTCACTTGGAACTACATCCAGCGTCAGGTAATCGAGGGCGAGAAGATTTCGGTTTCGGCTGACGAGGCTAAGGCTGAGGCTAAGGAGTTGGCTGCAGCACAGTTTGCTCAGTACGGTATGCCAAACGCACCAGAGGAGATGCTCGAGAACTTTGCTAAGAACATCCTCGATAACAAGGAGCAGAGCCAGAAGATCTACGAGAAGCTCTACGAGCAGAAGGTTGTTGAGTCGGTTCGCTCGAAGGTGAAGGTTACCGAGAAGGCTGTTTCGGCTGAGGACTTCGCAGAGTTGGCAAAGAATATCTAAAGATAGGGGCCTATTAGTTCCGTAAGGCAATAGAAAAGAATCTGCAAGTTGGCTCAAGACTTGCAGAGTTTTTTGGCTAGAAGGCGGAGATTTGTCATCGGAGGTGATAGATTTGCATCGGGCAATATCTCTTATCAATCTGCAGAACTCTCGAGGGAGTTGCTGATCTCCGATAACCGATCGTATAACTTAAAAAATCAATAGCTATGAACGAATTTGAAAAATATGCCCACCTGCATTGTGGCATCTCGTCGTTGCGTCTGCACGACTACAAGGCCATCCACTCGGCCTATATCAACCCAATGATTTTGGAGGAGCGTCAGCTCAATGTCACTCAGCTCGATGTATTCAGCCGCTTGATGATGGAGCGCATTCTATTCTTGGGTGCCCCTGTCAACGATGATGTTGCCAACATCATCCAGGCACAGCTTCTCTTCCTCGAGTCGGCCGATCCTGCCAAGGATATCCAGATCTATATCAACACTCCGGGCGGTAGCGTCTCGGCAGGTTTGGGCATCTACGACACTATGCAGCTTGTCAACTGCGATGTGGCAACCATCTGCACCGGTATGGCCGCTTCGATGGGCGCAGTGCTCCTCACCGCAGGTGCTGCGGGCAAGCGTCAGGCGTTGCCTCACTCGCGTGTGATGATTCACCAGCCTCTTGGTGGTGTTCAGGGTCAGGCTTCGGATATCGAGATTACTGCACGCGAGATTGCTCGAACCAAGCAGGAGTTGTACGATATCCTGGCTCACCACTCCGGCAAGTCGATTGCCGAGATCGAGCGTGATGCCGATCGCGACTATTGGCTCACTGCCGAGGAGGCGAAGGCCTATGGTTTGATTGATGGAATCCTAACACGACAG
>JAZLCQ010000050.1:0-13652 GCA_045614285.1 Alistipes sp.
CTGCTCGGCAAATGGCAACTTATCCATACGTGCGATAGGTTGGTCGTGCAACACTATATTGCCATCCTCAACCTTGAGCTCATCGCCTCGGCTGTTCTCCACCAACTGCAACTGCATAACAAAGTGCAACTGCATCGTATCCTTGTTGCTGTAACGGCTCCAATAGTGACCCATCTCATCAATAAGACGCTGTTTAAAGTCCTTAAGCTCGGTGCTCTCCACCTCATCCTCCTGCAAATCCTTGCAATAGACGAAGGTCTTAGGCAGGGACTTCTTGCGAGACTCCTCCATAGCAATATCGAACTCCTCGATAGTAAAACGCCCTGCTACGCGGTGGAACACAGCGAGGAACATATCGCTAGAGCGCACCTCGTTGTTGTACTCATCCTGCTTGCGCATATTATTGTACGCTGCATCGTAGTCCTCCCACTCGAAAAGGTCGAGGTGGATGCCTCGCTTCTCGTAGCTCTTATTCAGTCGGCGAATCAAGTTGCCAAAGGCATTTCTATCATTCTCCAACTCCTCCGATGACGCCAAAAATATCTTGATGATCTTCATAATTGCCTATATTTGGAAAGTTTTATTCTCTATTCTTTGCTAATTCATTCAGTATCAATGGCAATGCTCTCACAATAACCTCATCATAGACACTCGAATTTCTACCGCTAGCATCCTCCTTAAGGCAGCCATAAGGTCTGATATCATAGTGAATGAATCTATTTCGATACTGTTTCTTGAGGCTCTTATCGGCATCTATCGCCTTGTCCTCATCGCTCTTCACTGGTCTATAGCCCATAAGCAACTCTTCGACATTCCATCGATTGTGCTCCATCTCAGTTAGCAGAGCTACATCCGAGTCTTTTAGAGGGGCTAACTTTGTCGGATTTGTTATACTCCAATCAATGCCTATACTACGCAACTTTGTCGGAACAGATGCCGCAACAAATACATTCGACCACTGCTTTGTAATAGGCAACGCGCGCCACAATGCCTCTGATTTATCGGCATCGATGACACTTGGCAACTCATTGTGTGCGAAGTAGTAATCGTAGAGTGCATTAACCCTTTTACAAACCTCAAGCGAAGCTGCAAGATGCAAATCATAGCAATCGTAGACCATTCCGAATGGAACTATATTTATATAGAGCAACTTCGACCTCTCCTCATCGCTAAAGCCTATGCCGTTAACCGTAGAAGCAATCGTCGAAGTTTTACGCTGCTGTACAAGAATCGGAATCGGAACTTCACGCTCGTAAAACGGCTTTGGCAGATGCATCGCCGAACGCAACGATGTATGCATCAAGTTAAGACACACCGCAACGGTAACAGTCGCATCCTCTTCTGATGCATAGCCGGCAAGCAACCTCTGAACTACCGGATTATGGTCATCACCCTTGATAAATTGCCACTCAACATCGACCACATCGGGCTCATCGTCATTCACAAGATATTGATACTCCGGCGCAATACCATAATTGGTAATGTATCGGCTCTCATCGATTGGAGAATCGCCCTCAGACCATCTCTCCTCGGCTTCCGACCATGCATCGGCATCAATATATGTCGATTTCGAGACTTTGAAAAGCTCTCCGCACTTTTGCTTAAACTCTCCCATCTCAAGCTTGCCATTGCGATCGATAAAGGTTATCTTCGTCTTGCGCTTCTTGTAATTAGGGAAATGGGCAATGTGAGCCGCCTGCAAGGCCATTGCCTGACCCATCTGCGACATGCCAATAATGATTAAATGCACATACTTATCGCTCTCCTTCGATGTGATAGGAATATAGTCCAATGGCTGATAGCTGATATTATCCATTGCGCTATAGCCTGAAACCAGAACCTTGCGTGCCCAGAAATCATAGAAGTTAAACGGATGGAAATCCACATAGTCGGTCACCTCCGAAGTAAGATTTGCATACTGGAAGATATGGTAGGTGGTTTTATAATCAAAAAGCACATTGCACGGTAACGACTTACGATTAGCAGCCTTACACAACTTAGCAATTATTGTCAAACACTGCACATTCAACGAATCGTGGCAACTCTCTACCCCATCCGACTCACTCGAATCACCCAAGACATAGACCTCGTGTGCGTGCACTACATTTATGGCGCAAAGATTACTCTCCGAGTCACGCACGCCATAATTAACAATGATTCTATTGCGATCGCGCTTATTCTTCAAGTTGGCATATAACGAATTTCGCATATGCTCGACATCGTTGGATGTCATAACAACTATATAGCGGTCCGTATAATCTATCAGCTGACTAACCAAGCCATAGACCATCTGGTCCGAACCAATAATCACGATATGATCTTTAAGATTGTAGTAGCTAAAACCTGTGCGCCACTTCTCTGATCGTCGCTCAAAAACATTATTAATAGAAGCGATAAGCAATCCTGACAAGAAAATAGAGCCCAATGTACTCATTATCAAGCCAAGCCATCTGGAAGAATCGCTTTGATAATGGGCAGACATTTGACTACCCGGATCGGCAAAGAAATAGTATAACTGCCACATATCAGAAGTGCGTCCATCCTCCATAATTATATGGTTAGGGAACATGTTTACAAAAAGTAACGCTACAACATAATATATGACAATTGCGACGAATAATACCGCCGCCAATTTACTCCATACTCCGCCATACAACAATCGGTCAATCAGTTGTCGGAATACCCCTTTTCTCAATCTATTCATAGCCTTTTATATCTTATCAGGTTTCACTCTTTAGTTCGAGGCTTTGCCACCTCATTCTCGCAAGCCCTAAACTTTCTACAAATATATAAAAAAAGTTCAAAATTAGAGATATATAGGCCGACTATTTTCGATTTGGCACCCATTCTTTGAACTATTACCATAGTCCTCAATACAACAAATAGAGTGCAGTCGGGGACTGCACTCTATTTGTTTGTTATTGGAGGTATATTACCAGGTGACGCCCAGGTTATTGAGGGCGAGTTTTGCCCCGTGGACGTTGTTACGAGCTGCGAGACGATACCAAGCAATGGCTGTCTCGAGATTCTTTTCTACGCCAAAGCCCTCGGCATAGCACACTCCAAGTCTATACTGAGCATCTGCATTGCCTTGCTCTGCAGCCTTACGGAACCAATTAACAGCCTCGGTAGCACTCTGCTCAACGCCACCAGCACCCTCAGCATAATACAAGCCTACAATATGCTGAGCAGCTACTATATTCTGATTTGCGGCAGCCAAATAGAGAGTGAAGGCCTTCGCCTTATCCTCTGCAACGCCATCACCCTTAAAGTAGTGGTGTGCCAACAAATATTGCGCCATAGCATTATCCTGCTCAACAGCCTTACGATACCAATTCACAGCATCTACCGAGCTTTGCTTGACACCTTGGCCGCTATCGTAGCATCTTCCCAACATATACTGAGCTGCATCATAGCCCTGGTCTGCCGACTTACGATACCAATCAACAGCCTTCTCGTAGCTCTGGTTAACGCCTGAGCCATTGTAGTAACACTCACCCAAGTAGTACTGCGAAATAGGGTGATCACTCTCTGCCGACTTACGGAAGTAATTTACGGCATCAACATAGCTCTGCTCAACGCCCTGGCCATAGTAGTAGCAGAAGCCCAACTCGCCCTGCGCATCCTCAGAACCCTGCTCGGCCGCCTTACGATACCAGCTAACCGCAAGTTCTGCATTCGCATCTACGCCTTTCGCTGTAGCATAACAATGTCCCAATGCACACTGAGCATCTGCATTTCCCTGCTCAGCCGCCTTGCGATACCAATTCACAGCATCTACCGCGCTCTTCTCTACTCCGTAACCGTAGCTATAGCAAAGACCCAAGAAGTACTGAGCATCGTCATTATCCTGCTCTGCTGACTTTGCAAACCAAGAGACCGCAGCATAGTTATCCTCTGCGACACCATTGCCATAGAAATAGCAACGACCAAGCCAATACTGCGCGCCTGCGTTGCCTTGCTCAGCAGACTTACGATACCAATTCACGGCATCAGCATAACTTTGAGTGACACCGTGGCCATAGTAGTAACATAATCCCATATAGTACTGAGCCTTAGCATTATTCTGCGCCACCGATTTTCTGAACCACTCCAGAGCCTTGGCGTTATCCTCAGCTACGCCAACGCCATAGTAATAGCAAGCGCCCAACTCGCACTGTCCATCGCTATCGCCTTGCTCAGCAGACAGGCGATACCACTTTACAGCCTCGTTGACATTTTGCTCTACGCCTTGACCAGTAAGATAGTTGTTACCCATAGCGTACTGAGCGGTAGCATTACCCGCATTGGCAGACTTTAGATACCAAGCCGCAGCCTCAGCATACTCCTTCACCAGCTCATTCATGAAACCCAACATACACTGAGCCTCAGCATTATTCTGCTCGGCCGATTTAAGGAACCAATCATAGGATGCAGCGTAGTCCTGAGCTACGCCATCACCTTTGAGATAACATAGAGCCAGGTTGAACTGAGCAACAGCATCACCCTGCTCTGCCTTTGCCTTATACTCAGCAAACGACTGCGCCGATACCGAGATCGGCGATACGATTGCAAACACTGCGACGATACAGATTTGCACCAACAAAGTTTTGAAATTTCTTTTCATAACTTCAAATTTTAATGTTATAAATCTAGTTAACTATTTTGTTTCGTCTAAAAGTAGTATCCTCTGCGACGCTCAACGTGGTAGTCGTAGAGCTTGTCGCACTTACCCTTCACGAGTCGACCCTTTTCGCTATTCGGGAATCTCTCAGCCACGATTTTGAAGTTGCGAAGTTCATAATTAATCTCCGCGCCAACCTCATCATCCGTGATAATCGCATTCGCCTCCTCGACAAGTGCATTAACTCGCTTCATAGCAGCCGCCAAATGAGCATCCTTCTCCCAATCGCGTTTTTCACACACCGATCCCCAGAAAGTTAAGCCACGATAGTATTGAGTGAGCTCCCAGCACATATCGAACGAGTTGCGAAGACCTATAGCAAACTTCACCATCAACTGCGCCTTGCGATTCGGATTCAGCTCATTTTGGAATCCCTGCTCTAGCGCCAACATCTCACGCGCAAACTCATAGCGGGTATTGCACTCTTCACCCTTCTTATCGCCATAAACTGCAAACGGAGCGAAGTACATATCTACATTCAGGTGAGAGCGATTATACTCTTCGCTAACCAACTTTAGATACTCTACCGCCTTGTCATACTGCATATTACGCAAGTACTGAGTTCCGACGATATCGTTCAGATAGTCATCACCGACATAGCCACGACTATTGAGGTAGGCATCCATCTCCGACGATGGTTTGCGAACTCTATCCACATAGCGCACTACCCTATCAACACCGATACTATCCACCAACTCAAAGAAGCAATTGCTGTAATCGATAATGTTAAAATTGTGCTCATCGTATCGATACTCTTTCAGTGAATACTCCACCTCACCGGCGTATTCATACTCACCATTAACCACATTAAACTTATGGCCACGACATCTGTCTACAAGGCCATACATTCTATTATCGGCCATATTGGCAAGCTGCAAAGCGAGGGTGTAGTTGCCTGCCTTAACCATTCGCGGGCACACCTCACCGAGCAATATCTTGCGCATCATATCGTTCCAATAGTAGAAACTCAAATTGAGGGTGATATCATAGAAGTAGTCAAGCGATATTTTGCTCTTATCGCCAAGATTGGCAACCATCTTCTCATCCAACCACTTAATCTGCTCAAGGAGTTTTGCCTCGTATTTCGAATCGTAGGTGGAGATTCTCGCATCCAGATAGATTCGGAAAACAGCCACCGACTCGGCAATATAGTCGTTCGACTTTGCCTTTTCAGCCAAATTCAAGAGCGGCAAAACCTGACGCGGCGACTCCTTCAAATATGTCAAAAATGCTGCTGTGTAGTACCACATTGCAGGATTCTCGACACGCTTATCATTGGCCATCTTCGCGCACAACTTGCGCATTCTGGCGTAATCGTCATCGCAAAGTTCTTCATGCCAAATCTCCCACTTTCGAACTTTCTGTTGTAACATAGGAGGAATTGAGGCGCTATTTGGGGCGTACTTGCACACCATCTCAAAAGCCTCAAACCATACGTCGTCATCTCTGTCATAGGCGCCATTCTTACGCTCAAGACAAACTATAAGCGACTCCATATCACCAAACTTAGCGAACTGCACAATAGCCTCATCAACTCTACCTGCGTGACACTCTGCACCTGCAATATACGGGTGGATAAGTCTACGCATAAGGTTGGTCTCAGGGAGATGGATAATCTCCTCATTCCACAGCTTGATGCACTCATCATAGCGGCCCATCGAGAAGAGAGCACGCACTGCCTGAAGCAGATATCTGTCGCGCAGACGCGGCGAATTATTCGCAAGCGCTCTCTCTGCCACCTCCTCGATCGGGATTGACGCTCCGCCAATCTTCATTGTCGGATAGTACCACTTCGAGTGGATTTGGCTACGAATAGCCTCGGTGTTCTTCGCCAGGATAAGGAAGTCTAAAATCTCGGTATCCTTATGAATCCACTTCTCGAACTTGTTGTCGGACCATACCCACCACTTGCCACGCAACGCCTCAAGGTCCTTGAGCGACATCTTGTAGACAACCTGGTAGATATCCTGCTCCGAGATATCTGCCGATGTGAGTCGCTTCCACTCGCGACAGTTCTCCATAGCCGAGAGGTTGAACTCCTGGTCACGCTCTGATTTTTTGTAGAACTCCACCTCGTCGACGCGATACATATAGTAGTCGACCGGAAGTTCCCAAGCTGCCCAACAAGCAAGTACATCGTTAACCGACACAACGGTTAACAGGCTAAAAATTATATATTTGAGCAATCTCTTCATCGGTGTAGTTCTTAAGTTGCGATTCATCCAAATGGTATAGGATATTTCCACTTGCCGGAGCGCCAAGCATCTTCTCGACAAGAGCCTTTACCTCCAAAATCTCGGCTGCCGTAGCACGCTCTCGACGAATTGTCTCGTTGCGCGAAGGCGACTCATTCTCGTTGCTTACAATCGCCACGAACTCATCATCCTTGAACTTCACGCCCCAGCCAAATGCCGGATAGGCATATCCAAGCGGAAGATCGTACTTCGTAGGCTTGAGATATGGTTTTGCGTCAGCAATATCGAGAATCGAGTTTCTGGTCTGCGGATTCTTCAATGCTCCCGTATTGTAGAGCATCAGCACTCCCCTATCGGCCTTCGGTGCCGATTCGCTCAACTGATGCAGACGAACGGTAATGCTCAAGTCAATGTTGTACTCATCCAATAGTTTCTTTGCCTCAGCGCACAAGGCTTTGTAGATGTGTTTGGTGGTGCCTGTCCAGTCGCAGTCGAGCTGTAACTCGCTGATATCGCCACACTTATTATGTCTGCACATAGCAAGCATTCGCTCCACAATCAGAGTTGCGAACTCAGCCTCGCGCTTGTGCATACCGTGCAGAGCGTCGATGGTGATATACGCCACAGGGACGACCTCAACATCGCTCGGTATGGGCGATAGGAACTGCGTGGTAGCAATCGGCTCAATCTGATACTTACCAAGCAGAAAGTTGTAATCGCGCGCAACATCGAACATCTTGATGTAGATGCGGTCGACATTGTGTCGCTTCAAGAAATCAATCTCAGCATCGTTGAGATTGAATGTACTCTTCCAATGGTATACGGAAGAGTGTTTTTCGCATTTTGGCCCCGCACTGCACCCACTTAAAGATACAAGTAACGTAGCCATCATTGCGAAAATGGCGAAAATCAAATAAATTCTTTTCATCTGTACTACGTTTTTAATTCGAATATATCCCACTCAAGATTTTGCTATCGCCGCTTCGATTCCAACTGCGCCTCCTTTATCTTGAGTTGTGCGAGGTTCTCGGCCAAATGTTCGAGTAGCATACATTGTGCATATGCGGCTTTGAGTTCTATCTTGGCGAACTCCGCCTCGGACATTGTGCTATAGATACTTATATTCTGCGTCAGGCTATCGTGCCATTTAGCCAACTCATAAATCTCCTTCCACGGATCCAACTCGGGATTGACATTCAATCCATAGTTCTCGCGATAAGATACCCCTGCACAAGTAACAAAATAGATAAACCACGACTGCATATTGAGAACCAAACACTCACGATATGCCACAGCAGGCGGGACCTCAGCATAGGCCGATTCGCAATAACCGGCAGGTCTTCGATAGCAATCTGTCAATACGCCATCGACATTCACGCCCGAAGCCTTGAAGAAGTAGAGGGCGCTATAGAGTGCCTTGACCTCCAGCTGCGAGATGACATAGAGCATATTTTCGTCGAGGAGTGGATAGTCCTTAATCAGAATGTCGGAGAGCTCGCGCAGACCAATTTGAGGAAAACTCTTCACCTCGCCAATCTGCAGACGGCGACTCTCGGCATAGACCGATGGCACATACGAGAGACCGTAGAAGATATAGGACTTGGCAGCATAGATATGTGCGAGCGCCTCGTCGTACTTGCCATAATCAGTTACTGCATTGAGAATCTCGTTTGCCTTGCCATATGCCCAGTGAGACTCATCGTCGCGACCCCAGTAGTTTGCCTCATTGACAAACGCCTTGAGGGCGCGTATTTTGTACATCAACACCGAATCCTTTGTCGTGCGAGGCTCACCGAGCTTCGCTCTCTCCTGGCCCAATGCGCACAACGACACACACAACAGGCAAATAATCAAAATATATCGTCTCAACTCTCTCATTCTAATAAAGTGTAATAACGCATTCCGCACTACTTTTTGCGAAATAGCAAATTCAAACAAAGCCGGTAAATAAGATTCCCAAAACCAACCTTTTGCAAATTTAGTTAATTATAATGACAAATAAAACTAATACAACGTTTATTTTTCAATAAAAACGGGATATTTCTGCATACGGTTAGCACACAAAAACAGACGACCCCGAAAAGGAGTCGTCTGCTATAGCCGTAGAGCAATCTCGAACTACAAGTTTTCGAGTGTATAGTCAATCATCTTTTGACGAACGAGAGTGGTCGCAGATGGACGCATCGAGTGATTCTGGTCGGGATAGACCATCATATCGTACTGCTTACCTGCTCTATTCAAGCGGTGGCACATCTCCATCGAGTTTTGGAAATGGACATTATCGTCCGCTGTGCCGTGGATAATCAAGAGGCGTGTACGAGGAGAAAGCTTCTCGGCGTGCGATAGTGGCGAATTATCGTCGTAGCCCTTCGGATTATCTTGTGGCAAGCCGTTGTAAATCTCGGTGTAGATGGTGTCGTAGTAGCGCCACGAAGTGACCGGAGCAACCGCTATTGCCATACGGAACAAGCCCTCGCCGTGCAAAGCGCAGTTCAACGCCATAAAGCCACCATACGACCAACCATAGATTCCGATGCGATCAGCATCTACAAAATCCTGCTTTGCGAGATAGCGTGCAAATGAGAGTTGATCCTCGACCTCCTTACGACCAAGATCGCCATATGTGCACTTCTTGAACGCCTCGCCTCTAAAGCCGGTACCACGACCATCGCAGCAAGCAACGATGTAACCATCGTACGGCAAGGCATCCTCCCAATCAATCGACCAACGATTGCGTACCGACTGCGAGCCAGGACCCGAATACTGAGTGAGAAGAACCGGATATTTTTTACCCTTCTCGAAGCTGAAAGGCAACTGGATATAGTAGTTGAGTGTGTCGCCTCGCTCGGTAACGAACTGCTTATACTCACGCGCAGCCCACTTTCCGCGCTTAGCAACCGCAGCTCGGCTATCTACCAATGTATCAATCACTTTACCCGATGCGTGATGCACGGTCACGATATTTGGAGTTGCAGAGTTTGTCGAAGTGAGAATATAGTAGCGCATACCCTGCGAAGGCTGTACCGAGTGGTAGCCAAGCTCCTCGGTGTGCAACTTCTTGCCCTTGCCATTCAGACCAATCGAATAGAGGTCTCGTCCAAGTGGAGAGCGCTCGGTCGAGAGGTAGTAGAGGCGATTTTTCGCCATTCCAACCATCGATGTCACCTGCCACTCGCCCGACGTGATTGCCGATAAACGACCCTTCTTGATGCTGTGAAGATAGAGGTGATTGTAACCCGTTGTACTCTCCTCGCTGACGATAAATCGCTCGCCATCGATAAAGGTAATAGTTGCATTCGATGGGCGCTCGACATAAGTCTTACTGCGCTCCTCGTAGATTGTTCGCACCTCACCCTCGGCATTGCAGAGCAACACCTCGAAGTGGTTTTGCAGACGATTTACGCGATAGAACGACAACTCGCCCGCAGGAGTCCAGACAAGGTTGAGAATATACTGATCGACATTCTCGCCCGTAGGAATCTGCTCGGTTTTGCCACTCGCCACATCATAGATGTGGAGTGTAACAATCGAGTTCTTGTCACCCGCCTTCGGATACTTGAACGAATAGGCCTTATTGTAGAGGCTGCCGTCGAAGCGCATCATCTCAAAAGTTGGCACCTGGCTCTCATCAAAGCGGAGGTAGGCAATCTTCGCACCATCGGGCGACACTGCATATGCCTTGGTAAAGCCATACTCCTCCTCGTAGACCCAATCGCTCGTACCATTGATAACGCTATTCCACGCACCATCCGAGGTCACAGCCTTCGAGGTTGCCGAGGCGATATCGTAGATATAGAGATTGTTCTCCTTGCAATATACGAGGCTCTTGCCATCAGCCGAGAACTCGACATCGCGCACCTGTTCGAGCACCTTCTTGGCCGAGCCACCCACCTCAGCAAGGTAGTAATCGGCTGTTGCAGAGTGGCGGTAGATAGGCTTTACGCTTGCACCATCCGAGAGCAGAATGCGCTTCTCGTCCTGCGAAAAGAGGTAAGATGCAACGCGAAACTCGCCATCGAACATAACAAGGCTGTCTTGACGGTCAGCATATGAGCAACGCACAATCTGCTTGCCCTTGATAATCGTAAAATGCTCACCGTCACTCATTGAGCGCACGCCGTAAATCGCACGATTTGCCGCACGACACTTGGCGATATCTGCATATCGTATGGTTGAGCCTAATGCTGTGACAGTAGCGCACAAAGACGCTACTGCCAAAATTATAAGTTTTCTCATAGAATTACTCTCTACTCTTTAAATGTCGTCTACGTTGAAGTCGTAATCGAGTCGCTTACCCGTAACAAACTTCGAGTTGTCCATCTTGGTGTTAAACTGCTCGACGGTCACACGCTTGTTCGCCTCGTATGGAGGGGTGAGCGGATCGAAGTTGAGTGCGTAGTGGATTGCCGCCTCGAGCACCGAAACAAGATTCTCGCGCGAGATAGACTCCTTACCGAAGGCCATTGCACGCACAAGGTTCTGGCGCTTACCCTCAACGAAGAACATCTTCTCGCGGTTGATGAAGATGCGACCGATGAGGTAGCCCTCATCTGCCGAGCGGTTGAACTTGAACGAATCCGAGAGGAAGTCGTAGATGTCGATCACACCGCAGTAGGCATTCGCCTTATCAGCCTGCACATACTCGTTCTGCCAAATAATATGATTCGAGTCGAAGCAGAAGACATCGGTGTGCATACGCACGAGGAGCAAATCCGATGCGATTTGGAGTTGAGCCTCGAACTTACCACGGTCGCGATACTCGATACGCACACGACGGTCGAGCTTGCCATCCAACGCATCGTCAATCTCCGATGCCATCTCCAACAGCGCATCCTTCAACTCGCCAAAGACCGAGAATGTATTGTCGAACACTCGCTGCTTGAGCGACGACTTGTCGATAATAGCCGACAAGATTTTCTCACGAAGTTCTATCATAGTTTTATTTTTTTATTATTTCCAATCGTAGTCGAGCTTCACCTTAAGCCCTTTCACATGTCGCCTTTTCGCGATACTCCGCAGCCTTATCTGCCTCACCTAACGCCTCGTAGGCATCGGCGATATTATTATAGGACGATATGATGCTCGGATGACCCGCACTAAATACTTTTTCGCGAATTGCCAATGCCTTGAAATAACACTCTAAGGCCTCGTCGAATCTCTCTTGTTTGCAGTAGGTATGCCCAATACCGCTGTACGATATAGCAACGTCCGAATGCTCCGCCCCGTGCACCTTCTCAAATGTCGCCAATGCCTTAAAGAGATACTCCAAAGCGTTGTCGTACTCTCCAATATTGCGATATGTCACACCAATACTTCGGCATAATTCTCCAGTGTCAGAGTGTTCTGCACCAAGTGTTTTTTCACAAATAGTCAACGCTTTTAGAAGATATTCTAACGCTTTGTTATAATCGCCTAATTTCTCATAGGTAAAGCCGATATTCTTGTACGACTTAGCTATGACAGGATGCTCAACGCCTAATACCTTTTCGTTAATTTCTAATGTCTTTATCTTATATTCTAACGCTTTATTGTAATCACCTAACCTGCCATAGGTAAAGCCGATATTATTATAAGATGTAGCTGTGGCAGGATGCTCAACGCCTAGAGCCTTTTCGCAAATATCTAATGATTTGAGCTGATATTCTAATGCTTTATCGCAATCACCTAGCTCTCCATAGGCAGTGCCGATATTATTATATGAATTAGCTGTGGCAGGATGCTCAACGCCCAATAACTTTTCGCGAATGGTCAACGCTTTTAGGTAATATTCTAACGCTTTATTGTAATCACCTAACTTGCCATAGGTAAAGCCGATATTATTATAAGATGTAGCTGTTTCGGGATGCTCAACACCTAATACTTTTTCGTTAATCTCTAATGACTTTAGCTTATATTCTAATGCTTTATTGTAATCACCTAACTTGCCATAGGTAAAGCCGATATTATTATAAGATGTAGCTGTGGCAGGATGCTCGACGCCTAACACCTTTTCGCGAACAGTCAACGCCTTCAGTCCATATTCTAGAGATTTATTATATTTGCCTAAATAATCGTTGACTGAACCGATACAATTGTATGATGTAGCCGTGTACGGGTGCTCCGGACCGAAAACCTTTTCGCACAACTCCTTACATTCTTCAGCTATCTCCAGAGCTTTGTCGTATTTAGCATAGGTGCGTAGAAACGCTTCGCACTCGAAGAGTAGATTGACATATTGTTCCTTATCGTAGCTGCACTCCTTGGCGAGTTCAAGGGCTTTGTCGTAGATGGTTTCTGTCCTCGACACGCGCTCGTCGATGGAGTAGGTGGTGTCGGCAATCATACACGAAGCCTTAATCTTTAGCTCATCAACCGACTGTCTACCCACAGCCTTCAGCTCCTTGACACCCTCGAGAATCTTATCAGCATCGCGCTCCGCCTCGTCGAGGATAATGTTTGCCTCGTGGACCTTACCCTCGTTGAAGGCGTCCATAGCACGACGCATACGCTCCGAAATACGCTCACTCTGCAACTTCGCCATACGCTGAGCGGTAGCAAAGAGGTTGTTTTGATAGTCGGCAAACTCCTCCTTGAGTTTATTGTACTCGTTGAGGTGATTTTGCAACTCGTTCTGCAGAAACTCCTGTCCGGGCATCTGCTCGTTGAGCATTCTTAGGTTTTCAATCTTGCCCGGCAACTCCGCAAGACGCGCACTCATCTTTCGGTACTCCTCATTCTGCTCGGCAAATGGCAACTTATCCATACGTGCGATAGGTTGGTCGTGCAACACTATATTGCCATCCTCAACCTTGAGC
>JAZLCQ010000051.1:0-6604 GCA_045614285.1 Alistipes sp.
GGGCCCATCCACTCGGCATCACGCTTTGCGAGGTAGTCGTTCACAGTCACCATATGAACACCCTTACCTGCCAAGGCGTTCAAGAATACCGGCAATGTTGCCACGAGGGTCTTACCCTCACCGGTAGCCATCTCTGCAATCTTACCCTTGTGCAAAACGACACCACCAAAGAGCTGAACATCGTAGTGAATCATATCCCACTTGATGTCGTTGCCACCCGCAGTCCAGGTTGTCGAATAGATAGCCTTGTCGCCCTCGATATTTACAAAATCCTTCTCTGCTGCGAGGTCGCGGTCGAAATCGTTTGCGGTAACCTCAACCACCTCGTTCTGTGCGAAACGGCGAGCCGTATCCTTCATAATGGCAAACGCCTCAGGCAAAATCTCGTCGAGCACCTTCTCAATCTTCTCGTCGATGCGCTTTACTGTCTGGTCGATATCCTTCGAGATCTTCTCCTTCTCGTTGAGCGAAATAGTCAAATCCTCCAACTTTGCCTTCTGCTCTACGATGTGAGCCTCATCCTCGGCAATAAAGTCGGCGATGCGCTTACGCAATGCTGCACTACGCTCACGCAACTCGTCGTTCGACAACACTTCAATCGATGGATAAACCGCCTTAATCTTCTCGACATAAGGCATTATCTCCTTGCGGTCCTTGTCCGCTTTGCTTCCAAATAAAAATTTAATTATGCTTGTTAATGCACTCATATTTTTTACAGTGTTATTTATTTCACATTATAAACGCCCCAAAGATACGAAAATTGTACGGAAAATACAAATGTATTTTAGAGAAGTGTGCTACTTTGCCTCAACAAAGCGTCGAAATGGGCATTTATCGCACAAAGATCGAGAGCAATACTCCTTGGTAAGTTGCAAAAGTGCCTGCGACTCGAGCGCATTCTCGGCCTTCACGCCCAGTTTCGACCAACGCGCAATAAAGAGGTTCGACTCGGCAGGAAGTTGTTCCAAGAGGTCGATACCTCGCGAATCCAAATCGCTGCGCAAGGTGTACTCCGAGTAGAAAATCTGCATCTGCGCAACCACATTTATACCGAGCATCTGCGCCTTCGTGCGGGTGATGGCTCCGGCGCTGCTAACATCGGTCAAGAAGCGGCTCGCCCAACTCGGAATCGAGGTCGAGCAGAAGAGATTCTCGACATCCTGTTTGGTGCGACAATCCAAGATATCATTCAAGAGATAGACGTGTTGCGACAAGAGGCTCGCCAACTGCAACAGCCTGACAACGGGATGATTATCACCGACGTGGCCAACCAACTGCCAATCGCTGATATCCATTGTTTCGAGGTTGTATTTGTGAGATTCGTACTCGAATATCGACTGCAACTCGACAATCTCCTTATTGTGGTTGCAGACCGAGACAAGACGCGACAGCAGACCCGCACAACCGAGCAGCAACGCCGCTATTGCACGACCATCATAGGCCGTCTTAGAGAAGTATCTGTAGGGAATGATTCGGGCAAGGCGCTCATACGACGCGCGATTGCCCTTGATATCGAGCGAACGCAACAGCATAAAATAGGCCGTTTCGGTCCAACTATCCGTATCGTGAAATTTATCGACTATAAACTCCTGCTTCTGCCCTATTCTGTCAAAGCACAACTGCGCCATAACCTCTCGGCGATACGAGGGTTGGAGCGATGCGAGTTCCTCGGCACATTTGCGCTGCGAAGTGGCCTTTGACGAGTCTATACCGAACATTCGATGCAACTAATATTTGAACGCTTTGTTTAGAAAAGGTTGAGCTCTAGTAGCGCCTCCTCGCTCATCATCGAGCGATCCCAAGCGGGCTCGAACACGAGTACCACATTCACCTTCTCAACGCCCTGCACCTTACCTACCTGGGTGTGCACATCCTCGACCAATTGGTCTGCCATTGGGCAGTTGGGAGCGGTCAATGTCATACGAATTGTAGCTTCGCCCGACGGCTCATAGTCAATCTCGTAGATCAAGCCGAGATCGTAGATATTTACCGGAATCTCGGGATCGTAGACATTCTTGAGCGTCAGCACTATATCTTTTTCTACACGCAATATTTCTTGTGGAGTCATAATCGTTCAAATTAGCTATTCTTCTGTGTAAAAGCAAGGGCATAGAGGCGCATCTGCTTGATGGTCGCCAAGAGGCCATTTCCACGTGTCGGCGAGAGGTTCTCCTTGAGACCGATAGCGTCAATAAAGTACAAATCAAGGTCTACAACCTCCTCAGGAGTGCGTCCGCCCATAGCTCGAATAAGCAACGACAACAAGCCCTTGATTATTATGGCGTCACTATCTGCCGCGTAGAAGATTTTACCATCCTCCATTCGCGCATCAACCCATACTCGCGATTGGCAACCCTCGATAATATACTCGTCGGTCTTGTGCTCTGCCGCAATCACAGGCAACGACTCGCTCAACGAAATAAGGTAGTCGTAGCGATCCAACCAATCATCAAACATCGAGAACTCCTCGATAATCTCATCCTGTACTATATCTGCCATAAATGTTTACTCGTCAATTAAAAATTTAGCAACTCGGCGTCTGAACACTGAGGCTTATCCACGCCCAACATCACCGCCAACGAAGGAGCAATCTGGTCGTTAGTCACACGCGAAGATACTCTATGCGGCGTAATGCCACCGCCGCTGATAATAAATGGGATATGGCGGTCGTAGCCATAAGGTGAGCCCGACATCGCAACACGCTTAGGGTCGTGCTCGATACGCTCGACATCCAACACCAGCAAGACATCGCCCGAGCGACGCTGGCTGTAGCCGCTTTGCACCAAGTCCAACAATCCCTTCGAGAATTGTGCCGAACGCAAAGCTGTAGCTGTGGTAGCTGCCACCACACCTCTATATTTCATTACAAATGCCACACACTCCTCCTGCACCTCGGCAATAGTCTTGTTGTGGCGATAGATGACGTCGTGATTGAGATACAACGAGCCATTCGAGTAGCCCAACACCCACGAGTCCTGACCAAATCGAGCGCTCAAGAAGGCGTTGACCAAAATTCTGAACTGACGAACATTGAAGCGCGAATCGTCGCTATTCAGGCGCTCCGAAGGGCTCATTCCGCCATCCGAAGTGAGCGTCACAACCACATCGTCGTGCGATGGGAACTGCGCATAGAGGAAGGTCAAGAATGACGCCAACGATGCATCGAAAGCGTAGAGCATATCCTCATACTCGATCGAGTCCGAGCCATACTTCTCAGCGATAGCACGCGGCACATCGAAGCAGAGATTCAACATCTTCACGCCACCATTCGACTGCATAGGCAACATCGAGACCAAAGCGCTCTTTGCAAACTCGAACATCGCGATATTACCCGACGGCATCAGGCGCATATTTGCTGCCCACTCGGGCGAAGTATCAGGTGTTGACTGCGCACTCTGGAAGCCATCGTCGTTATCGAACAAGACGCCCTTATTGTGCTGATTACGATAGCGATCGCGTGGAAGTCGGCCACACCACGAATCGGTTGCAAAGGCCTTGTGAGTACCCAAGCCGTTGTATGTACGCACCCACTCAGGCAGAGCCTTCATATAGCAATCTGCCGAGACCCATCTACCGAGGTGATTCAACCAATAGCACTCACCCTTACGACCCGCCAAAATCATGGCAGACATAGGGTTATGCGCAATCGTAACCACTCTGTTGCGCGGATAGTCGTTGGCCATAGTCTCCGACAGGGTCGGCACCATAAACGACTGCACCGAGCGCACTCGCTCGATATCCTGACCGATTGTGCGAGCAAGTTCGGGGTTATTGTTGTAAAAGAGCTTTACCTCTTTATTATAGATACGGTCATAGGTTGTCTTCGAGATGATACCGTGAGTCGATGGGTGTGCACCCGTTGCGAGTGTTGCCAATCCCGCCTCCGACGAGGTAGGTACATAGTCGGCATAGCACTCGGCAAACTCGATACCCTCACTCTTCAATCGCACGAAGCCTCCCTTGCAGAAGTTCGACTCATAGCGACGGATATCGCTCTGCCTCATACCACTCACCACAATGTTAACAGCGAATCGAGGAGCGGCATCACTCACCGACACTGCACATATCAAACAAACCAATACGGATACTATACGTTTCATCATATATTCTATAAATATCTTTCAAACTCTCTCTTCTCCTCCGAGAAATCTAGCTCGGGCATAGCCTCCGCTCTCGCCAACATCTTTCGGCAAAAGAGCTTATGCTCCTCACTCTCGGGGTTGAACGGGCGATGCTCTGCAGCTGCCACAATCTGCGCCACCTGCGGCAACTTTTCTCTGGCACTCTTGGCCAACACCGCATCGCAGAACTTCTCCCAAATATAATCTACGGCCATCTTCGACGGATGAGCCAGGTCATCGCCATAGTAGCGATAGTCGCGCAAGTCGTCAACGACAATCTCGTAGGAAGGGAAGTAGCTCGCATTCTCATACTTTGCGACCAACTCCTCCACCGCCAAGCGAAGTGTAGCTTTACTAACGCTATTCTCCTGCAAGCCATCCCCCACGTGGCGTACGGGGCTGACCGTCAGGATAACTCTTTTATCTCGCAATACTCCTTCGAAGAGGCTCTCATATCGCTCGACAATCTCCTGCACCGACAATCGTCTACGGCAAAACTCTTTGGCGGGTTGTTTATGGCAATTTGCCACCACTCTACCCTCTCGCTCGTAGACCCACGCTGTGCCGAAGGTGAGAATCACCCAATCGGCTTCGTGCAGCGCCTTCGAGCCGAGCGCAACCGCTCTATTCATATTCGCAAATGCCTCGGCATGGCTCTTACCATCGAGCGAGGAGTGGGCATCAAACGAGAAAAAGCACTCTCTTCCCGCCTTTATGTCGCACACCGCAAATGTTCTCGCCCCGTCCAGTCTCTCCAGCGCATTGGCTATCGAAAATGGGTTGAACAGCACCCCGAAAGGGTTGGTCTCAACCGAGAATTTTGCCTTTTTCAATTGCTCCGAGATATTCTCGGCAAAGCAGGAGCCGAGCGCAAAGATCTTTGCGTCGTAGTCCACACCCTCCGCCAACGGTGCAATCTCTATCTCGGTGCGAAATTTCATCTCTACAAATCTAACTGAATGAAGGCGATATTACCCTTGTAGGAGTTGGCACGCAAGAATCTATCCTCCACAAACGAGAGGTAGACCTTTCCTTTATGTTCGTTCATACAGTAGTACTGAATGCTATATGGCGAAGATATCTCCCACGCACGCAACACCGAACCATCCTTCATAATCTCCGAAAGGCGGATGCGGCTGCGATATACGCGCTTACCATTCTCAGCCACATACGAAGGGTCGGTATTATACATCGCATAGACGGTACCCTTGTAGAGTAACAAGTCGGGACGCGACTCCACCGAGCCAATCTTATACGGCTTGCGCAAGCACTCACCATCGGTCAACGAGTAGCAACCCATATAGACACCGCGCTTGCTCTTGTCGCTCGGACGAGCCGTACGAGCAATGATATAGCAACGATCGTCCTTGATTGCCATAGCAGTCTCGGCAGCCCCCCACACAAACTCAGGGCAGGTGAAGAGGAGTTCCATATCGATGCCATTCTTGGTACGAACAACCGCAGGGATTGAGCCACGGCAGCACCAGTTACCGATTACGCTGTACCACCAATCGCCGTGACGAGTGAACTTCTTATCCGGAATAGGTCTCTCGTAGCGTTTGAAGTCGGTTACGCCGATATCCTCATAGAACTTACGGAAGCCCGGCGCAGTCATATGAACGGTATTGCGCTTGCCATCGACCTCGTAGGTCAAGGTTACAGGCTTAACCTCCTTCGCCAACTCGCAGGTCTTAGGGTCGATATCGACCGAAAGGAGAGTCCAGCCCTCCTCGCCATAGCCGAAGAAGAGGCATCGGAGCTTATCGCCGGCATCGAAGAGGAAGGGGTCGTAGGTTGGCATTGTATCCGACTGCTTGAAGTCGCCAATCTGACCACCCACCGACATAACGGTGGTGTAGGTGATGCGAGGTGAGCGCCAGTTCTTTACATTGAACTTGCTGATTACCACCTCGATAGAGCTCGACTTACCATCCTCGTGGTTATGCTTCTGGTCACGAATATGACCGACAAAGACATCTCCATTCTCGCGGATTACGGTCGAAGTCGTATGCGACATCTGATTGTCGGGATGCGACACAAGCACAGCCTCCTTCGGATCGAACGGAAACGATGCGCCACCCTTGCGAGCTGACGCAAAGCCAACCGCCAAGAGTGCCACCACCAACGCTACAACTACTCTCTTCATAAGCTATCGTTGCGGGTACAGATTATTTGTTAATCTTAGCCCACGAATCCTTCAAGGTTACGGTACGGTTGAATACCAAATGCTCAGCTGTCGAGTCGGTATCAGGGCAGAAGTAACCCACACGCTCGAACTGGTAGGTTGTACCGATAGGAGCATCCTTCAATGCAGGCTCCAAGTAGCCCTTGGTAATAACCAACGAGTCAGGGTTGAGGTTGTCCTCCCACGAAGTCTGACCCTCCGAAGTATCGTTTGGATCCTCGGTCTTGAACAATGGGTTGAACAAGCGAATCTCAGCCTCAACAGCGTGCTCAGCCGATACCCAGTGGATAACGCCCTT
>JAZLCQ010000052.1:0-25131 GCA_045614285.1 Alistipes sp.
CAAAATCCTTTTTGCGATGAGAAGGGGATTTAAAATCCCCTTCGTACTTAAAATCCCTCCAAACCTCCCTTTGTTAAGGGAGGCTTATTACCTGGCTTTGCAATCTCCATTCGACTTTGCCCCACCGCCCAAGGAGTAAGATTGCCACATCGGGCTCTCTTCACCTCGCAATGACGGAACATCACCAAGCTATACAATCTCCTAAAAAATCAACTTCACACTCAAAAAGTTGGCGTAATTTTGTAATTCCCAAAATAATACTTATCTTTGCGGGCTTGAAAACCCAAAGTGGGTTAGCGTATTTTATTAACTTAATTAAATTTTATAGCAAAATGGCTGTTAAAATTCGTTTGGCACGACATGGTAAGAAGGGTTATGCTTTCTATCACATTGTTGTTGCAGATAGCAGAGCGCCACGTGATGGTAAATTTATCGAGAAATTGGGTACTTACAATCCCAACACGAATCCTGCTACAATCGACCTGAACTTCGAGCAAGCATTGGGTTGGTTAATGAAGGGCGCACAACCTACTGACACTGCTCGTGCGATTCTCTCGTACAAGGGCGTGTTGTACAAGAAACACCTGCTCGGTGGCGTAGCTAAGGGCGCTTTCTCTGAGAGCGACGCTGAGGCTAAGTTCAACAAGTGGCTTGGTGAGAAGGAGGGCAAGGTAACCGCTAAGGTTAACAAGTTGGAGGCTGCTAAGTCGGCTGACAAGAAGGCTCGTCTTACCGCTGAGGCTGCAATCAAGGATGCTCGTGCTGCTGCTATCGCAGAGCGCAAGGCTGCTGCTGAGGCTGAGGCTGCTGCTGCAGCTGCTGAGGCTGTTGAGGCTCCAGCTGAGGAGGCAACCGAGACACCTGCTGAGGAGTAGGTCAAAAGATGTTGACGGTAGGGCGCATAACCAAGCTCTTCGGAGTAAAGGGAGAGGTCGTAATAAACCTCTACGACACCCTGCCCGACAACTTCAACTGGGAGGAACAACCCTTCTTCACGAAAGTGGAGGAGTTGGTAGTTCCTCTTTTTTGTGACTCCTTCGCTCGTCGCGGACAGCGCAGTGCCGTAGTCGCATTTGCCGACATCGACACCGAGAAGCGCGCCGAGATGATTCTCGACCACGAGTTAATGCTCGAGGTGGAGGAGAGCGAGAGCGACGAGTTCACATTCGACGACCTCATCGGCTTCGAGGTACGCATAGGTCGCACCAAGGGCGAGATCGTCGACTACTACGACAACGAGTTCAACCCACTCTTCGAGATTGAGCTCAAGGGTAAGCGCCACCTCATCCCTGCGGTGGAGGAGTTTATCGCAGCTATAGACTTCGAGAAGCGCTACATCAAATTTGTACTCCCCGAGGGCCTCATCGAGTAGTCCCACCCCATCGAGTTGCAAATTTGCATTCGATTTGCTATATTTGTGCTGAGAAGTAGCGCAATATGAACATCCAAGAGATTATACCACTACTGTTGATACCTTTCATCGGCACGACGATAGGTGCTGCTACGGTGTTGTTTGTTGGCGACAGGAGCGCAGAGCGCGTACGCCACATCCTCCTCGGTTTTGCCTCGGGAGTAATGGTTGCCGCATCGGTATGGTCGCTCCTCATACCTGCGATGGAGGCTTCGTCCGAGATGGAGAAGCTGGCGTGGGTACCTGCTGTGAGTGGCTTTATGCTCGGAGTGCTCTTTATGTTGCTACTCGACACCTTTATACCCCACCTCCACCACGATAGCGACAAGCCCGAGGGCCCACAATCGAAGCTGGGACGCTCCTCGATGCTCGTCTTGGCGGTGACACTCCACAACATCCCCGAGGGCATGGCAGTTGGAGTTGTAGCTGCGGGCGTTCTGACGGGTGAGATGGGTATGACCTTCGCAGGAGCTATGGCTCTCGCCATCGGTCTCGCTATACAGAACATCCCTGAGGGAGCAATCATCTCTCTTCCGCTGCGCACAGCGGGTAACTCTCGCGGTCGCGCCTTTGCCTATGGCACACTCTCAGGCATCGTCGAGCCTATATCGGCCATCCTCACAATCCTCTGCATCGAATATATCGTGGGTGTCTTCCCATATATGCTCGCATTTGCGGCGGGCGCAATGATATATGTTGTAGTCGAGGAGCTCATCCCCGAATCACACAATGGCAGCCACTCCAATGCGCCGACCATCGCCTTCGCTATAGGCTTTGCGCTGATGATGGTGCTCGATGTGGCATTGGGATAAAAAAGGGGCAATCGCAATGATTGCCCCTCTCTTTTTTCGGAATCTCCTACTTGAAAATATCGTTTAAGACGGCTGCAAGGCGGTAGCCGGCACGTGCAAGCTGCTGCTCTGCGAACTTCACATCCTCGTTCGACATAAGGCGAGTGATGTTGGTACCTGCTACGCACGAAACAGTCCAACGACCACGACGTGCTGTATCCTCAGCCCAGGTGTAGACATCACCCTTCATAATCTCCTTACGCTCGCTCTTTGTGTAGCGATCGATGAGGTGTGCCACATCGGCATAACCCCAATCGTGGTAGGTCTTGAGGAGGTGTCCATCCCAATATGAGTGGTACGAAATCTCCTTACCGCGGAAGATGACAGGATACTGACCCGACGACTGCTCATCCTCGTAGCGTACGTGCTTAGGGCAGTGGATATCACCCACAATATGAACGATATAGGCCAACGACACCACGCGTGCCGAGTCGCTCATCTCCTTGTGATTCTTCTTGAAGTTCTCGATTACAGGCTCGATGCGAAGAAGGCAGTTCTTCACATACTCGGTACCACGACGCTCGCTGCGATAGATCGAACCGTCGACATTTGCCTGGAATGAGTGACCCCATACGGTCATTCGCGGGGTGTTTGTAGCGTCGAAACCCACATCGATAAGGTGCTCCGAGCGGTAGTCATCGGGATAAGATGCGTAACTGATAATCGACTTACCATCCAAGTACTTGTCAATCATCTTCTTTGCCTTAGGTGTGAGATAACTCTCAGCAATGTAGGCAACTGTCGAGTGGCCGAGTCGGCCCCAACCGTAGGCTGTTGATGCGCCAAATGCGATGACGCAAAGCAACAAAAGTGAAATTCTCTTCATAGTTTTAGATTTTGTATTCTCAGTAAGACAAAGGTATGAAAAGATTCGATAATTTGCAACTTTTCCTTCACAGACAAGCAGATAGGCCACGCAAGACAACCTCCGATATCACCCATCTCCTGCTGTTTTGGGAGCATAGGTATAAATACCTATTTTAATAAAAGCCTATTGTCATAACGGAACTTTTTCATATATTTGTCGAGTGAAAATATGGCTTTGACCGAAGATTTTAACTTATGTCAATAGTAACAATTCTTAATTTGGTATGGCTCACCGCAATGTTTTGCACTGTTCCAGCAGGAGTGCTATGGTTGTGCCGAAAGTATCCAATTCTTGACAAAATAGGCCCTGTGATGATTCTATATGTCATCGGACTCATCATTGCGAACATCCCGATGCCGGCCGAGATAAAGACCTTACAAGGTATCATCCCGACAATTATGATTCCGTTGGCTATCCCGATGATGCTCTTCGGATGTACCTTCAAGACCAGCGAGATTTCTCTCCAGGCTCGAATTATCACCAGCGGTGTATTATCAGTCTCTTTGGCTGTTGTGGGTGGCTACCTCCTCTTTGGTAAGGGGCTTCCACAAGGTGCCGAGATTGGCGGTATGTTGGCAGGAAAGTGCACCGGCGGAACTCTCAACGCGGTGGCTTTGAAGGAGAGTCTCCACATCGACAACTTGACCTATCTCTCGATTACGATATACGACATTATCATCTGCTTCCTCTACTTCGTATTCCTCTTGGGTGGCGGTATTCGCCTCTTCCGCTGGCTCTATGGCGAGAAGACCCGACTCAACATCTCGGAGGAGGATGCAGCTGAGATTAAGCGCGAGATGGCAGCCGTGAAGGAGAATCCTTACAAGGGTCTCAATTCGAAGAAGGGCTACACCCAGATGGGTAAGATTCTCTGCCTCACACTCATTGTAGTTGTCGTATCGTTCGGATTGGCCTACCTCGTAGGTTGGTTGGCAGGTGCCGACCTCGCGAACTTTATGAACGAGAAGGAGGGAGGATGGTTTATGGCTCCATTCATTCTTGCAATCACAACTTTGGGTATCGGACTCTCATTCTGGAAGCCTGTTCGTAAGCTCCACCGCAGCTACGACCTCGGAATGTATCTCATCTACATCTTCTCGTTGGCAATTGCTTCGATGGCAGACCTCTCGAACCTCAAGATTATGGAGAACCTCCATATCATAGGTTTCCTCGCATTCGCAATCTTCGTTTCGCTATTTATCCACGCCATCATCTGCCGACTCTTTAGAGTCAACGCCGACTCGATGGTTATCTCGTCAGTGGCATTTATCAACTCGCCACCATTTGTGCCGATGATCTCGAATGCGATGAAGAATCGTGCTGCGCTGGTTACAGGTATCAGCTCGGGACTTATAGGATATGCAGTCGGAAACTATCTTGGTATAGTGATTGCGAAACTACTTCACCTACTCTAAAACTGATTTATTATGCGTAAATTTTTCGCTTTGGCACTCGCTGCCATAATGGTTGTCTCCTACACCGCTTCGGCTGACCCTAAGAAGGAGAAGAACGAGAAGAAGGTTGAGACAACAACTGCAGATGGTAAGAAGCAGACTATAAAGAAGGGTTGGAACTTTGCGCCATTCCCATCGGTTGGTTACAATAGTGACACCGGTTTCCAGATTGGTGCCTTGTGCGAGATTTTCGACTATGGCGACGGCTCGACCTACCCTGCATACCGCCACAAGTTTAACATCGACTTGTCGTGGACTACGAAGGATCAGGTCAAGCTCCACTTCTTCTACGATTCGAAGTACCTCATCCCGAAGGTGCGACTCACAGCAGCTGCGACCTACATCCTCGCACAGATGTATCCGTTTATGGGCTTCAATGGTAGCGCTACGCCTTACTACGAGCACTTCGCAAGCGGCAAGAAGCAGGAGAATCGTGTGGCGATGTACAACGTCAAGCGCAATATGATGCGTGTGATGGCCGACTTCCAGGGCGACATCACCTCGAATAAGTTCCGTTGGGCTGCCGGCATATCGTACTGGTGGTACGGCATTGAGGACATCACCCTCAAGAAGAAGGGTGCACCGGCATACGACACCACTCCGAACGACTACCTGACAAATCAGGGCATCGGCTACGCATCGTTGTGGCAGTTGTACAAAGCTGCGGGACTTATCCGTGCCAACGAGGCTAATGGTGGTCACCACATCGAGTTCAAGGCTGGTTTGGTATACGATAGCCGCGAGCACGAGGCTGACCCTTCGCGCGGTATCTGGGCTGAGGTTTACGCCTACGGCTCACCTGACTTCCTCAATGGCCGTGGTAAGGAAGGCTACAACTACCTCAAGTTGGCAGCTCACTTCCGCCAGTATGTGCCACTCTGGAAGGATAAGATTGTATTTGCATACCACCTCGCTTATCAGGGCAAGTTGGCGGGTAACGCTCCATACTACACCTTGCAGAACATCAACACCCTCTACCTCCGCCAGATTATTTCGGATGGTTTGGGAAGTATCAACACCGTGCGTGGTGTGCCATACAATAGCGTGATTGGCGACGGCTATGCGTGGGCAAATGTCGAGATGCGATTCAAGCTTGTATCGTTCCGCTTCATCAAGCAGAACTTCTACCTCGCAACCAACCCATTCTTCGATATCGGTGCGTGTGTACAGCCATATCGTCTCGACGAGATGAAGCAGATTCGTGAGACCGGCAAGTCACTCGATGGTGCGACAACATTCTCGAATAGCGATTTGAACCTCATCTACACCGGTCAGAACGAGAAGGTGCATATGAGTGCAGGTGTGGGCTTGAAGTTGGCGATGAACCGCAACTTTATCCTCTCGGCCGAGGTTGCAGTGCCGCTCAACACCAAGGTTTATACCAATACCGACTTGAATGTTCCGCTTGATCAGCTCGTAACCAAGAAGTCGTACAAGCCTGGTGTAAATATCGGTTTGAACTATATCTTCTAAACGAGATACCCAAGAACAAAGAAGTCGAGCTTAATGCCCGACTTCTTTTTATTTTTTAGTTACTCTGCTCGACGTCTCTATTACCTCGTAGGTATACCCCGTAGGAAGGGTGAGGGTGACCTCAAATTCGCCATTGCGGAGTTGCCACTCCACCTCGAGCTGATCATCGCCAATTGGCACTACGCCCTTGCACCACTCCAAGCCGCTATCGACAAAACGGAGTCGTATCTTGCGCTCACGCGGCAACACCTCGTAGACGCCCAAGACATCGCGATAGAGCACTCTCGTTAGGTGCGAAGCGAAACCGTGGTTGCAACTGGCCTTCGATTTAAGGCTCTCCCACAAAGTGCCTGTACGATCCGCCATAGCCTTATAGGTAGCGATTGACTCGTCGAGAATCTGCTTCGACAGAGCATACTTCGAGAGCAACTCCAAGCGAAGGTAGCTGCCGATAAAGGCGTTTATAGGATGGAGGTCGGGATGAATGCCCCTCTCTACTCTACCCGGCACAACCTCGTCACGCAGACGCTTCCAAAGCGCAGGATGACTCTCGGGAGTCGCCAAGCCAAAGAGGAAGGCGTAGTATTGGCACACCTCGGTATGCTGACCGCTGAGCTCAAGCTTGCCCTCCGCATTACGCACTGCATTATCAACGAAGTACTCCCCGTCAAACGACTGACGAAGCACCTCCTTACGGATGTTTGCCGCCTGTGAGGCCAATGCCTTATCGCCATAGAGGCGTGAGACAACGTCGAGCATCTGGGCATAGAGCATATTCGACGGATAGCTCACATCCTGCACCAGCTTATTGGCAAATGACCACTCGACAAAGACCCACTTTGGCAACTTCTCGAGCAGACCATCCTCATTGATGTATGGTTTGAAAAACTCTACCAATTCATATATACGTGTGCGTGCGAGATCGATTGTAGCACGGTCACCCGTACGCTCGAGGTACTCCTCCAACTCCAAGACAAACCACATTGCCCAATTCGGGATGTAGTTATGGTTCCAGTGGTCGGCAGGATAGCACATCGGCAACATACCCTTGTCGATATCCTTGAACTCCTTCGGAAGGAGGAAGTTCTCGATAAAATTGCGCTCGATGCGACTCTTACCCGAGAGTGCGAACTCGACACGACCCGTGAAGTAGCTGTCGCACAGCCACCCTGCACGCTCACGCGAAGGGCAGTCCATATAGATGTCGAGTGCATTTTGACGATAGGTCTCACGTGCCGCCTCGAAGATGAAGTTCAAATCCTTATTGCTCGACTCGAACTTAGCACGCTTGCAATCGGAGTTACAATAGTCGCGCATCGAGATCTCCTCAACCACAACAGAGCCCTCCTCGGCAAAAACCTCAACATACTGCATCGTATATGGCTCGAACGCCTCGAGCTGATACTCACCCGCCTGCAAGTCGTAGATAATGTATGGCTTCCACTTGATTCGTCGCTCCATAACACGACCATCCTCGCCCAAAATCTCGTCGAAGCGAAGTGTGAGCTTCGTCGGCTTGATCACCTTGACCTTAGCACGGAGGAAACCGCTGCTATTGGTCGCAAACTTATAGAGGTCCTTCGCTACAAGCTCGGCCTTGTGCAGACGGTAGTCGGGATATGCCACACCTCGCGCCAGGAGCGCCTTCTCGCTCTGTTCGACCAATTTCTCAGCCTTGAGCGACGGCGTCCACCTCCTATTGGTTGCCCAGTCGAGATAGTCGGCCTTCAAGGTATATTGCTCGGTATATGGTCTTTGGAACGAGAACCTTGGCACATCGGCAACGCGCTGACCGAGGGCATAGGCCTCGAATGCCTTACCCGTAGCCGCCACGATAGCACCATTTATCTCAACCTCCGCCTGTAGGAATGACGGCTGATTGAGGAGGTAGTAACTCGGAGAGTTGTAACCCGCCACCTCGATAGCGATGATATTCTCGCCCTTATGCAGATATGGGAGGAGGTCATAGCAATCGATGCGATAGAAGTCGTGCGCCGCAACACAAGGTCCGTGAGCTACAAACTCGCCATTCACACGCAAGCGGTAGTCACACGATGCTGTAAGGCGAATCTGCGCCTCTCTCACACGTCCCACCTTGACCACCTCACGAAATGAGAGGGTTAGATTCTTCTCTGTCTCGCGACCTTCGCTCCACACCGGCTTCGCCTCCACAAACGCAGTCGGCTCGTGCTGCGCCTTAGCCATATAGGATGCGCAGACGAGCAAGAGTGCAACAAATAGTCGTTTCACATTCTTGGTCTTTAAGCGGTATAACCTACGCTACTTCTTGAGCTTGAGGATTGCGTAGATTGGGTAGTGATCCGAAACATAGGTCACGCCTTCGTACGCATCGGTGATGGTGTAGTACTCTACAGCCTTCAAGTAGTCACTATAGTAGATGTGGTCAATCTGCTTGCGTGATGTGCTTGTGCCAAAGCCATTAACTGTAGACTTGGAATCTCTGACAGAGGCGTAGGTGCGAGCATTGCGCATAAACTCTCGTACGCCATCCAACACCTTGTCAGTTGAGATTACGTTGAAGTCGCCGGTCATATAGAGCGGATAGTCCTCATAGTACTCCAAAAGCTTCTGCTCGATAATCTTCATACCCTCCTTCTTCGCAGTTTCGGGATCGTCGAGCTTATCGTTTGCAAGTGGAAGGTGTGTATTCAAGAAGAAGAACTGACGTCCTGTCGGAATATGTTCGAACAAGCCCCAGGTTGCGGTTCTATTCATACTCATACCCCAGCTTCTCGATGGCTTCTCAGGGGTCTCCGAGAGCCAGAAAGTACCCATTATATTGTTACCTTTCTCATCCTTAACCACCTTGATGACATTCTTGTTCCACAATACGCCGACTACCTCGCCAGAGCCCGACTCTTTGCCATCCGAGCGGTTTACACCATAGCCCTCATAGCCAGAACTCTTCAACTGATCCTTCAAGTAGGTCCACTGCGAGTTGTACTGAGCCTCCTGAACGCCCATAATATCAGGCATCTGATCCTTGATGAGCGAGATGCAAGCCGACTTTCGCTGATCCCAGTGGTTGATACCCTCGTCATTGCTGGTCTTGGTACGAATATTAAAACTCATAACCTTAATCTCGTCCTCACCAGCGTGCTTCTTATACTTCGATGTCGGCTCCTTTGGACCTGTAGGCTCATTGTTTGGAGTACAGCTCAATGCGAACATCACAATCGCAATTGCAAATAGAATCTTTTTCATCGGTTTGTAGTTTTATTGGTTTATCATTAATTTTTCTTAAAGAAATATTGCTTCTGTCGTCTCTTATCATCCTGATTACGAGCTACAAAGACCTTCTCGCCCGTGTAAGGATTCTCGCCCGTGTAGAACATCACCGACGAGAGAGTCATCGGCGTAGGGGTCAAATCCTGCACCTGCTCCAACGTGAAGTGCAACTTGCCGAGCACCCTCTGCGACAAGGCGCGCATATCGGCCTCGCGACAACCCGGATGCGACGAAATGAAGTATGGTATCAACTGATATCTTAACCCATTCTCGCGACAAATCTTATTAAAATTGCGGTTGAGCTCCTCGAAGAGCGTGAACGACGGCTTACGCATCAACTTGAGAACGCCATCCTCGGTGTGCTCGGGTGCCACCTTCAATCGACCCGATGTATGGTGCACAATCACCTCACGCAGATAGTCCGACTTGTCGAACAAATCGTAGCGGATACCACTGCCGATATAGGCGTGTTTCACACCCTTGAAGGTGCGGATTTTACGATACAAATCGAGCAATGGACGGTGGTCGTTGTTCAGATTAGGGCAGACCTTAGGGTGGAGGCACGACGGTCGCAAGCACTTGGCACACAACGCCTTGTTCTTACCTCCGAGGCCATACATATTTGCCGAAGGACCGCCGATATCGGTGATTGTACCGCGGAAGTCGGCCATCTTGGTCACCGCCTCAACCTCACGCATAATCGATGCCTCGCTACGCGACGAGATGAACTTACCCTGATGTGCCGAAATCGTACAGAACGAGCAACCACCAAAGCAACCACGATGGATATTCACCGAGTGCTTAATCATCTCCCACGCAGGGATATCGCCACGACCTTTGTAGCGTGGATGCGGTGCTCGCATATATGGAAGGTCGAATGCCGAGTCGAGTTCCTCGCTTGACAATGCTGCGTGCATAGGGTTGATAACGACATAGTCGTTACCTGTGCGCTCGACCAAGATATTTTCGCTCTCGAGGCGGTTACTCTCGGTCTCCTCCTTTGTAAAATTCTCACCAAAGGCGCGCTTATCCTTCTTGCACTGCTCGAACGAGTGGAGCATCACCACCTTCTCGCTCGGAAGCGCATCGACAAACTTTTTATCTGCCAAGAATCCCACCTGCTTCAAGCCTCGCAACAGCTTGGCATTGTAACCGTTACGCATTGCACGTGCCACCTCGCTGATAACCCTCTCGCCCATACCGTAGAGCAAGAAGTCGGCACCACTCTCGACCAAAATCGAAGGTTTGAGTCCGTCCTGCCAGTAGTCGTAGTGGGCAAATCGACGAAGCGAAGCCTCGATACCGCCAATGAGGACAGGTGTCGAAGGGAACAACTTTTTGAGGATTTGTGTATATGTCGTCACCGCATAGTCGGGGCGGAAACCTGCCGCACCACCAGCGGTGTAGGCGTCGTTGCTACGGAGTCGCTTGTTGGCGGTGTAGTGGTTGACCATCGAGTCCATCACGCCCGCCGTAACGCAGAAGCAGAGACGTGGTGTGCCGAACTTCTTGAAGTCGCGCAAGTCGTCACGCCAGTTTGGCTGCGGCACAACAGCCACACGCAACCCCTCGTCCTCGAAGAGTCGTGACACCACCGCCGTACCGAACGACGGGTGGTCGATGTAGGCATCACCCGAGAAGAGGACTATATCGACATAGTCCCAACCGAGCTGCTTCATCTCCTTGACAGTTGTTGGCAGAAAACCCATACTCCTATTTGCTCCTTTGAATTACTCTTGGAATGCGTTTTGGGCAACTTTTGAGTAGGTATCCCACTTCTCCAAGACCGCCTCGAAGTCCTTCGGCAGGCCGAGGGTAAACTCCTTATACTCGCCTGTGGTTGGGTGCTCGAAACCGAGCAATCGTGCGTGCAAGGCGTGGCGCGGCATAGTCTCAAAACAGTTCTCGATAAACTGCTTATACTTCGAGAAGGTGGTACCCTTCAAAATCTTATCGCCACCGTAGCGCTCATCGTTGAAGAGCGGGTGACCGATATACTGCATATGAACACGAATCTGGTGAGTACGTCCCGTCTCGAGGCGGCACTCAACCAAGGTCACATAGCCATAGCGCTTCAAAACCTTGTAGTGTGTAACGGCGTGCTTACCCTCCGAGCCATCGGCAAAGACATACATCTGGTGACGATTCTTCGGATTGCGACCGATATGGCCAGTAATAGTACCCTCGTCATCGGCCAGGTTACCCCACACAAGTGCGATATAGCGACGCTGCGTTGTGTGGTGGAAGAATTGTTTTGAAAGGTGCTGGCAAGCGTGCTCCGTCTTACCCACAACGAGGATTCCCGAGGTGTTCTTATCGATACGATGCACCAAGCCGGCACGCTCGTTGCCCTGCTGGAACATCGGATTGTCCTTCAAATGGAAGGTGAGTGCGTTGACAAGGGTGCCACAGTAGTTGCCGTGGCCCGGGTGGACACACATACCCGCCTCCTTGTTCACCACGATAACGTCGTCATCCTCGTACATAATGTCGATTGGAATATCCTCCGGCGTGAGCAACACCTCGTAGCGAGGAAATGCCAGGCGCATCGATATCTTGTCGTAGGGTTTAATCTTGTACGACGCCTTCTGCGGCTTCTCGTTTACGAAGACACCGCCGTCATCGATGGCATTTTGGATACGGTTACGCGAGCAGTTTTCGATATGCGTGGTAAGATACTTATCCAGACGCATCATCGACTGCCCCTTATCAACTGTTATTGCGAAGTGCTCGTAGAGTCCGTTCTCGTCGGGGGCTTGATCCGAGAGGAACTTGCGCGGCATAACGCCTACGCCACACTCCTCGTCGTCACCACCCTCGAAGTCGAACGCATCGACATCATCGAGCTCCTCATCTATATATCTTTCGTCTGTCATATTCTACCAATCAATGGTTTCGGTTGTCGGTGCAACATCCTCGGTTGCACCCTCTTTCTGCTCCAATGGCGGCATCTTCTCCAAGCCGACCATCACCAACGAATCCTGCATATAGACTGAGTCCTGAAGCATTCTCACGTCGAGACCTGCCAACGAATCGAGCAGATGCTGACGATTGAGATTCTCAAGAGAATCCGCCTCCGACATCTCGCCCTGATTCATCACATCCTGACCATCCATCGCAGCATTCAACTTCTCGGTATCGAGAGTGAGGTGCAGCGAGATAGATGCGCCATACGATACTCCACGACCCGATCTTACCGACTGCCAGCAAACCTTGGCACGGCTTCTATCCACCGCCTTGATACCCTCATCGTAGGTCACCTCGCCGATGTTGAGACCTGTCTCCCACAAGCGGCTCTTGGCCTCAACAAGGCTGCGACCAAGCACCTTTGGTGCTACGATCGGACGGGCACCTGCCGATACACCTACGCGCAATCTCACGCCACTACCCTTCTCGGCCTGCAACTTGCTGTTGGCAGTAACCATCTCTTTGCCGAGGTACTCCGCAATGACGTAGTTGGTAGCGAGGTCACGCGCATACTCGATACGCTCGATGCTCAAACCTGCAACCTCGAGCATATTCTTCGCCTGACGCAACGAGTAACCCGCCACATAAGGCACATCGACCATACGCTGACGGAACGAGTTGATTGTCACATAGACCTTGCGTCCCGGCTTAACGATAACACCACCCTTTGGAAGCTGATCGAGAACTACACCTCCGGGATATCCCTGCACATAGAGGGAGTCGTTGATGATAATCTCGAGGTTGCCCTCAACGGCAGCCTCCTCAGCCTCGCTGAGCAAGTGTCCTACAAAGTTTGGCACCTCACAACGCGAGCTGTGACGTGTGCCTATAGACATTCCATAGAACGACACCAAAGCTATCACTCCCAAAATTAGGAGGATAAGTGTCAAATTGAAGAGAATGGGCATACCCCTAAACTTCTTCCACGCATTTGATAATGCCTTCGAAAAACCTTGCTTCTTCATCTATCTTTTATCTTTAAATTTCGTTGTAATGGGTATCGCGCTCAACGGCTCTATAGCCCGCAGCAGCGCACATACGTCCAATCTCGGCAATCGTGAGTCGAGGTTTTGCATCCTTCGCCCCCGCCATCGAGTATATCTTGGTCGAGTCCTCAATCGTGCCGTCGATATCATCCGCACCAAACGACAACGCCAACTCGGCACTCTCCTTGCCATACATCACCCAGTAGGCCTTGATGTGAGCCACATTGTCGAGAATGAGGCGGCTCATAGCCAGGGTGCGCATATCATCCACAATCGAGGTCTCACCCAACGACTCCATACCATTGTTCGCACTGCGGAACTTGAGCGGAATGAAGGCATTGAAGCCGCCCGTTCTATCCTGCAAGTCACGCAGACGCATCAGATGGTCAATGCGGTGGTCGATGGTCTCGATGTGACCATAGAGCATCGTAGCATTCGAGTCGAAGCCCAGGCCGTGCGCCTGCTCGTGCATATCGAGCCACTCCTGCGATGAGCACTTTCCGGGGCAAATCTCGGCACGAATCTTCTCGTCGAAAATCTCGGCTCCACCACCCGGAATAGACTCCATACCCGCACTCTTCAAGAGTTGCAAGCCCTCCTCAATCGAGAGACCCGCCTTGCGAATCATATAGTGCAACTCCACCGCGGTAAAGGCCTTGACACACACCTCGGGCATAATCTGCTTCACGCGACGAATCATATCGACATAGTAGTAGATATCGCGGTCGGGGTGAACACCGCCAACGATATGTACCTCCGTAGCACCGCACGCCTTGCGAAGCTCGACCTGCTCCAAGACCTCCTCCATCGAGTAGTCCCACGCTCCCGCCTCGCCCTTGCGACGACGATAGGAGCAGAAGCGACACTCAAACAGACAGATATTGGTCGGCTCGAGGTGAAAATTCTTGTTATAGAAAACCTTGTCGCCACTCTTGCGCTGCTTCGCCTCGGTGGCAAGCTGTGCCAACAGCCACAGTGGCGCCTCCTCCCAAAGGAGTTTGGCCTCCACGGCATCGATGCGCTCTCCGCGCGATAGTTTCTCGGCAATCAACTCCACTCTCATACTATTTCGGCGCTTTACGATAGAGGTATACACCAATTACCGTGTAGATTATATTCGGTAACCACACCGCCAACATTGTCGGCAACGATCCACCCTTGGCAAACTCCTCGAATACTCGGTTGAGCATAATGTAGGAGAAGCAGAGGGCGATACCCACTCCGATGTGCAAGCCCGTACCGCCACGCACCTTGCGCGATGAGAGCGAGACACCGATGAGGGTCAAAATAAATGTTCCAAGCGGGTAGGCGTAACGAGTATGGTGCTCCACCTCCAGCTGTCGTATCGAGTCGGAGCCCTTGGCACGTTGCTGTGCAATAAAGTCGTTCAACTCGTTGATATTCATAGTCTTGACCAATGTCTGCAAGTTACCCAGCTCGACAATATCGAGGTTTAGGAGGGTGTCGAGGTTACGATGTTGAGTAAAGTGCTCAACACCGTCGCTATCGATATGACGTGTGATATATCGCGATGCAGTCCAACGCTTGGTTGTGTTATCAAATTTAGCCTCCGAAGCCTCCAATGTCGAGCGCAACGAACTGCCCTCATACTTCTCGAGCGCAATAAATGAGGCGTGAAGAGCACTCTCGCTGAAGCCTCGAATGTAGAGGAATGTGCCAGGCTCGACCTGACGGTAGATGTGACGGTCATACTGGTAGAGCTTACGACGAGGGATATAGTTCTGCTCGAACTCCACGCAGGTACGCTGCGAAATCGGAATCACCCAAAGACTCAATGCGAGCGAGATGATGGTGATGACCGATGCGCCGATAAAGTATGGCCACATCAGTCGTCTGAAGCTCATTCCACCCGACAACATCGCCACAATCTCGGTCTGGTAGGCGAGCTTCGAGGTGAAGAAGATACAGGCGATGAAGGTGAACAGCGCACTAAATTGGTTGACGAAGAATGGCACGAAGTTCAAGTAGTAGTCCATAATGATGCTCTTGAACGGTGCCTTGGTAGTGGTGAAGTCGTCAATCTTCTCCACATAGTCGAAGATAACCACCACCACGATAATCATCGCGATGGAGAAGAGGTAGGTTCCGAGGAACTTACGTATGATGTAGCGGTCGAGGATTCTCAACCCCGGCCACCAGCTTCGACCCTTCTTATATTGCGGCTCCATCATATCTCTGCGCTATTAACCGTCAGCACTCAGCTGCTAATTTTACAAAATCCCTACTTAGTCAAACCCAAATACTCGAGCCAAGCCAAAACAGCAGACTGAAGCTCCTTGACATGTTTCTTAACACTGTGGCCACCATACGGATAGATGTGCATCGACGCCTTCACGCCATTGCGAACGAGTGCCTCGTAGTAGACTGCACCATCCACAGATGGCACCAAGGGATCGTCGTCGCAGAGCAACAAGAGCGTAGGCGAGGTGGTTGCAGAGACCATACGAGAGGTCGAGAGGTCGATTGTATCCTGTGTGGTATAGCCCTTGCCGAGGAGCTGCTGAAGCGCCTTATCTGCGGCACCCGAATCACTCATCAACAAGTTGATCCACGCATAGTGCAAGATTGCGAAAGCGGGTTTCTCCTCATCAGGCATCACATTCGACACCCACGATGCAAGGTGACCACCTGCCGATGAGCCCATCACGCCCACCTTTGCAGGGTCTACGCCCAAGTCGGTACGGGTGCGAAGGTAGCGCACTGCGCCCATTGCATCCTCGAGAGTAGCGTCGTTGTGACCACAGTTCGGAAGACGATACTTCACGATAGCTGCGGTAATACCCTGCGAAGCGTACCACTTAGCGAGCCAAACCGCGAGGTTCAATCGGATGTACGAGCCACCCGGATACATCGCGATAGCTACACCCTGATTCTTCTCGGCTGCAGCCTTGAAGATGTAGAGCTCGCACGACGAGGTCTGCGAGAACGAGAATGACCTATTTTTACGCAACATCTCATCGCGGGTCTCATAATTCGAGTACTGAGCTGTGGTGTTATCCCACAAGCGCACAATCTCGTCTGAACCCTCGAACGAAATGGTCTTTTGTGCCGATGCCCCCCAAGCAAACGCGAGAGCGAGAGCAAAAGTCAAAATCTTCTTCATATCTCTTTCTTTTTTCTACAATCTGCGGCTGAGCTTTTCAACCATCATTGTCTTCCACGAAGCGAAGTCGCCCGCGATGATGTGCTTGCGAGCCTCACCCACCAACCACAAGTAGAAGCCGATGTTGTGCAACGATGCAATCTGCGCTGCCAACATCTCTCCACACACTACAAGGTGGTGCAGATAGGCCTTCGAGTATTGATGGTCAACGAAGGTTGTTCCATTCTCGTCGATTGGCGAGAAGTCGTTCTCCCACTTTTTGTTGCGGATGTTGATGACGCCCTCGCTGGTGAAGAGCTGACCATTGCGGCCATTACGAGTAGGCATCACGCAGTCGAACATATCGACACCTCGCGAAATGGCCTCCAAAATATTTATCGGAGTACCTACGCCCATCAAATAGCGCGGTTTATCCTGCGGCAATACTGCATTCACCACCTCGATCATGGCGTACATAACCTCGGTAGGCTCACCCACCGCCAAACCACCGATGGCATAGCCATCAGCGTTGTATTGCAGAACATTCTCAGCAGCTTTGGCGCGCAAGTCGGGATAGCCACAACCCTGCACGATAGGGAACAACGACTGATAGTGGCCATACTTAGGCTGGGTCTTGTGGTACTGATTGAAACAACGGTCCAACCAGCGCTCGGTCAAGGCCAACGACTTAGCGGCATAATCCTTCGGAGCATCACCCGGAGGGCACTCGTCAAATGCCATCATAATATCGGCACCGATGGTACGCTCGGTGTCGATCACACTCTCAGGTGTGAAGAGGTGACGCGAACCGTCGATGTGCGACTGGAAGTGGGCTCCCTCCTCCTTCAACTTACGGCAAGCCGCAAGTGAGAAGACCTGGAAGCCGCCGCTATCGGTAAGCATAGGCTTGTCCCAAGTCGAGAAACGGTGCACACCACCCGCCTCTTCGAGAATCTTCATTCCCGGACGGAGGTAGAGGTGATAGGTGTTCGCCAAAATAATCTGAGCCTTCGCCTCATCGCGAACATCGCGATGGAAGATGCCCTTCATGGCTGCAGCAGTACCCACCGGCATAAATATCGGAGTCTGAATTACGCCGTGGTCTGTGACCATTTCGCCCGCACGCGCGTTGGTTGCGGTGTCCTTATATTGTAAAGTAAACTTCATAATCTTCTGCAAAAATAGTAATTTTTGCGTAATTTTTCGTAAGTTTGCAAAATAATTGACAACTTCAAGCTTAAGACAAAGATGGGTTCCGATATAATTTACACAATACTAAGGGATTACGGCGAAATAGGCATTGCCATAGGCGTGGCTGTTTTGGTGCTCTTCGTAGCGCAGATAGTTCTTCAACTTCTCGTCTATGGACGCATTGCATCGTTCCGCCTCACCAACAAAAAGCAAATTCGTGAGACCGAGCCTGCAATTTCTATCATCGTACCACTCTTTGCCGAGGACTACACCTATCTCGACACCTCACTCGTCAACTTGTTGACGCAGGATCACAACGAGTTCGAGGTAGTGCTTGTCTATGTGGGTAACAACAACGACTTTTTCGAGGATGTAAAGTCGCTCCAGCGTGTCTATCCGCACCTCAATCCGGTGCAGATTTGCTGCTCGCCATTCTACCCAGTATCGTTGAAGATTGCCCTCAACGTGGGTATCAAGAGTGCGAAGCACGACTTCATCCTCACCACATCGTCCGACGCAACTCCAACCTCGAACAGATGGCTCTCGCTCTTGGCCAAGGGTTTTATCTATGGAGATATCGTGCTTGGTTACAGCGGTATAGCTCATCAGGGCGGATTCAAGAATTTCATCTTCCGCTCCTATAAGTTCTCGAATGCTATGGCGTGGATTTCGGCAATCATCCGCCGTCGTCCATACTCATCGTCACACAACGCCTTCGGATTCACCAAGGAGCTCTACTTCAACGCTCGCGGATTCAACCACCTCGATATGGACTATGGCGTGGAGGATCTCTTCTTGCAGGAGATTGCCACACCCGATAATGTCAGCGTGGTGCTTGCACCACGTGCAACCTGCACCGAGCGCACTTGGGGAGGTTGGAGATGGTGGTGGTTCCAGGCACGACGCGACTACTCCACCCATCACTTCTACAAGAGATGGGCTATGGCCTTCTCGAAGGCGGAGTTGTACGTCCGTTTCCTCTTCTTCTTGGCTATTATCGCAATTGTTGTACTCACACCGTGGAGCGCTTGGCAGATTAAGGCTACAGCCCTCGGCATAGCTCTTTTGCGCTACTTCTTTGCCCTCTTTGTGATGGTACGCAACACTCGTCGTCTCGGCGAAAAGGGTCTTATCGGCTTGCACTTCATCTACGACTTTGTCGAGCCTGTTCTGCGCTTCTTCATCGCTATAGTTCCATACAAAAACAGCTCGAATCGTGGTAATTGATTACAACACATTCGATGATCACGCCTTGGTGAGGCGAGTTATCGAGGGCGACAGCATCGCCTTCGACACACTCTTTACGCGCCACCGAGATATGATCTACTCGATGCTGTTGAAATCGACCGGTAATAGCGACGACGTGGAGGATTTAATGCAGGAGGCCTTTATGAAGGCATACCTCAAAATCGGACTCTACGACCCTAAATATGACTTTGGAGCGTGGATTTTCACCATCGCCCGCAACACCTTTATCGACTTTTGTCGTTCTCGCAAGAACAACGCAATAAATGCACAGACCGTACCTCTCGAGGGTGGTAACAACTCGCAGGTCTCGGCACCTACGCCCGAGGATTACATCATCAACGCTCAACAACGCTCGCAGATTGAGCGCTACATTATGATGCTTCCGAAGGATTACCGCCAACTCTTTGAGTTGCGCTTCCTCGACGAGTATAGCTACGAGGAGATTGCAGAAAAACTCGACATGAAGCTCGGCACGGTCAAAACCCGCATCTTCAGAGTGCGAAATATGATGTGCAAACTCATTACTCAAGGTGAACAATCAGACGAAAAACAGTAAATCAATGGATAGTGTAGCACTTATCGAAAAGTACTTCGACAACCTCACTGAGGAGCAGCGCAAGCAGTTTGCGATGTTGGGTGAGATATATGGCGAATGGAATGCAAAGATCAATGTCGTATCTCGCAAAGATATGGAACATATCTACCTGCACCATATCCTCCACTCGCTCGCCATTGCCAAGGTGTGCCAATTCGAAGATGGCGCCAAGGTGCTCGACGTAGGTTGCGGCGGAGGTTTTCCGTCGGTGCCACTCGCCATTCTATTCCCAAATGTGCAATTCACCTCGTGCGACTCGATAGGTAAGAAGATTCGCGTTGTGGAGGGCGTTTGCGAGGCTGCGGGCATCAAGAATATCCGCACCGTGAATGGTCGCGTCGAGCAGCTAAAGGAGCAGTTCGACTACATCGTCTCACGCGCTGTAACCGATATGCCGACCTTCGTGGGTTGGGTACGCGGAATGGTGCGCAAGGGCGAGAAGGGTAGCCGTCCAAACGGTATTCTCTACCTCAAGGGTGGCGACTTGACCGAGGAACTCAAGGCGAGCCGTCGCAAGTGGGAACGCATCTATCTGTCTGAGATTTTCGAGGAGGAGTTCTTCGAGACCAAACAAGTTGTCTATTCTACTGAGCAATAATATGTTGACCTGGCGTAAAATAACCCTGATTCTATTGCTTTTGACCATCTTCGCCGAGAGCGAGGCCAAGAGTCAGAAGCGTGATTCGATAACCATCCACGGCCGTGTACTATGCGAGGGAAAACCCGTTGCGGGAGTACCCGTATCGGATGGAGTCCACATCGTACTGACCGACTCGTTGGGTCGCTACGAGATGGCGTCGCACAAGTTCCAGAATGTGGTCTACATCACCACCCCGTCGGGCTATGAGCCGGAGTGTCGCAAGCACATCTTCCCGCTCTTCTGGTCGCACCTCAAAAAGAAGCGTGAGGTGGCCGAGCAGCACGACTTCAACCTCGTAAAGCGCAATCAGGATAACCATCGCATCATCTTCGTCGCAAATCTCGCACTGCAGAACTCGAACAACGACCTTTTGCAGTTCAAGCGCCGCACCATACCTGCCGTCAACGAGATTATCAAGGAGACAGACCCTTCAACCCCGATATATACGATTTTGATGGGCGATTTGAGCAACTGCTCAACTTGGTACTCGAATGAATTTGATGTCGACGATGCTGTATCGTTGATGGGCTCTCTTCGCTATCCGACAATGTTCTACACAGTGATGGGTGACCAGGATAACGACGGCGCTGTTCCCGGCACAGGTCTCACAGACTACTACGCCGAGCGCCAGTATGTCGCAACGTGTGGCCCAAAATACTACTCGTTCAACATCGGCGGTGTTCACTACATCGTACTCGACAACACCGTATTCCGCAACGAGCCCGGTAAGGGTAAATACCCTGCCGAGATTGTCGGCAAGCGCAACTATGACCGCTTCGTAACCTCGGATCAGCTCGCTTGGGTACGCAAGGATTTGGCTCTTCTCAAGGATAAGACGACCCCGATTGTGGTATGTATGCACAACAACGCCATCACCACCAACCCTCGCCATCGATTATCGAAGAGATTCACCAAGCCCGAGCACGTCGACTCACTCACAAACTGCTTCGCAGAGTTTAACCGCGTACACTTTGTAACCTCGAGCAATATGGATCGTCGCGTCTTCCATCCGAATGAGTTGCCAAACATCATCGAGCACTGCATTGCATCGAGTTCGGGCGACAGATGGAGAACGGGCTACAACGGTTACCTCTCGATTACCAACAGCGGTGTAGCTGCCGGCGTGGAGATTTTCGACGCAAAGCGCGACTCTATTTCGTGGCACCACCGCACCGAGCAGAACGAGACGAAGCCTTTCCGTGTCTACGATATGTCGAGCGTAGGCGCCTACTATCGTGACAATATGGATGTTCAGAACCTTCTGCGCCAATTCGCAAAGACCTTTATCAACTATGGCGACAAGGATTTCGAGAACCAGATATACATCAACTGGTGGGGCTCGGAGAAGGGTGCTACATTGAAGGTCTACGAGGATAACAAGCCTCTGCGCGTGCGCCAGACGCATCAGGCAGATCCGCTCTATGTGGTGACTTCACCTACGATTACACTCAAGCACAGCCGCAATAAACCCGGCTTTGGTCGCAATAGCTGCCAGCATATGTACCGCGTACAGCGCACCTCGCCAACCTCGACCATCAAGGTCGTGGCGGAGGATCCATTCGGCAGAGTTTACGAGGAGATTTTCGTCGGCAAGAAGCCTTTCGTAGTCAACTCAACCATCAAATAGCAAAGCTAAAGCCTTAAAAATGAGCCGCATATCAATCGTTTCGTTAGTGACTGCACTCCTCACGTTGAGCTGCGTGACAAACACTCCCGACATTGACATACAAAGTGGAGCAAACAAGCTCACAATCTCACTCCCAACCACCCGTACCGCCCTTGGCGAGAAGAGTGGCGAGAGCTATCCGCTCTATTGGAGCGAGGGGGATTGCATCGCACTAAACGGCATCCGTTCGGAGGCGGCACACATCAGCGCCAACAATCCAAGCTCTGCCGAGTTTTCGTTCAATGCGACACTCTCATACCCATACGTCGTGACCTATCCGTTTGTAAACGGCACCTCGACCGAGAGTCCGATTGTGGCATTCGCAGCGGAGCAAAACTATGTCGAGAATAGCACCGAGGCGGGCATCTTGCCGATGTATGGTTACGCCACAAGTGGCAGCGCCATTCGCCTCAACCACCTCGCAGCCCTGTTGCGATTCCCTGTTGTGGCAAGCGAGGCGGGTACTACCCTATCGAAAATCGTAATCACCTCGGCAACTGCAAACCTTGCGGGTGAATTCGCAGTCGACTGCACCGATGGCACACTTACACCAAGCGATAAGCTAAGCAAGGTTGTGACCTACAACCTCCCCGCAAACTTCACCCTCTCAACCTCGGCTGAAAGCGTTTTCTACATCGCACTCCCTGCGGGTGAGACAGGCTCTTGCTCGGTGGAGTTCATTGAGGCCTCGGGCGAGAAGATGGTAGCAGCGTGGAGCGAGAAGGAGCTCAAAGCGGGCATTGTACGCGAGTTCAAGCGTATCACATACAAGCGTGGTACGAACACCTCATTGGAGCCACTCGTTGCGGAGGAGGATAACCTCATCATCTACCGCAATATCTCGGGCTCGGTGAGGGATTCAAGCGGTGCGCCTATAGCAAATGTGGCTGTGAGCGACGGCTTCTCTATAACTCGTACCGATGCGACAGGTCGCTACGCGATGAACGCCTCGTCGGATGCGTGGTACATCTATATAACCGTACCTGCAGAGTATCAAATCGATGTGAACGAGCACAACCTCCCTCGCTTCTACAAGAAGTTCGACAAGAACATTCGCACCTATGACTTTACGCTCAAGCCGCTTCAGGGTGGTGCAGAGCAGAAGTTTGCACTTGTGGCAATGACCGATATCCACTTCGACTACGACAATAGCGGCAGAAATCAGTTTGCCGAGAGCGTCATTCCGCACATCAACAAGCAGCAGGAGAGCCTCGAGGCGCAGGGCATACCTTGCTACGGAATCAACCTCGGTGACAACCTCACCAGCCTCAACAACTTCGACGGCACACCACACCGCGAGAGCTTCCGTGCAGCGTTCAAAAACTCGAAAGTAAAGTTCTTCTCTGTATTCGGAAACCACGACTTCACCTACTTCAACAAGAGCAACCCACTCACTATCGATGAGCGCAACTCGACCTACAATCTGACCGCACAGCGCGAGCACGAGGAGATGTTTGGTCCTGTGAACTACTCGTTTGAGCGAGGCGATGTGCATATCGTGGCTATGCGAAATTCGCAGTTTACCAAAAACAATATCACCTACTCTACCGCCCTCGACTATGGCTTTACCGACGAGCAGGTGGAGTGGTTGCGTCAGGATTTGGCAGAGCTGCCGAACGATAAGACTATTGTCTTCTGCATCCATGTGCCATTCTTCAACTACTCCTATACAAACTATGCCGCTGTACGCGAGATATTGAACCGTTTCGACAAGGTGCATATCCTCTCGGGACACACCCACTACAACCGTAACATCTCGCATAACTCCTTCTCGGCATACAAGACATCGAAGTTTATCGAGCACAACACCTGCTCGGTGAGTGGCCCCGTCTGGGAGCACACCATCGCGGGTGACGGCTCACCACAGGGCTACCGCATATTCGTCAACGAGGGTGGCGCAATGACCCACTCCTACTATATCGGATGGAACGAAAATGATGGCAGAAACCTCCTCGGCGAGAGCAAGCAGATGCGACTCTATTGGGGTAATGCCAAGTTTGGTGCTCCCGTAAGCGGCGACAACCCTAACAACACGAAGGGCTACTACGCCTTCAACTTCTCGAATGCCGAGGGCAAGAAGGTGCTTCTCGCGAATCTCTACAACGCGGGTAATGCGGGTTGGAAAATCGATGTATACGAGAACGATGTGAAGATGGGCTCGATGACCAAGCTCACCTACGAGAAGCCGCTGATTACCGAGTTGATTGGTGACGGATCGTTCGCCAATCCATTCCGTATGGCCGATGGCGTAATTTCGGGTCACGACATCTACTACGAGGGTTATGCTCTCGGCAAGAAGGGCCGTAAGACGAATGCTAACGGTGTATGGCAGGCCTGCTTCCATATGTACAGCTACACGCTCAACGACAACGATGCCAAGATTAAGGTTGTGGCGACTGACCCTTATGGCGATGTCTTCACGGAGGAGGTTATCCTTGGCGACACAACATTTTAGGAAGATTTAACTGCAGTAGAGCCACTTTTTTGTGGCTCTACTCATCATATTGGTCGAAATAAATTTTTCTTATTTGGCAAATTGATTTTTTTGCCTTATCTTTGCATTGCAAAACAGTAGGGTTTCAATCTTTCAGGGGGTTGGAATTCTTTATTTTTTTGTCGCTTTAAAAATTGTATAATTGTAAACTAAGAGATATTATGGCACAGATTAACTACCTCACAGCTGAGGGTTACAAGAAGTTGAAAGATGAACTCGACCATATGCGTTCGGTAGAGCGTCCGGCAGCAGCTGCGGCTATCGCCGAGGCTCGTGACAAGGGCGACTTGTCGGAGAATGCGGAGTACGATGCTGCACGCGAGGCTCAGGGCTTGCTCGAGATGCGTATCGCTCAGCTCGAGGCTACACTCTCGAAATCGCGTGTTATCGACGAGAGCCAGATCAGCAAGGACAAGGTACAGATCCTTAGCAAGGTGACTCTCCTCAACCACAACAACCATCGCGAGGTGGTCTACACCATTGTGTCGGAGAACGAGGCTAACCTCCGTGAGGGTAAGTTGGCAATCGGCACACCTATCGCCAAGGCTCTGCTCGGCAAGAAGAAGGGCGAGGTTGTAGAGGTTACTGTTCCGGCAGGCATTATCAAGTTCGAGATTCTCGACATCTCGATCTAATCCAACCAGACCAAACACTACTATTTGGGGCTGCCTGACTCGCAAGAGTCGGTCCGCCCTCTTTTGATAAATGAGATAGGTATGAAAAAGCTGCTCGCAATCCTCTTCGTGCTGCTCGCTTCGACATCGGTGGCACAACAGATCCATCGCACCGAGTTCTCGGTATTCGACCTGCGCGATGCTGCACTCAAGAACGACCACACCAGCACCGAGCGACACATCCGCTTTGCCCCAAAGCAGATCGAGATAGTCGACAATGTGGAGGTGGTAGGTCAGACTATCGATCTGCCAACTGCGTGG
>JAZLCQ010000053.1:0-37724 GCA_045614285.1 Alistipes sp.
TCTGATTTTATAGGTTTAACAATATGGTTTACTACTCGTGACGTGGGTCAATGTACTTAACAGCGTCCTTGAAACGACCGTAAGAACCCTTCGACTTCTCCAATGCCTCAACTGGCTCGATGCCCTTCTTTACGAAGTCCATGAACTTGCCGAGGTGAACAAACTCGTAACCGATAACCTCATCGTTAGCGTCGAGGCCCATGCGAGTACAGTAACCCTCAGCCATCTCGAGGTAACGAGTACCCTTAGCCAAAGTACCGAACATTGTACCTACCTGCGAACGCAAACCCTTACCGAGGTCCTCAAGAGAAGCACCGATAACGAGACCGCCCTCCGAGAAAGCCGACTGAGTACGACCGTAAACGATCTGCTTGAACAACTCGCGCATAGCGGTGTTAATAGCGTCGCAAACGAGGTCAGTATTCAAAGCCTCGAGGATAGTCTTGCCTGGGAGAATCTCCGAAGCCATCGCAGCCGAGTGAGTCATACCCGAGCAACCGATAGTCTCAACCAAAGCCTCCTGAATGATACCCTCCTTAACGTTGAGAGTAAGCTTGCATGCACCCTGCTGAGGAGCACACCAACCAATACCGTGAGTAAGACCGGAGATGTCCTTTATCTCCTTAGCGCGCACCCACTTGCCCTCCTCCGGAATTGGAGCAGACTCGTGATTCGCACCCTTCTTAACGCAGCACATCTGCTGCACTTCGTGTGAGTAAATCATAGTTTTTTAATATTAAGTTTATCTGTGAGTAGATATAATTACACTTTTCGGAACAAAAGTACAAAAAAAAACGGAAATCGGAACGCTGAAAGCGGAAAACTTGTAAAGTTTTTTAAGGCTGGCAGGGATTATCGTGGTAATATGGACTAAAAAACGGAGAGTCGAAAGAAAACTCTCAACTCTCCACTCTAAATTTTCGGTTTATATAAGCCTTACCACTCAACCTTCTCGGTGTAGGTAACGCCAAAGTTGTCGGTTACGCGAATCTCACCGCTGCGAACACCCTCGCTAGGCATAACGCGGAAGATGTAGTCCGACTTGGCAGGCTGAGCGTACTTCGCTGCAGTTCCCTTGAGGTGGGTGAGTTTTGCAGCGTGCAACTCAACATAGTCAGGGTCTAACTCCTTAGACTTCTCGAATGTGCTGACCTTCTGGCCATTCTCCCACCACTCGATATCGCTCCAGTAGCCCTCGGTGTAGTTCCAGATGTTAACCTTCACATAGCCGTCACCGGTGCGGGTAGGGGAGTATGCGCGCATCTGGTAGTCGCGATTCTTGCCAACGGTCTTGTACCACCAATCGAAGTTCTCGCCATCGACAGTTACGACCATATATCCGTTCGGTGTACCGTCGTTGTCCAACTCCTTATTCGAACGCAAGGTACCGATACAACGAGCTACGGTGATTGCCTCGATGTGATCCATACCAGGGAACTTATCGTTGCCGGCATAGCTGTAACCGTTGTTAGTGTGGTAGTGACCCGACCACGAATATACCCTCTTGTACTGCTTCAAAAGCTCGGTATAGCGCTCGTAGTTGAGATTGTACTTACCGTGTGAGCCGTTTGGAGAAGTGCCCTTCTTCTTGAAGAGCTGAGCGTGACCGCAGATGAAGATGGTGTAATCCTTCGGAACGTGCTTCAAATCCTCCTCAAGCCACTGCATCTGCTCATCATCCAAGCCCGACTTGTAGTGCTTCTTCGCATCCTCACGGCTATACTCGATGCTGTTTACCATCACGTAGTGAACCTTGCCGATGGTCAACGAGTAGTAGGTAGGGGAGATGTACTCCTCGAAGTATGGAGTACCCAACTTACCCTCGAGGATGTTAGACTGGTCGTAGTCGTGGTTACCGATTACGTGGCACATAGGGTAGGTGGTTGTTGCGCTGATGTCCATATAGTCATCATAGCCCGCCATCCAGTTGTAGACCAAGTCGCCGAGGTTGATGGCGAAGAACTCGCCGGTAGTTGTCTTCTTCAACTCCTCAATATCAGGCAATACCACATCGCGGTAGCGCTCACCCGAACCATCGATGCCGAGACCTCGCATCTGAGGGTCACCAATCATAATAATGGTGTACTTGTCGGTTGGCTCAGTGCGCTTCGCAAGGGTGAAGTTTGCAGTTGCACCCTTCTGGTGACGATGGATGCGACGGAAGTTCTGAATAACACTCTTGCGGTATGGAATCTGATACTCGGCAGGTATTGAGATAAATACGAAACGGGTATTTGCCATATCGCTCTTCATTGCATAGTGACCATTGCTATCGGTTGTTACACACTGCTTACCATCCGATACCACGCAACCTACTACAGGCTCACCCTGCTCGGTTGCGACGCGACCATAGATAGTCGAACCATCAGCCAGTGGCTCTACAGCCTCAGCGTAGTTGCTGAACTCGCCACCCTTGACATCTACTGCCGAGATATAACCTGCGATATTGCCACGACGACCTGTTGAAGCCTTAACCTCGCCCTTATTAGCGCAGTCAAGCACTCGAACAGGGTTATTTGAGCCACCTACGGCCGAGCCGATAATACCTCCAGTGTGGATGGCATTGTTGTGGTTCTCGTAGTTGTTGCTACCCGAGAGGCTCTCAACTTTACCGTAGTTCACGCAACGACGGATATAGGCATTTGTATTAGCCTTCTTTCTGGTATAAATCTGGCCCACGATACCGCCGGTGTATGATGGCAAGTTAGGGCTGATACCCGCAAAGCGGACCTCGCCGCGGTTGTTGCAGTTCACGATGTGAACCTCACGACCGATAGTTGCAGCGATACCTGCAGTGTGCGAAGGAAGGTCGTTTGCAGACTCAACCTTACCATAGTTTGTACAGTCGGCAATTACCATCTTGGTGTGCGGCATACCGCAAATACCTGCTGTGTGAGCAGTGTTTGCTCCCGATGTTGATACGTTACCAAAGTTGTCGCAGCAGATGATGTCGAACTTGCTATATCCTACGATACCTGCAGCCCAAGTCTCGCCCTGAACGCCGCTCTCCGATGGGTTTGCAACGCTGGTTACATTACCACGGTTGATACACAACTTCACGGTAGTCACGAATGCCTCGCCCAGGATACCTCCGACCTTGTCGTATCGAGCATCGTTCGAGCTCTTTACCGCACCATAGTTCTCGCAACGAGCAGTTGTAGCGCCGTGAAGGCTCTTTGGATAGGTTGCACCTGAGATACCACCGACATATACAGCGACCTCCTTACCACAAGCGATACTTGCCGATGTTACATCGCCATAGTTGCGGCAGCGATAGACTACATAGCGGTTCGAACCCACGATACCTCCTACATAGACATTTCCGTCGGTGTAGTTCGACTTGTGGTTCAATGCTCCGTGGTTCTCGCAATTCTCGATAGTTCCGCGGTTGATATTTGCAATCCAGCCGATGAAAGACTCGCCACCCTTGGTCTGTGCCTTCATTACGCACGATGCGTCGATGCGAAGGTTGCGTACCTTTCCACCCTCCAAAATCTCGTGGAAAAGAGCATTCTGTGCTTTCCAGTTCTTCAAGGCGTAGCCCTGACCGTCGAAGACGCCACCAAACGAGGCGATTGGAGCGAGCTTCTTCACCTTTGCCATATCGATATCAGCCTCGAGGCAAATCTCGCCCTTCTCGTTACGGAAGCTCGAGATGTCTGCGCCCTTGTTGATGGCAGTTACAAAAGCTGTAAGCTCTTGCGCATTTTTGATACCTGCTGCGTAGGCCGCAATGACCGAGAGCAGGAGTAGGAATGTTAATAAAACTCTCTTTAAGTAATTCATATCTATAAATGTTAGTTAGTATACTCTTTTTACCACTTTTACCACGAGATGGTCGATGAGTAGTTGTTGCCGAAGCGATCCTTCACCGTCACAGTTCCCGTACCGCTTGCACGGCTCTCAGGCGCACGGAAGATGGTGTGAATATTGTTGTTGCTAGGGGCATAGCTGCTTCCACTGCCCTCATAGAGCGTATAGCCATATGTGTAGTAGTGTTTCTTAATCTCGTATGAACCGAGGCAATAAGCGTCGGTGTAGCTGAGCTTCTCCATCTCTACACCGTTGTATTTTGGATACTCCCACATGCGATCCCAGAGGAATACATTCACATAGACATAGCTATTTGCCGCCTTGCCATTGACCATATCGTCATACGAGTTGTGGTACTCACCTGGCTTGTAGACCTTCATTTGGTAATCCTCGGATAGGGTAGTGCCGTCAGCCTTCATCTTGGCCACGCCATTGCTATCGTAGTTCCAGTCGCGATATGTGTAGTTTGGCTTCTTCGATGTATATTTTGTTGCGGTAAATGCTCCACTTTGATAGATTGTCGGTTTGAACTTCCACGAAATATTGTTGCCGTCAACCTCAACAACCGTATAGCCGCGAGGTGTACCATTCACGAGGTACTCGTTTGTCCACAACTCTCCTGTCGAGCGTGCTACGGTATGCTCCTCGATGCTTTTCCAGCTCGACGATGAGGAGTATACATAGTTGTACGACGAGTGCTGATGTCCCGTCCATACGTGAGCCTTCGCAAACTCGGCAAAGAGGTAACCGTAGTCATTCTTGTGTGCTGCACCACGATTCCCGCCGTCGATAAGCTTGAACATCGCTGAGTGCGCTGCCACCATAATTGTCGACGATCGATCGATGTATGAGAGGTCATTCTTCAACCACTCCCAAATCTCGTCGGTCAATCCGTTGTCGTAGTCTCGCAATGAGCCATCGCTGGAACGAATCGTCATAATCAGATTGTCCAACACCACAAAGTGCAACTTGCCGATATTGAACGAGTAGTAGGTTGGGCCAAGCTTCTCCTCGAAGACGTGGCGACCTTCAGCATCGCTCTTTGACTTGGTGTCGTTATCGTGGTTGCCGAGCACATTGAACATCGGGAATCCCAAAGTTTTGAGCCCTGCAATGTAGTTGTCGTAGAGCGACATATTCTCGTGCACGATATCGCCCAGCATCAAGCCATAGACGTTGCGGTCGGTGATGGTCGCAGCCTTCTCGCGCATATCGCGGTAAAGATCCTCGCAGCAGTCGAGCGAGTGGTAGGCGTTGCGATCCGATGCTGCAGTCTTTGCGCGAGGCTGAGGGTCGGCTCCCACAATCAGCGTGAAACGATCCGGATTATTCGTAATCTTGTTGAACGAGAAATCCACCGAGCAGAAGTTCGCTGCGCTCTCAGCATAGGTTACACGATGATAGAAGATTGGCAATCCGTTTTCATCGGTTGGTGCTGTGTAGCCCGAAGGTATCGAAACCATAATGAACTTCGTATTCTCGAGGCTATTCTTGAGCATATAGAAGCCCTTCTCGTCGGTTGTTGTACACGACAAACCGTCCGAAACAACTACGCCCGCGAGTGGGGTGTCTCCGCAACGAACGTAGCCTATCACCGTAGCGTCCGATGTATACCAGGCACCGTCATAGTCTACCTCAACCATCGGCTCGAGTGCAAACTTATCGGAGGTTGGGTTGTAGGTGAATCCCTTGAACTCACGCACTATGCCCGCCTTTACGGATGCACCATTCCAGGTTGCTGTCATCGATTTGCCCTTGCTGTCGGTGAAGACGAGAGTGCAGTGGCCGAGGTTGCCGTGCGGAACGGCAATATGGATGTAGCTATAAGCTGAAGATAGCACAAAGTCGTTTGGCAAGTTGTAGAGGATGCTATTGCCGCAGCTTGTGGTAGGAGTTATCGTCGCCTCTTGGCAATTCACCTCAAACTCGCCCGAGAGAGCCCTCTCCGAGCTTATTTTTACACTCTTCAATGCGGTTGCGCCATCACCCTTTATGGCAAAGCGTAAAACGCCTGCAAGGTGCTTTAATGTGATGTTGTCGTTGTTTGCATAGCCGCACATCGGTGCGCTACCATTGTCGAATGAGCCCTCCGTATACTCTTGCACAGCTGAGAACGATACTCTCGGACTCTTTGCTACAGAAGATTCGCAGTAAGGGTAGGTGATAGAGTATGGGCGTGCCAGCGTTCCATTAACCGAGAATGTTGCACGTGTCATATCCTCGGCATCTATAGTGACTGCTTGCGACTTTAAGCCATTCACGCAGATGCAGTCGCCCTCCGTCCAATAGACTGGGTAGACACCGTTGATTTTGTCCCCAAGCGAGGTGCGACTATTTGAAAGTACGACAGAGAGGGTAGTAGTCTCACCCTCTCCGTAGATCTCGTAGTCTCTATCGGTTTGGCAGCCCACAAGGAGTGCCGCCGATAGAATAATCGATGCTATTTGTGTCGCAAATCTCATATCTTAGAATATTCTTACCAAGTAACGCTCTGCGAGTACTCGTTACCAAAACGATCCTTCACAGTTACAGTTCCCGAGCCGCTTGACTTCGACTCATAGGCGCGGAAGATAGTGTGTGTGTCGTTGTCGTTCGGGCCGTAACCATCGTAATCCTTCAACTTATAACCATTGGTGAAGTAGTGGTACTTTATCTCGAAATCCATCAACGAGTAGGCATCTTTGTAACCCACCTGCGACATGGTTACACCGTTATACTTTGGCTTCTCCCACTTGTCGTCCCAGAGGAATACGTCAACATAGATATACTTGTTTGTCGCCTTGCCTGTAAGAGTGTTTGTTTTAGCGTCATACATATCCGAGAATTTGTCGTTGTACTCGCCCGGCTTGTAGACCTTCATCTGGTATGCCTCCGAGAGTATCGAGCCGTCACTTCTCATTGTTGCGATGCCATCCTTGAAGTCCCAGTCACGGTACTTGTACTCAGGCTTTGGCGAAGTCTTACCCGAGAATCCCTTCTGCTGATAGATTGTAGGCTTGAAGTACCACGATATCTCGTCGCCATCAACCTCCACTACGGTATATCCGCGAGGGGTGCTGTTAGCCTGCCACTCGTTTGTCCACAACTCACCTGTTGAACGTGCCACGGTGTGAACCTCGACGTTCTTCAGCTTGTGTGACTCAGGGTAGTTGTAGTTGAATGTGGTGTGTGAGTGTCCTGCCCAAGCGTGTACCTTCGCAAACTTAGAGAAGAGCAAAGCGTAGTCGCTGCGGTGACCCGATGCGCCATTCGAACGGTCGCTCATAGATGGCAACATAAACATTGGCGAGTGTGCCGCAACCATAATTGTAGTCGAGAAATCGACATACTGAAGGTCGTTCTGCAACCACTGCCAGATTTCGTCGGTCAAGCCCTGGTCGAAGCCGGTCAACTCGCTGCCATCCAACTTCATGATAAGGTTATCCAACACCACATAGTGCTGCTTGCCGATATTGAACGAGTAGTAGGTCGGGCCGAGCTTCTCCTCGAACGAACGACGACCTTCTGCGTCGTTCTTTGCTGTCTTGTCGTTATCGTGATTACCGAGGATGTTAAACATCGGGAATCCGAGGGTTGAGAGACCATCGGTGATATAGGTGTCAAACAACGACATATTCTCGTGAACGATATCGCCGAGCATCATACCATAGACGTTGCGGTCGGTAATTGTCGCAGCCTTTTCGCGCATATCGCGGTAGAAATCGTTGCAGATATCGAGCGAGTGGTATGCGATATTGTCGAAGCCTGCACCTGATGAGCGAGGCTGAGGATCGGCACCCACGATAAGGGTGTAACGATCCGGATTATTTGTAATGGGATAGAACTCGAAGGTGTGCTTCACCAAATCGGCCTTTCTATCCTCGTCTGTTACGCGGTAATAGAAAATTGGCAGACCATTTGTGTCCACCGGAGCATAGTAGCCCGAAGGGATACTTGCCATAATAAATTTTGTGCGCGAAAGGTCACTATCCAACTCGAAGTAGCCATTCTTGTCGGTCTGCACGCACAGCAAACCGTCCGATATTACAACGCCCTCCAAGGTGTTTGCACCACCTCCGTAGACGATACCTTTGACGGTGATTTTGCCTGTAGGCTTGTAACCGCCGCCGTTGTTATTGTTGTTGCCGCCGTTGTTCTCGCCACCATTGTCGGGTGTACAAGCCAAGGCGAAGATAAGTGTTAAGAGTGGAATAAAAAATCGTTTCATCATCAATGAGTCTCTTCTTCCCGAAAACGGGAGAGTTAAATTTTAATAAAGGCCCCTTGCCGAGTGATATGGTCTCACTCGACAAGGAGTCTCTATGTTAGGATTAGATGCCGTCCCAGTAAGAGCAGTTCTCTACTACTGCCTCGTACTCGGTACCGCCGTTAGTTACCAAGTTAGCGATGAAGTTCTCGTAGTTGCTGCTTGTGATAGCCGTCTCCCAAATCACACCACCGAACTTGCTGTTCTTGATAGTACAAGCGTTCTCAGCCATACCTGCGATACCACCGTAATAGTCAACCTTGGTTGATGCATTGTAGTGAGAGATAGTGCCGAAGTATGCACAGTTGTCGATAGATGAAGTACCCTCCATTACACCTGCAATACCACCAGCACGGTAAAGAACCGAACCATTAGTACCAGCAAGCAAATTAGCCTTTGCGGTACAGTTCTCAATTGTACTATTTCGTACACCCGATGAGATACCGCCGACAACACCCTGGAGGTTAGCATCTGTTCCTGCGTTGTAAATCTCACCCTCAGTGAAAGTACAGCCCGAAATAGTTGCGTTGCGAACAGAACCTGTAATACCACCTACACAACCACGCATAGCATACAACTTACCTGTATTGCTGCAATTTGTAATGGTCAAAGCACCAGCCTCAGTCAACCAACCGAAACCTCCGAGAATACCACCAGTAGAGCAAGGCTTGCTGCCTGCCGCATATCCGTTGTTGTTGTAGAAGCAGTTCTTTAAGTCAGCAGTATTGTGGCAGCCTGTGATAGTAGCATCACCATCAACAATATAACCTACGATACCACCGGTGTAGCAAGGATAACCATTGCTCTTGCCGTTACCTTTGTTCCAAGTGATAGGGCAGTTGCTTGTTGAGTTGGTAATGGTGACACCACCCTTGAGTGCATAACCCAAGATACCACCAATTCCGGTCTCAACATACTTGAGAGCTACGGCACCTGCTGTAACCTTGATGTAGTTGTTGCTCTCTGCGTTCTCAACAACCAAGCCAGCAACAGTCGACGAACCGATAACACCACCGTGGCAGTGACGAAGTGCGCTCTTCGCAACTGTGTAGTCGAGCTCGATATTTGCACCCTCGGTTGTACCCTTGATGGTCATAGCCTGGATTGTAGCGCCTACATAACCACCGAACGATGCTGTACCGTAAGATGTACTACTCTCTACGTTACCACCCTTGATAGTACCAAGGATAGAACCTGTGTCGTTAGTGAGGTCAACGATTGTAGTTGAACAGTTGTTCTCGCCAATAAGACCACCGATATAGAGTACACGAGCAGCACCGGTTGCCTGGATTACAACATCCTTACCGTTGATGTTGTTCTGGAACTCAACGTGCTCAACGCCTGAATCCTTACTAACAAGACCTACGATACCGCCAACATAGTGCATCTTCAACGATGTAGTAGAGTAGATGCTACCGTAGTTAGCACAGTCGGTAATATCGTTTACGGTCTGACCTGCGATACCGCCAATGTAGCCATAACGACCATCAGCATCAGTAGTACGTGTAGGGAGAGTCTCGAAGTTGATTGTTGCGTTGTTTGTACAACGACGAACATATGCCTTAGCATTCTCTGAGCAACCTACGATACCGCCAATCTGGTGGCAAACAGCCTCCATCTTGGTAGTGATAGTAGCAGCAGCGTCGTTAACGCAATCCTCGATGTTACCCTCTGCCTTACCTACGATACCGCCCATATAGATGTAAGCATCCCAGTCTTCAGTGTCGCTCTCCGAAATCTTTGCGCCATCCTCAGCGATAATCTTACCATAGTTTGTACAGTGCGAAACAGAACCGTCAGCGTTAGAGATGTAACCTACGATACCTGCTACGTGAAGGGTCTTCTGATCAGCTGCGTAGTCTGCTGCAATAGTGATGTTACCGTGGTTAGTACACTCCTTAACGCTACCTACAACTGTACGGCCTACGAGACCGCCAACATAGCCACCTGTAGCCCATGCACCAACAACACTGATATTAGCGTAGTTGTGGCAGTTTACGAGGTTACCACGGTGGTAGTTTACGAATGGACCAAAGTAGCTGTTCTCGCTAACTGCGTAGTTTGCGGTCAAAGTACACGATGCATCTACGGTCAAGTCCTTAATCACCGAACCACCGCCCGAGTATGCGAACAACGGACGAGAAGTCACCCAATTCTTGATAGTGTGGTTGTTACCCTCGAGGTAGCCGTGCCAGTAGTTAGTTGTAGAGCCTGTCAAGAGGTTCAACTCAGAACCCTCAGCGAAAGTGCCACCGATAGCCTCCCAAGCAGCGTTGGTCTCATCATCGAATACGATATCCTCGGTGATGTGTACTACAAAGGGGTGAATGTCGAAATATTTAGCCTGGTTGTAATCCTTTGCAAAAGCGATCAACTCAGCAGCCGACTTAATCTCAACGCCAATCTGTGTGCCGGTTGGAACGAACTCGAGAGCAGGCATAGCCAAAATCTGGCCCTTCTCAAGAGTTGTAGCAGCCGACTTAACATCCATATAGTGACCTGCCTCGTCGATGATACGAACCGAGAAACCGGCAGTATACTGCTGTGCAGGAACTACGATGAATACGTCGGTAGTAGCCTCAGTCGAGAGGAGCTTACCTACAGATGTAGAGACAACCTTGTCAGCCTCAGCAGCCGATGCAGGTGTAAGCTCTACAGCCGAGTAGTCGATAGCGAACTCGCCCGATACCTGCTCACCGTTGTTACCACGGAACTCAACCTTGTTAATCTTGTGACCGTTGTGAGCCTCTACGCCCTTGAGCTGCAAGCGAACTACAGCTGCGAGGTGCTTCAATACCATTGGCTCGCCCTCAACAGCTACAACAGCCATTGGTGCGGTATCCGATGCGAATGAACCGGTAGCAGCGCCCTGAGTTGCAGGGAGAGAGATGGTTGCACCATCCTTGTACATCTCTGCCGGATAGAAGATAGAGTATGGATAAACCAACTCCTGCTCGAATGTGAAAAGAGCGTGAGTCTTAGCCTCGTTCAACTCGATAGCCGACGAGGTCACGCCATTGATGTTAACCTGATCGCTGCTCGACCAATAAACCTTGCGTGCGCCATCAACGAGCTCGCCGAGGTAGGTACGAGAGTCCTCGAAACCAATTTCTACGGTTGTCTTACCGCCTACAGGGGCAACAACCTCATTTGTCAAATCGTTTGTACAGCTTGCGAATAATACTACGGCAAGGGCTGCAACACTTCTAAAAATCTTTCTCATAGTTTCTCTTTTTTTAAGGTTGTTAATAAGCCCATTCTCCTTCACCCTCCTTCATGTCGTCCAACTGAGTGGAAGAGCCGAAGCCTTGCTCAACATTGAGCAAAATCATTGTCATTTGAGGCTGCTCGTACTCGAGATGCGCCTTCATTTGAGTTTTTTTCATAATAAATTTGTATTTAAGGTTTGTTAATATAGCCTTAGTTATACGGACTTTGCGATAGGGCGCTACGCTGAGCGCCCTGTCGCCTAATCCCTCTTATTTACCGTTCCAGTATGTGATGCCTGTAACTGTAGGTGAACTCTCAAACTTACCGAGAGATGCTACACCAACAGCATAGTCCAAGCAGTTGTTAGCCGATACAGTTACGCCATTTACGCTACCACCGTAACGTGAATCCTTAACCACGCACTCGTCATCCTCTGCCAAGGCCAAGATACCACCGCAGAAGTCGTCGTATGTACCGTTAGCAGCATAGGTCAAGTTACCATAGAACGAGCAGTTCGAAATGGTACTCTTACGAGCCCAAGCTACGATACCACCGCAACGTGGGTAACCCGAACCTCCGGTCGAGCTGTGGATATCAGCAGTTGCAGTACAGTTGTTAACGGTACATCTATCGCAAATACCAACGATACCGCCACCATAGCTGTTGCAGAAGCCCGAATCGTTCATACGACCATTGAGGTAAGTACAGTTCTCAACCTCACCGTCACGAACGTAACCTACGATACCGCCAACGCAAGCACGGTAGGTACGTGTAGGGTGGGTATTTGTACAATCCTTAATCAAACAGCTGTCGCTACTTGTTATCGATACCTTGTAACCGTAGCTACCAAGGATACCACCTGTAGAGTTCATTGTACCTACAGTACCCAAATCGAGATCGTAGAATGTGTTGTTATTGTAGAAACGGTTTGTTATGTAGCCTTTGTTGTGGCAATTCTCGATAACAGCCTTGCCAGAGAAGATGCGACCAACAATACCACCCATATGGCAAGGAACACCATTCGACTTACTTGGAGTGTTAGCCTCGAACTCAACGTTCATAGTGTTTGTACAGCCGGTAATAGTTGCATTAGTCTTAACCAAGCCTACGAGACCACCATAGCTCATCTTAGTCTTTGGAATAGAGGTTGTCTTAGGAATTTCAATCTTACCAACATTGGTTGACTCTGTAAGAGTAAGACCCGACTCTGCCCAACCGATAATAGCACCTACAGCGATGTGGTCGCCGGTTGTAGTCTCGGTAATATCTACAGTGATAGTTCCGTTATAGAGTGCATTTGCAATCGAGATAGGGCTGTACGAGTATCCGATAATACCACCAGCAGCGGTGAATGCTGACGATACTGTCTCGCTCTTACCAACATTGATTGTGCCGGCGAAAGTACCCGAATCCTTCGAGAAATCGAACGATACGGAAGTCTCCTCGTCAACATAACCTGCAAGACCACCAACGTATGCGTAGACGCCCTTACCTTTTACCTCCAAGTCAGATGCGTTAGCCTGAACGTTGTTCTCGATCTTGATAGCAGGGTCAAGGATGTAACCTGTAACACCACCGAGGTAGAGCTCCTGAACGGTAGATGTCGAAGTGATATCACCCTCATTAGTATTGCCCGAAATCTCACCGTTAGCGATACCTACGATACCACCAACATAACCATGGAGACTTACGTTGCTACCACGAGCTGCGCCATACTTCACAGCACCTGCATTGAGGTTGTTGCGAATGATTGCACCACTCTCAGTGTAACCTGCGATACCACCGAGGTAGGTCTTGGTCACCTGTGCGCTGCCCTCGATGCTTCCGTTGTTGAAGCCATCCTCTACGATACCCTCGTTGTAAGCTACGAGACCGCCTACATAGAAGTTACCGTCACTTGAGGTTGTTGTGCTCGAGTTAACAACGCTTACAGTACCGATGTTTGTACAGAGGCTAACCTTAGATGTTGCATCGATCTTACCTACGAGACCAGCTACATAGCTCGAGCAAACACTCGACTTAGACTTAGCCTCGAACGATACGGTTGCATTGTTTGTACAGCTCTCAACGGTAGAGTTCTCGAGGGTGGCAGCAAGCGGAGCGAGATAGCAGATCTCCTCGTAGTCACCGCTAACCTTAATCTTCGAAGTCTCATCGAATACGATATTCTTGATAGTTGCATTCTTGCACTTGCCGAACAATGGCTGTGACGACGTGAAGTTCATCAACTTCTTGCCGTTACCGTTGAACTCGACGTCAAAAGGATACTCCTCAGTACCGATTGATACCCACTCAATATCGATAAGGTCGATATCCGATGTGATTGTAGGAACGCCATTAACACACCATTGCGATACGGCTGCCACGCCACCCTCGTTCCATCTCTTAGCGAAGAGTGCAAGACCCGGACCTGTGATAAGACCCTGATTTGGTTTTGCATAGTAGCGCTGATTGATATGAGGCAAATTGACATTGTGGCTGCCCGAAAGCATCGATACAACAAGCTTAGTCTCGCGGATGAGCTCGGCATCGCTTGGGTTGTCGGCAAACTGAAGCATGTACGAAATAGTCTCGTCGCTGTTCTCAACGGTTGTGTAAGTTACCCACGAAGGCATTACGATATTATTATCTACCGCGTAGCCAATCTCCTTGATGGTCTGCTTTGGAACGCGAAGCTCGAGTGGAGCAGGCTCCTCGGCTGCGAGCAAGATATTTACACCCGCATCATCGTAAGGCAACTCGGTACCATACTGCCAGATGTTGATCCAGCCGTCAGCGTAGTTCTTGCCATCCTTCACGAGCTTAACCTCGCCATAACGAGATGCGTTGCTATTCTCCTCCCAAGTAATTGTTACCTCGGTGAGAGTCTCACCCTCGGCATTTGTAGTTACAGCGCCCTTAGTAGCTGTAATCCAAGGGTCGCACTCGAGAGTCCAAGCCTCACCTGTGTCGAATGTCTTAACCATTGTAGTCAAGCTACCTGCAGCCTTTGTCGAAGCAGCGTAAACCTGGTCGAGAACGAATACGTTACCATTGTGATCAACCTTGAGCATCTTCTCCTCGAACTCACCGGCTACAAACTTGATAGTAGCAGTCTCGCGAGCGTCGAAGCTGTCGTTAGCGTTGATTACGAGAGTGAACGAACCTGAACCACGGTGTGTCTCCTCAACGATTTGACACCACGCCTTGTTTGATACAGGAGTCCAGTAAACACCATTGTTATTGAGCGCTACATCTACGACGATGGTGTGGCTTACCGAAGAGAGGTCGAGTGTACCCATCTCCATCTCTTCGCCATATCTACTTACCACCTCGCCATTCACGCTGAAAGTTACCTCGATGTCTCCAACCTCCACCATATCAGGAATGCTGTTGACATCCTCAGTTGTACAGCCCACGAAGAGTGCCGTAACAACCATTATTATATATATAAAGTATCGTTTCATATTTTAGCGTAGTTTATGTTTATTTACGACCTAAACGACGGATAGCCTGACTCTCGCTGGTCGAAGCCCACCACATATCGGTAGTCATATTGTTCTCACCACCGAGCCAGTCGTTCAAAGCCTCGCTGTGCCACTTAGCATTCTGGAATGCCTCAGTAGAAGGGTAGCGCAAACGAGTTGGGAGGATACCCTTGTTCTGTGCTGAAGGACCATTGGTACGCAATACAGGGTAACCTGTACGACGGTAGTCTGCCCACGACTCGATACCTACCCAGAATGTTGCTACATACTTTTGACGCATGATAGTCTCAACCGCATTGTTGTAGTTGAACTCATTGTCGAGGTAGCTAATCCAGTTGATAACCTCAGGCGATGATGCTGTGTAGTAGTCGGTAGAACGCTCCCAACCTACCTGCCACTGCAAGATAGACTGACGGTTAGCCTCGAGATACATATCCTTGAAGCCCTTCTGACCCATAGGGATCCAACCACGTGCACCTGCCTCAGCGAAGATGAAGAGAATCTCATCGAAGTTGAGAATTGCATAAGCGCAATCCATCTTCAAATCGCCAATGTGTGTACCTGTGTAACCACCCTTTGGATAGCGGCCGATAAGAGAGTTACCTGCCGAGCTGAGCTTTGTGTCGAAGTACTCACGCAAGTACTCACGAGATTCCTGTGTAGGAGCACCGAAAGCCTTTGTGAAGTAGCGGAAGTAACGTGGGTCCCACTCGCAGTTTGCCTCATTGTCACTCTTGTAGTTTACGAGCATCCAGTCAACCAAAGTCGAGCAAGCTGCCTTACCATTCCAGTTACCACTTGTAGTAGAGTAGAATGGAGTGTAGAGAGCCGAATCCTTCGAGCTAAACTGTACGCGTGCGCTATCGTCGATGTTGCGCATGATAGGGTAGTCGCCGTTGCCCGAAAGGTAGCAGTCGTAAATCTCGTTGATCTTGGCAATTACGTTGATGTCGCCATACTCATCACCCAATGAGATGATACCCTCAGACTCCTCCATAGCCTTGTTCGATGCACGCATCAAGAGACGGAGGTAGAGTGCGTTACCAAAACGACGCCACTTATCAACATTACCCTCATACATAAAGTCGCAAATTGCGTTGAAATCTACAGATGAGATAGTGCCTGCATCCTTCAACTCATTAGCCTTCGCGAAGCAAGCATTTGCCTCCTCCAACGAACGCAACAAGTCGATGTAGATATCCTTCTGCTTGTCATAAGGAGTAGTGTACTCGAACTGATCTCCCTGCAAAGCAATCAAACCGGCCTTCGAGTAAGGTACGTTTCCGTAGGTGTCGGTCAACATGTGGCCAATCCATGAACGAAGAACGAGTGCTACACCAATCATAGCAGGGTTGCCTGTAGAGCTCTCGCACTCCTTGCGAGCAAGGTCCAACATATACTGTGCATTACCAAACTGCTTGTACAAGTTCCACATATAACTTGTGTAACTCTCCGAGAGAACGTAGTTGTATGCCAACTGTGCCGAGTTCTCGAAGTTGGTGTTGATAACGTACTGCATAATCTCACCCATCCAGCCATACTCGCACGATGCAATCTGCTTCTGTGTATTGTAGAGCATAGGCTGTACGAATGACTCAGAATTGGTCTCGTAAACGACATACGGGTTCTTGTTCATATCGTCGAACTTTGCACAGCCAACCGATACGAACGCCGCAGCCAATACTATTGTAATATATTTAATGTACTTCTTCATAGTTAATATCCTCCTTCGCATTAGAATGTTATAGAGATGCTACCACCATATACTGCGGTACCCGGCATCTGCAAGAGGTCGAAACCTGGCGACAAAGCAGCGCCACGCATCGAAACAGCCTCAGGGTCGAAACCTGGGAACTTGCTCCAGCAGTAGAGGTTGTTACCGAATACTGATACAGACAATGCCTGAATAACCTTGGTCTTAGCAAGGAGCTTCTTAGGGAACGAGTACTCTACGCGAACCTCACGCAACTTCAAGAATGAAGTGCCAACGAAGTTAGCCTCGCAGCACTCACGTGCGTACTTAGCCTGGTAGTATGCCTGGATAGTGCTAGAAGTGTGCTCGTAGTCACAAATCTTGTAGTTACCATCGCTCAACTCCATTACGCCCTGAGGAACGAAACCTCCCTCACGACCTTCGAGGGTTGCAATACCCTTACCACGGTAGTTCAATACCCAGTTGGTCTCCGACCAAACGTGGCCACCAACCTGACCGTCGAACTTAACGCTGGCCTTGATGCCCTTCCAGCTGAACGATGTGCCGAAGCCACCACGCCAGTCTGGCATACACTCGCCAACGTACTCAATCTCCTCGTTGATGATAGGTGAGCCGTTCTGGTCGTGAACAATCTGACCCGAAACATCAATCATCTTACCCGAGCCGTCGATTACGTACGAACCCTCTGGTGCACGCTTGTGTCTACGACCATACATCGAAGTGAGCGAGCTACCCTCGTATGCGTACATATAAGCATATGATCCACGACTTGCAATCTGCCAGAAGTCGATGCCCTCACCGAGCTCGAGAACCTTGTTGCGGTTGATAGACCAGTTAGCTGTAACGTTCCAACGAATATCCTTTGTGCGGATGATTGTACCTGTAGCCTGAATCTCGAAACCGTGGTTGCGAATCGAACCTGCGTTAGTGTAAACGCTGGTCATACCCGATGCTGCAGAAACAGGCATCGAAGCAAGAGCATTTGTAGTTTTGCTGTTGTAGTATGCCATATCGATGTTAAATCGGTTGCGGAACATACGCAAGTCAACACCAATCTCGAATGAAGATACCTTCTCAGGCAACAACAAACCGTTTACCTTCGAAGTCTGAGTAGTAACGTTGCCAGGGAATGCTGTGCTTGTGAGGTACTCCTCGATACGGTAAGGCTTGGTATCGTGACCAACCTGTGCCCATGAAGCACGAACCTTCAACAAGTTGATAAGGCCATTTGTGCGACCGAAGTCTGCCAACTCATTCACTACAACGCTACCCGATACAGAAGGGTAGAAGTATGAACGGTTCTTAGCAGGGAGTGTGCTCGACCAGTCGTTACGACCAGTGATGTCGAGGAAGACGGTGTTGCGCCAAGACAACTGCACCAAACCGTAGAGTGAGTTGGTCTGACGACGCTCATAGTAGTTATCCGACTTAACGAGTGAAGCCGAGTTCGCAAGTGTGTATACGCCCGGATTCTTCAAGTTGTCAGCCCACTGCTGGTGACGCTCGTACGAACGGTTAACGATGCTACCACCAAAGTTAGCTGTGAGGTTGATGTCGTGTACGAAGTCGTGAGTGTAACGGAACAAGAACTCACCCGAGTACTGCATCGAACGAATCATCTGCTCACGGTAGAAACCGTTAGGGTCACTCTGAGTAGATGTCGCAAAACGCTGTGTACGGAAGTCGTACTGCGAGTCGAGACCTCCACGAACCATGAGGGTCAAGCCCTTATAGATGTTGAAGTCGAACTTAACATTACCGTAGATACGGTCACGATCCTGAGTGTTGATACTCTCGTTAGCGATGAAGTAAGCATTGTTCTTACCACCTGTGAGGGATGTATCCTGCTGAACATTCTCCTTACCATCCTGCCAGTAGTGCTTTGCCCAATCCATATCGATGTTTGGAGCGTAGCACCACAAGCTGTACATGATACCTGCACCTGCGCTGTAACCCGAAGCTACAGGGATGTTGTCACGCTGGTTGCGACGATAGTTGAGCGAAACCTCCGATGTGAACCACTTCGCAATCTCGTTACGTGTACGCAATGCAATGTGCTGCATATTGTTTGGCGAGTTTGGAATGATACCGTGCGAGTGTGAGTCACGTACCGAAACACGGATAGAGTTACGCTTGTTGATACGACCCGAAACAGCTACCGAGTTAGTCCAAGTGTAACCGGTACGGAAGTAATCCTTGAACCAGTCGCCGTGGCTAACGAATGGGGTAGCCTCACGGCGGAAGTCGCCGAGCTGGTCGATCTTACCACCGAAGCCTGCCAACTCATCGTAGTACTGGTAGTACAACGAGCCATCCATCTTAGGACCCCACGAGAGAAGACCTGACTGGCTCTCGTATGTAGGCTCTGGGTTAAAACCGCTACCACGATTCGAGTCTGCGCTACGGAGATAGTAGTAATAGTCGTCACGAGAACCCTGACCATACTCATACTGCAAGTCTGGTGATGTGTTTACAGTCTCGAATGTGAGGTTTGTCGAGTACGAGATGCTGATCTTCGATGCGAACTTGTCAGCCGACTTAGTAGTGATGATGATCGCACCGTTTGCAGCAGCAGAACCGTAGAGTGCAGTCGCAGCAGGACCCTTCAATACGGTTACGCTCTCGATGTCCTCAGGGTTGATATCACCTGTACCATCACCATAGTCGATTACGCTGAGTGAACCTTCACCACCTGCATCTGACTGAGTAGAGTGGTTGTGCATAGGCACACCATCCACAACGAAGAGTGCAGTGTTGTTTGTGAAGTCAACAGACGACTCACCACGGAGTGTTACACGGGTGGTACCGCCACCGCCGCTGTTTGTCTGCTGGATGTTCAAACCTGCAACCTGTCCGGTCAATCCCGAAAGCCAGTTGGCAGAGTTAGCCGCCGATGCCAACTCCTCGCCGCCTACCTTCGATGCTGCGTAACCGAGTGATTTCTCGTCACGCTTGATACCGAGTGCGGTAACGATGACCTGCTCCATAGCCTGGGCCTCGACAATCATCGAAACGTTAATGGTGGTACGAGTACCAACCTTAGCGCTGAATGTCTTGTAACCCAAGAAGCTAAACTGAAGCTCTTGAACAGGTGTTGCCTTAATCTCGTAATGACCGTTGATGTCGGTCACAACACCTTGGAGTGTAGTGGCGATGATGACGCCCACTCCTGCCATAGGTTTACCATTTTCGTCGAAAACGGTACCTTTGACCACGTGAGGTTTTGAAACCTCCTGACCCATTGCGGTGCTATTTCCCAGCCCTACCTGCAAAAATAGAGCGAGAAGCACGACCGAAAGGATCTTGAAAAATCTCTGGGTAGAAATTCTCATAGGTTTTTGATTTTTAGGTTGTTTAACTAGTTGTTTAGCATTGTCTTTGTTAGCTCGATGAACTAGGCATCGAGGATGAAGTTTTTGATTCCCGGTTTGTCTCTATAAGTTTGTTTTTTAGATTTTTTTCTAATTAGTGCCTATTATACATGGCAAATTTAATAAAATTTTCGGAAAAAACAAATCGATTTTTATGACATATTTTTTTATTAATTTTCAACATCACTACAGAAGTGTCTTAAAAGCGTAAAAATGTAAAATTTTTTAGTAAAAACATTGTTTTTAATTAGGTTAAACGGTATATTATTCGTACCTTTGTCGCGATTTATACCTGTTAGGCAATTTTTATTCTCACAAATAACTAAAAAACAAACAATTATGAAGCACACTTACAATGTGAAGGGGGCTTACACCGCTCCTGAGTTGGATGTCTGCTCGGTTAAGGTCGAGTCGGGATTCGAGGCAAGTATGCCGGGTGTAACAATCAATCCATGGGAGAGTGAGAGCGATTCACTCGAGTTCTAATGTCAAACCAAATTGAAAAGATGAAGAAAATGAAAAAGTTTATTCTTTCGTTGGGTTTGATTGCAATGGCATTCAGCCTTACAAATTGCGTTAAGACCGAGGAGATTACTCCATCGGTAGAGGTAAAGGGCGACTTCGCTCTCTATGCATCGGTTTCGCGTACAGCAAACGATGGCTTGAACACAGTATGGTCGACAGGTGACGCGTTGAATGTATTCCACGCAGTAACTGATGAGACTACTTACAAGAATGATGCTCAGTTTACCCTCAAGGATGCAGCTACAGGCTATTTCTTGGGAACTTTGAACGGAACATTGGATCCTGAGGAGGAGTATGATTGGTATGCGTTGTATCCATATTCGTCATACATCACTACTCCTGCAAATAATAGTGCAGGCTACTCTTATATCGGATGCCGTTCTGATGCAAAGCAGACTCAGACTGGTAACAACTCGATGGCTCACATCGCGGGTTCGAACTATCCGATGATTGGTCACGCCTATGCTGTTCCTGCTAACACATCGCCAAGCCTTACTCTTACTCACGCATCGTCGTTGATTGAGTTTGAGGTTACAAACAAGTTGGCAGAGGCAATCACTATTTCGGAGATTCAGTTTACAGCTTCAGAGGCTCTCGTTGGTACATTCTACATCAACTTTGCTGACAAGAACAATGTGAAGTACACAAATGGTTCTTATGTCGCTAATACAATGACTCTTGCTGTTGCTAATGGAGAGGAGATTGCTCCTGGTGCATCGGCTAAGTTCTACGCAGCTATCAAGCCTTTCACAGCAAAAGCTGATGACGATCTTACAATCAAGATTTCGGCTTCGTCTGCAACCGGTTTGGGCGTACACGAGAAGGATATCACTTTGACAAGCGATGTGGTATTCTCGGCAGGTAAGATTAAGACTGTAAAGGTTGACTATACAACTGCAATTGAGGCTGCAGAGGCTGAGACTTGGCAGCTTATCACTTCTGTTGATGAGATTACAACCGGTACTTATGTAATTGTTGCAAAGCAGAAGGGTGGCGCAGCTATCGCATACTGCCCAAGCACAACTTCGACTTCGGCAGGTCCTAACCAGGTTGTTACTACTTTGTTCGACCTCCAGACTCCTGCGTTCCAGAGCAATGCAGTCCCTGAGAATGCTCGTTGGTCGTTCACCGGTGATGCATCGGGCTTGACAATTAAGAATGCTGCTGGTGCATACTTGTATACAACTGCAACTAACAACGGAGTTCGTGTAGGTAACACATCTGATTCGTGGGTGATTACTGCAGCTAAGAATGGTGCATTCAACTTGAAGGATACAGCACAGAGCCGTTACCTCACCCTTTACGCTACATCGAACTGGCGTTGCTACACTTCGGCTTATGCCTTTGGAAATACAGACCAGAATGGTGAGTGCTATCTCTATAAGTTGAGCGATGGCGTTGTAGTTCTTTCTCCAAGCTTGACAGTAACACCTGCAACTATCGAGGCAATCCCTTACGAGGGTGGTACTGCAACTATCAACTACACAGTATCTAACCCTGTAGATGGCGTATCTGCAACTGCTACATCATCGGCTGATTGGGTAACTATTACTCCTGCAGAGGGCGCATTCAACCTCACTATCGCTGCAAACGAGGATAAGGAGCGTACAGCAACTATCACTGTTGCATACGAGGGTGCTGTTAGCCGTACTGTAACTGTAGAGCAGGAGGCTAAGCCAAATGAGAATGGCGGTGTTGATATTACTCTCGACTTCCAGACTATTGCGAACAAGGTTAGCTCATATACCACTACATGGACACAGACTTGCGGTGACTACTCTTGGTCTATTGTAAACTTTAATAACAATAATGCTGGTTGGAAGTATATCAAGTGTGGTAGCAAGAATGCAGCTTCGGTTGCGTCGATTAACACTAAGTTCTCTATTCCTTGGGCTGTGTCGAATGTAACTGTTACTATCGATGCTGTTACAACAAGTTCAATTAACTCGACATATTTGCAGGTTGCAACCGATGCAAACTTTAGCAATATTGTTGAGACTGTGAATGTTACCATCGCAAAGGGTAACTTGGTTTACACTATTGCAAATCCAGGAGCAAACTACTACTATAAGGTTGTTTACGACTGCAAGAAGGCTAGTAGCAACGGTCCTGTTCAGATTTCGAAGGTAGTTTACACTGCACAGTGATATTCGGGTAGCGGATCGGGAGGGTCAACCCCTCCCGCCGTGGACCCTACCCCGGGAGAGGATAGCGGTGATACCACCGATGGTGGCGTAACTGGAGGTGTCCCAACCGAAACCTGGCTCGAGTTGCCGGGCGAGGATAAGGGCGGACTCTATCCGAATGCTGTGGAGCTGAAGGTTAAGTCGGGTAGCGAGCGTAACTACACCGCTTACTACGACAAATCGACCTACACCTCGATGTGGGTAGCATATCCGCTCGAGTCGAAGCATATGGGCTCGCTTTCGCGCCCCGATGATTGGTCGTTTAACCCACTCTTGGAGGAGAAATATCAGGTTAATTTGTGTAGCGCAAGTTATACCGACTATCCTCCATACGCGCGCGGTCACCTTATTCCAAACGCTTCGCGCAACGGAATAAAGGATATGCAGTTGCAGACCTTCTATGTGACCAACTCCGTGCCACAAATCCAGGATAACTTCAACAGCGGAATGTGGAGTTCATTGGAGGGAGCGTTGCAGTCGGCAGCTTCGAAAAAGACCCTCTACATCGTTACCGGTGTAGCCTTTGCGAAGGTTGGCGAGACCAAGACAATAAACTACACCACAGCAAAAAACGACACCAAGAAAGTGCCTATTCCAAACTACTTCTACAAGGTAGTTCTCAAGGTTACAACTTCCTCGAGTGGCACAGTGACATCGGCATCGACAGTCGGCTTCTGGTTTGAGAATAAGGCCTATTCGGGCTCGACATACTCAAATTACACCGTCTCGGTTGACCAGGTGGAGCAGTGGACAGGTTTCGACTTTTTTGCAAACCTTCCCGATAGTGTAGAGGCCACCGCAGAGAAGAATACGGTTTGGAGTACATTCTCCAATTTCTAAAAATCGATTTGATTGGCTCTTTTCGAGTCGCACTTAAATAGCCCGATAGCTCACATAGGCTTACTATGCTGCGCATCGGGCTTTTTGTTTGCTTTACGATTCAGCCTCCGTATAAAAACAAATAAGGGCACGATTCCTCGTGCCCTTATTTCGTATTATCAATGCCTTAGTCCTTGTAGAAGAGAGGCGAAATTGACTGATAGTTGTGTACACGCTCGATGCACTCAGCAATGATGTCTGCGCACGAAAGAACTGTGAACTTGTGCAAATCCTTCTCTGGGTTGAGCGGAATAGTATCGGTTACGATAACCTCCTCCAATGCGCTCTCGTTGATACGATCGTATGCCTTGCCCGACAATACCGGGTGGGTGATAGCTGCGCGAACGCTCTTAGCGCCACGCTCCATCAACATATTAGCTGCCATACAGATAGTACCTGCAGTGTCGATCATATCGTCAACGATGAGGATATTGCGACCCTCAACCTCGCCAATAGCGGTCATTGAGCCAACGACGTTAGCCTTAGCACGCTCCTTGTGCGAAATGATGATTGGAGTCTCGAGCAACTTAGCGTACGAGCTTGCACGCTTAGCACCGCCCATATCTGGCGAAGCAATCGACAAGTCCTCGATACCGAGGCTCTTGATGTAAGGGATGAAGATACCGCTTGCATAGAGAGCATCAACAGGAACATCGAAGAAGCCCTGAATCTGGTCTGCGTGCAAATCGAGGGTCATCACACGGTCAGCACCTGCAACCGAAAGCATATTTGCTACGAGAGCCGATGTGATAGGTACACGTGGACGGTCCTTGCGGTCCTGACGTGCCCAACCGAAGTAAGGGATTACTGCTACAACCTTGTGTGCCGAAGCGCGCTTTGCAGCGTCAATCATCATCAACAACTCCATCAAGTTATCCGACTTAGGGAATGTCGACTGGATGATAAATACGGTGCAGCCACGAATCGACTCGATGAAATGTGGTTGGAACTCACCATCGCTGAACTCTACGATCTCGCACTCGCCGAGTGTGGTGCCGTAAGCAGCAACAATCTTCTCTGCCAAGTAGCGTGAAGCGCGACCTGTGAAGAATTTAATTTTGTGGATAGCCATATATTAAATATTAATAAAATGAGTTTTCTTCATTTATAACAGCGCAAAGTTAATACTTTTGTGCTGTTTTCTAACACTATTCTGCGGTTTCTGCTAAAATTTTTTCAACAAACGCCACAATTTCGTCGCGTCCTTGCCCATTTTCGCTCGATGAGAGCAACATTGGAGGCAGCTCCTCCCACTGCTCCGCCAAGCGCTTTTTATAGGCTGTAACGGCACGCTGTGTCTGTGTAGCCGACTGCTTGTCGCACTTGGTAAAAATAAGCGCAAACGGTACGCCGCCCTGTCCGAGCATCTCGATAAACTCGAGGTCTATCTTCTGTGGCTCGAGGCGTGAGTCGACCAACACGAACAAGAAGTGCATCTTCTCGCACTTGAAAACATAGTCCAAGATGATCTTCGCGAAGGCTCCACGCTCCCTCTTCGAGGTGCGGGCATAGCCATATCCCGGAAGGTCGACCAAGTACCACTGTCTGTTGATAAGGAAGTGGTTTATGAGCTTGGTTTTACCAGGTGTTGACGACACCTTTGCCAGGCCCTTGTGACGAGTTAACATATTGATAAGCGATGACTTACCCACGTTGCTTCGTCCGATGAAGGCGATATCCTTAAAGGAGTCTTTTGGTACTTGCGATATACGCTCCGAAGAGCACTTGAACTCTGCTTTTGTAATCATTTTTCTGCTATTTTACCTCGGTAAGCTCGAGAATAACACTCTTCCAATCGTTTACAGCACGAACATCACTAAGGGCTGCATTCTTCTTGAACATCTGAGCGAGCTCAGGGATGGTGATACCCTCCTGCATCAAAATTCGACCGCTGATAACCTTGCCGTCGATAGCTACAGGCTGTCCCTCAACCTCAGGTGCAACCTCGCGGATGAGATACTTGGCATCAGCCTTCAAGCCCTGCAAACGAATGATTGGGTATGTATTGTTCGATTTGCAGAGGTGGCGATATACAAATACTACGCTCTTGTCCTTAGCCTCGTTTACATACATCAACGATGTATAGTCGCGCTCACCCTCGTATGGCGAGATGAGACGGTACAAATCGCCCTGCTGAACTACCGGACGAATCTTCTTGTACTCGGCGATAGCGCGCTTAGCGTACTCGCGCTCGGCATCGTTCAACTTTGCAGGAACCATCTCCATTCCGAGGCGGCACATCGATGCTACGTCGAAGCGGAACTTGATAGGAATGTAGCGCTGTGTATACTTGCTGTATGCCGAGCCTACGTGAGCTGCCAACATGTTCGAAGGGTAGAAATTGAGTGCGCCCCACTGGATGAGAATGCGGTGGTAAGCGTCGGTCTGGTCGCTGGTCCACATCTCCTGGAAGTATGGCATGAAACCATAGTTCAAGCGGGTACCGCCCGATGCGCAGAGCTGAATCACAACGTGTGGATACTTCTCGCGAATGCGCTTGAGGGTCTTCTCGATACCGATTGCGAAGTCAACGGTGAGGTTCGACTGCTTTGCCTTTGGCAAGTAGAGCGACTGAGCGTTGTGCATACGCATATTGTTGTCCCACTTGATGTAGTAGATTTCAGGGTTGTTGGTGAGCAACTTGTCGACTACGCCAAATACGAAATCCTGAACCTTAGGGTTGGTCATATCGAGCAAAAGCTGGGTCTTGCCACGGCCATATGTAGGGTCGAAATCGGGGTGAGCCAATACCCAATCAGGGTGCTTCTCGTAGAGCTCGCTATTGGTGTTAACCATCTCAGGCTCAATCCAAATACCGAACTTCATACCATTGCCGTGTGCGAGGTCGATAAGTGGCTGAATGCCATCCGGCAACTTGTTCTTGTCGATGTCCCAGTCGCCGAGGCCTGATGATACGTTAGTACGTGGGTGCTTCACGCCAAACCAGCCATCGTCAACCACGAACATCTCGCCACCGAGAGCGGCGAAATCCTTGGTCATGCTCTCCAAATTCTCCTTTGTGGTGTCGAGGTGAACGCCCTCCCAAGAGTTGAGCAAAACCTCGCGCTCCTTTGTGCCATCGAGGAGCTGATGCTTGCGAGCCCAACGGTGAATGTTGCGAGTTACACCACCCTTACCATCGTTAGAGTATGTGAAGATCATCTCAGGGGTTGCGAGGGTGCACTTGCCATCGAGTGTGTAGTCGCTCGCTACTGGGTTGATACCGCCCATAAAGAGGGTAGGAACCGCAGCTGCAAGGGTATTGTGAAACTCGAAGTGGAAGTTACCGGTCCAGATGAGCGAACCTGCAACTACAGGGCAGTTTGTCTCGTCGAGACGGCCATCGAGACCGAGCATAAACGATGCATTGCAATCTCCGGCAACCTGTGTACCATTCTGAGTAGAGATTGTGCGTACGCCATTTGTGAGCGGTACGATGTGCTCGTTGCACTCATTCTTGGTAGAGCCATCGAGGTGCAACAGTACGCAGTTGTCCGACTGAATTGGCAATACGGCTGACATATATTTTTGGAGTACTACAGGCTTCTTGCCCTCGTTTACGTACTCGGTATTCATCTTGATAATGTCACAATCCGAGTATGCCGAGTAGTGAACTTTTACGAGCAAGGTCGGATGTGCTGCATCACGAAGGTTGAATGTCAACTTCTTCACTCCATTCTCGCTGCTCTCGGTTGCGCTCTCGATAACGAGCTTGAGGGCGTTGTCGCCATCAGCCTGCTTAACGAGTGATGCGAACGGACGCTCACAGCGAGTGCCATATGCAGGATATGCATCATATTCAAGCAATCGACCTGCGGCACGAACATCCTCAACCTCGGCACGTGAGCCGTAGTAGCGGAACGTTAAAGTCTCTCCGTTGTTAGCCGAAACAATGAGAGTCGTGTTTGGGGTCGAGATGGCATAATCTTTCGCCTGAGTCGCTCCAACAAGTAAAATAGAGCTCAAAATGAATAAAAATTTCTTCATAACTGCGGTTTTATATCTATATTTTTGGCAAAGATAATAAAAAGTGGACAACTAAGCGTAAAAAGTAAAACTTTTTTGTATCTTTGCACCTTGATATAAGATGGGCAAAAGTGCCTATTGAAAAGCGCTGTGTGGATAAAATTCGTCCACCACGCAAGGCCGCAATTTGGAACGCAGAGATTGAAAAAAGTATAAACATAAACATGCCGAATTATTGGAGCGTAGCGACAAGCCGCCCTTTTCCAAAGGGAGGTTTGGAGGGAATGTAAAAGTGAAATAATTTTCATAATTCGTCCATCACGCAAGGCCGTAATTTGGAACGCAGAGATTGAAAAAAAGTATAAACATAAATATAACAGAAAATTATGAAGAAAGAGTGGAACGATGTTCGTGAATTTCACGAGAAATTTGGACACCCCGTTGCTGAGCAGCCGGTTATGATTGCGAAGAAGCGTGCGTTGTCGCGTGCTAAGTGGATGAATGAGGAGGTTGCAGAGTTCCTCATCGCTGAGGATATCTACGAGCAGGCTGATGCGATGATCGACTTGGTGTACTTCGCACTCGGAACAATGGTCGAGATGGGCTTGGAGGCTGACGAGTTGTTCGATATCGTACAGAAGGCAAATATGGCTAAGTTGTGGCCGGATGGAAAACCTCACTACAATCCGAAGGATAACAAGGTTATCAAGCCTGAGGGTTGGGAGGATCCCGCTCCAAAGATTAAGGCATACATCGATTCGGTAATTGCCGCAAAGAGTAAATAGTTTTTTATGGTAGCAAAAGTAATTGCAGAGTATCTGCTTTCAAATCGTAAGTTGGTCGTACCCGCTTTTGGCGCATTTGTGGTCAAGGAGACGGGAGAGTTGGCCTTTACCAATTTGTTGAATGAGAACGACGGCGTTCTTGCCTCGTTGTTGAGAGATCAGGGGCTGAACGAGATGGAGGCTGCGGTTACTATTGATCGCTTTATATTCGAGGTGCGCCACGAACTCGAGCAGTATGGCTATTGCTGCTTGGGTGAGTTGGGAACTATGCGCTTGGAGCCCGATACTAACGCTCTGCGTATGTATCCGCCGGTGACAGGTGAGTTGCCAAAGGAGACAAACTATGTGCCTACGCCGATTGATGACGAGGTTGCAGAGCAGCCTCAGGTTGTAGTTGAAGAGGTTGTGACCGAGCCGGTTGCTGAGCCTCAAGTAGGCGAACTCCAGTTCGATTTTTCGGCACCCGAGGAGACCCAGGTAGAGACTGAAGAGCCGGTGCAGATTGAAGAGTCGGAGGTGACAGATGAGCCGCTCGAAGAGCCAATCGAGGATACAATCGAGGAGTCTGCGGAAGAGCCTGCGGAAGAGCCTGCAGAAGAGCCCGCCGAGGAGCAGACTGAGGAGATTGCGGAGATTGCAGAGGAGACTGTAGAAGAGTCGACCGATGAGGTTGTCGAGGAGCCGGTGCAGACTGAAGAGACTGAGCCTAAGGTTGTTAAGCCGAAATCTGACTTGGCGCAGCTGCTTAAGCGTATGGATCCCGTGATGGTGGTTGCGGCGTTTATCATCTTGGTTGCCCTGGTTGCGATTTGCTACGGAATTTATGTCTCGACTTTGTCGTAAAGCGAGAGTTTGAATTGATAAAAATAGTTGTATAGATAATGGATAACAGCACATTGCTATCAGTAAAACAGCGATTTGGCATAATCGGAAACTCTCCGTTATTGAACAGAGCGTTGGAGGTTGCATTGCGTGTTGCTCAGACCGATTTGACCGTGCTTGTAACGGGTGAAAGCGGTGTGGGTAAGGAGTTCTTCCCGCAGGTTATCCACGCACATTCTGCACGCAAGCATAATAAATATGTTGCAGTAAACTGCGGTGCAATACCGGAGGGCACAATCGATTCGGAGTTGTTCGGACACGAGAAGGGTGCCTTTACGGGTGCAATTGATTCGCGTAAGGGTTACTTCGAGGAGGCGGATGGTGGTACTATCTTCCTCGATGAGGTGGGTGAGTTGCCACTTGCAACGCAAGTGCGCTTGTTGCGCGTGTTGCAGACTGGCGAGTTTATGCGTGTAGGCTCGGCCAAGGTGCAGAAGACGAATGTGCGCGTGGTGGCTGCTACAAACTCCAACCTGATTAAGGCTATTGCCGATGGTCGTTTCCGTGAGGATTTGTACTATCGTCTTAATACTGTGCCGATTACAGTCCCGGCACTTCGTGAGCGTCCCGAGGATATTCACTTGCTCTTCCGCCGCTTTGCGGCTGATGTGGCAACGCAGTATAAGATGCCGGCCATCGCTCTGGATGCCGAGGCTCGCAAGTTGCTCGAGAGTTACTATTGGAGAGGAAATATTCGCCAGCTAAAGAATGTGGCTGAGCAGATTTCGGCTATCGAGGAGTCGCGTGATATCTCGGTGCAGATATTGGCAAAATATCTTGTCGACGAGTCGTCGGCAGCGTCACCAAGCGTGACCAGCTCGGCCAAAGTCGAGGATATGAACTCCGAGCGTGAGTTGCTCTACAAGGTTTTGATCGATATGCGCAACGATATCACCGAACTGCGTCGTATGGTTCGCGAGTTGCATAGTGGCTACTCGTCGTACCGCTCAACGACTCAGCCTCCTGTTGAGCATGGCGAATTGAAGGGATTGTTGCCGCAGTCATCTGCACCTACGATTGAGGATGCGGAGGGCGAGGTTATAGTTGAGATTCCGCGCGAGGTTACAAAGGCTGATATGCAGCGCGAGCAAATCATCAAGGCTTTGCGTCGCAATGGTGGCAGTCGACGAGCTGCTGCGAACGAGTTGTTTATGTCGGAGCGCACGCTCTATCGCAAGATTAAGGAGTTAAATATCGAGGAGTAGGAATGAAAAAGATATTGTTTGCACTATTTGCCTTAATGCTCTTGGTAGCAGGAGGTTGCACGGTGAAGTATACTCTCTCGGGAGCCTCTATTCCGCCCGATGCAAAGACTTTTTCAGTGGCATATTTCCCGAATAATGCTCCGATGGTTGCGCCTATATTGAGTGCAACCCTGACCGATGAGTTGACCCAGCGTTTTGCTACTCGTACACGCCTTGTCCAGGTGCCGGAGGGTGGCGACTTTGCCTTCGAGGGTGAGGTTGTGGGCTATACCTCGACCACATCGTCGGTGTCGAGTGGTGAGTACGCCCTACAGAATCGTTTGACAATTACTGTGAAGGTGACCTTCACGAATATGGTTGACGAGAAGGCTTCGTTCAAGGCTCGAACATTCTCGGCATATGCGGATTATGACTCAACAAAGCTCTTGAATGAGGTGGAGAGCACGCTCATTCCGGAAATTGTTGAACAAATTGTTACGGATATATTTATGGCGGCAGCCTCAAATTGGTAAAATTATGTCGGTGCTTGAGAACTATTTTAAGAATGGGGTAGAGCCGACAGCCGAGGCGCTGAAGGCGTTGACCAGTCGCTATCCGTGGTTTACGGCGGCACAGGTTTTGAACTCTGATAAGGGTGAGCTGCTGAGTGGCTATGATGTTGATATAGAAAAACTTACCGAAGAGAGTGAGGGTGAGATTATCAGCCGCTTCTTGCGTAAGGGCGAGTACAGAATCGTGGCCGAAGAGGGCGATGTAGAGGATGATGTTTTGACCGAAGCAGAGCTCGAAGATGAGGATGATATTGTGAGTGAAGAGCTTGCTGAAATATACCTTTCTCAGGGCTTGCGAAAGGAGGCAATCGAAATATATCGTAAATTAAGTTTGCTAAATTCGGAAAAAAGTATTTACTTTGCCGAGAAAATCGAAAATATCGAGAAAAAATAATTAAAAAGTATAGATTATGAGTACATTATTGATCGTTTTGATTCTTGTTGCGAGTGTATTGATGATACTTGCAGTATTGGTTCAGAATCCAAAGAGTGGTATGGCATCAAACTTTGGTGCATCGAATCAGGTTATGGGCGTTCGCCAGACAGCAGACTTCTTGGAGAAGTTTACTTGGGGTGCTGCAGTTGTAGTTCTCGTTTTGTCGCTCGTATTCACCATCTTTATCGGTGGTAAGCAGGGTGGTGTTGCTGAGGACTTGCAGAGTGTAGGTGCTGCTCCGGTTGAGAACATCGAGGTTCCTCAGGCTGAGGTTCCTGCAGCTGAGGCGACTGTTACTCCAGAGGCACAGCCAGCAAACTAATTTTAGTCTTGCGACCAAATCTAAGCCGAGCAGTTTTGCTCGGCTTTTTTTGTGCTCTGCCTCGGTTGTTTTGCGCATGTAAAAATTTTTAATTTTTAATTGCGCATTTGGTTTGTATTGTGATTTTTATTTTGTATCTTTGCGTAGATTATGAAGTATAGTGTCACTATGTTGAAAAAATGTCTTTTAGCGCTGCTTGTAGCGGTGGCTTATATAGGTTCGGCGAATGCGATGACATCGGTAGAGGTCAAGCGCGAAACTAAGCGTGCAGTATCGCTTATGGATCTCGGCAGATATGGCGAGGCTCGTCACTCTCTCAATAATTTGCGCAAGCAGATTTCGATTGATGACGAGGCGATGATGCACTATGTCGACTTTGCGTTGGCGCGTTGTGCGTCGGAGTTGCGCGATAACGACTTGGAGCAGATCTTGCTCGCATTCTTGCGTCGCTACCCCGAGTCTCCAAATGCCAACGAGGTTCGCTTTATGTTGGCGATGTATTTCTGCGAGCGCGAGGAGTATACTCGTGCCAGAAGCTTCTTGAATGTCGTCGACTACAAGGCTTTGAACTTCGACGATAAGGAGAAGTATAATATGCGTAAGGGTTACATCGAGTTTATCGCGGGTAACTACGACAAGGCGAATGACCACTTCTCAAAACTCTCGCTCACAGGCAACTACGCTGATCACGCAGTCTACTACAAGTCGTATATACTCTATGCGCGCGGCCAGTACAAGGAGGCATCGAAGGGCTTTGAGACTTTGAAGAATAGCGACAACTATGCTAAGATTATCCCGTACTACCTCTTCCAGATTAAGTTTGCGCAGGGCGATTATACCTATGTCGTGAACAATGGAGATGCGTTGATGCGCCAGTCTGTAGATGTGCAGCGCACAGAGTTGATGCGCGTAATGGCTGAGTCGTGGTATCACTTGCAGAACTACAAGAAGGCCTACATCTACATCTCGATGTATCAGCGCTCAGGTGGAAATATGGGTCGTGAGGAGAACTACCTCCTCGGATATTCGGCATATCGTTCGACCGACTACTCGGTAGCTATCGACGCGTTGCGTAAGGTGGCTGAGGGTAGCGATGAGTTGGCGCAGAACGCCTCGTATCACTTGGCTGATTGCTACATTCAGATTGACGATAAGAAGAATGCCATCCACGCATTTGCTCAAGCTGCAAACGCTAAGTATAACAAGGAGGTTTCCGAGGATGCACTCTTTAACTACGGAAAGTTGCTCTTCGAGACCGGTGGAGGAACTTTTAACGAGTCTATCAATATCTTGCAGCGCTATGTCGATATGTATCCAAAGTCGGAGCGTGTGAATGAGGCTCGCGAGTTGCTTATCGCCGCCTACAACAACTCGAAGGATTACGAGAGAGCTTATGCGGCGATTAAGGATTTCCCTAATCCTGATGGTGAGCAGTTGACAGCATTGCAGCGTATCGTCTACTCGAAGGGTATCGCTGCATATGTGCACGGTGACCTCGATGGTGCGAAGGCCGCACTGAAGGAGGCAATGGATGTTGATGTCAGCAGCAAGAAGTATACCGCGTTGTGCTACTTCTGGCTTGGTGAAATCGCATACAAGCAGGGCGATTACAAGCTCGCAATTGATTACTACGAGCGCTATGTGAAGGTTGCTCCAAAGACAGAGGTGGAGTATAAGATGTCTCTCTACAATATGGGTTATTCGCACTTTGCATTGGGCGATGAGGCTCATATAAAGTTGAGTCAGGAGAAGTTCAAGGGCTTTGTATGGTTGCACAAGGAGGCTGATGGCTACCGTGCTGATGCTTTCAACCGCTTGGGAGATGCCTACTATGCTCAGCAGAACTATAGCGAGGCGATTAAGCACTTCAAGAGCGCTATCGCCTTGAATACCGAGCACAGATTCTATGCTCGATACTATCAGGCATTGGCTCTCGGCTTGTCGGGTAAGACATACGATAAGATTAAGACCTTGAAGGCAATGACCAACGAGGAGTGCGGCGAGTATAACGACGATGCTGCATATGAGCTCGGACACACCTATGTCCTCCTCGGAAAGTATGATGCGGGAGCAACTGCGTTGGAGAGTTTTGTGAACAAGTATCCTCAGTCGCCATTCTACACTCCGGCGCTCTTGAACTTGGGCTTGGTACACTTCAACCTCGGTAATAGCGATAAGTCGTTGCTCTACTATGACAAGGTTATCACTGCAGCACCGCGTTCAACTGCTGCGAAGGATGCAATCCAGAGCGTTCGCGAGATCTATGTGGCGAAGGGTAAGATTAAGGAGTACTTCGAGTATGCTGAGCGCACAGGCGTTGTCTACGACAATAGCCTTATGGCGCGCGACTCGTTGTCGTTCCGCTCGGCACAGAATATCTATCTCGATAACCGTGTTGCAGATGCAATTCCTCGCTTGGAGAGCTACTTGAAGGATTATCCAAAGGGCTACTACATCAATGATGCATTGCTCTATTTGAGCGATTGCTACTTGAGAGAGAATAAGTTGACCGAGGCAGTTAAGTCGTTGAAGAGCTTGGCTGAGCAGCCTAAGAATCAGTATACATTGTCGGTTGTTGACAAGTTGGCGACCTTGACCTTCGAGAATAAGATGTATAGTGATGCGGCGGCAGCATACCGTAAATTGTCTGAAATTGCCGATACCGATGCGGCACGCTCGAGCGCAATCAATAACTACGCAGAGTCGGTGCTCTTGCTCAATGACGAGGCGGCTACGTTGGCTCTTGCCACTGAGGTCGAGACGTTGGCGGGTATCGACGCTTCGGTAGTGCGACGCGTACAGTTTGCACAGGCCAAGATTTTTGATAAGCGAGGCGATACGAAGGCAGCTTGTGCAATCTACAAGAAGTTGGCTCCGGATGTGACAAATGCAGAGGGTGCAGAGTCGGCATACCGACTTATCGAGGAGCTCTACAAGAATGGCGAGTATGAGGAGAGCGAGAAGCGAATCTACGACTTCGCAGAGAGCAAAACTCCACACGCATATTGGTTGGGTAAGGCCTTTATTCTCCTTGGCGATATCTACGTGCAGCGCAAGGATGTCTTCCAGGCTCGTGCAACCTATCGCAGTGTAGTTGATGGTTATACGCCGGCTAACGATGGTATCGTGGCTGAGGCTCAGTCTAAACTCAATAAATTGAATTAGAGGATATGAAACGATATATTGCAATTTTGACTGTTTTGTGTGCGGTGTCGCTCTCGGCATCAGCACAGGTTGCCAAGCAGGTGGAGGTAACGCGAGACTATAAGCCTCGTGTTCAGCCGGCACAGAAGATGGAGATAGCTCCGACCGAGATTGATACGATGACGATGAAGCCCGAGATTGACTACACAATCACACCGCGCTCGTTCCCGTCGAAGCTCGGTACACACCGTTTCAATCCTGCGACTGCTACCTACTGGGAGTATCAGCGTCGCTACCCATTCTACTTGAAGCTGGGTGTGGGTTATCCGCTCAATTCGGTGGGTGATTTGTATGCTACAGCTCACCGCGCAGGTGTTGGATATGTGACAGGTTATGCTAACCACTACGGTTCGTTCTCGAACATTGCCTACGACAATGGCGACGGCACAATGTGCAAGAATAATCGCTCGATGCAGACCAATAACCGATTTGGCGCGATGGGTGGTAAGTACTTCGGTCGCTACACTCTCGCGGGTGATTTGTCGTACGGTATGGATATCTATCACCGCTATCCACTCAACAATAATGACTATAAGAAGCGTCTCATTAGCTATGAGGATGTGAAGTTTGTAGCAAGCTTTGGCGATACCTTTGCCGACTATAGCCACTTGAACTTCAAGGCCTACGCTTTGTTTGACTACTATCACGATAAGTCGGAGCAGTTTGTGCAGGATCACAACTTGCAGCAGATTGATGCTAATGCGGGTATTACCTTGGCGCGTGAGATTACAAGCAGCAGCTCGCTCTCGCTCGACCTCAACTACCAGGGATTCTATGGCTTGCGCTCGTTGAAGGAGTACCAGAACACTTGGGCGGGTGCAACACTTATGTATCGCTACCGCTCGGGAGGTATGGTCGATGTCAATGCGGGTGTGAAGTTGTACTACGACTACAACGCTGCCGACGTCGAGAAGCCGAAGGGTAGATGGCACGGCTTCCCGGTTGTGAATGTATCGTTGAATATTCTCGACGGAGGTGTCGCAGTTCCATATGTGGAGGCTGACGGTAAGTTGCAGAATAACAGCTACTATTCGTTGGTTAAGCAGAATCCGTATGTGGCAATGTTGGGTGAGAATCTCGGTTTCTTGCAGGCGGGTAAGTTCGTTCCGAATACCGACATCTACAATGTTCGCTTCGGTGTCTCGGGCCACGTTGCAAATAGCAAGTTCGCCTATCGATTCTATGCGAATATGTCGTTTATGCTCAATTCGCTCTATTGGTACAACGTGAATCAGATTTTCTTCGATGCTGTGACTGCAAATCGAAACATCTGGTCATTGTGCGCAGCTATCGACTATCGTCCGATATCGCAGTTGCTGATTTCGGCTCAGGTTAGCGGCTCGCTCTATAACAATAAGGCGACAACCGATATCACAATTGGTGATAGGGTAGAGACCGTGAACCTTGCAGGTGGAATGCCGGACTACGAGGCGCTCTTGAAGGTGCAGTACAATCACAACAAGTTCTCGGTAGGAATGAATGCTGAGTTGTGTGGTCCAATCCGATGGACTGCAGTGCAGAATGATGCCCTCTTTACCGGTGGTAGAACACAGGGTATCAGCGAGTTTAAATCTCCGATTGCACTCGACTTGAGTGTGTATGGCGACTATCGCATCAACAAGACTTGTATGATCTACCTCGAGGGTAACAATCTCTTGGGTGACGTTTTGCCAACCTATCGTTGGGCATTCTATCGCGAGCTCGGAGCTTCGTTTACCGTGGGTGTGAAGGTGCAGTTCTAATAATATAAAAGGTATGAGCGACAAGAAGTTTTACACCGTTCCTTTTCTCTGGGATAGAAGATTGTGGTTTTTTACATTTCTGGTGTTTATTGTCTGGATTGGAGCCTCGGCGTGGCTGATTTATACGCTCGATAGCGCGCCCGACAATCTTGTTACGCTCATTGTTCTCAATGTTGTGATGCTGCCAACAATACTCATTTGTGAGGGTTTGGCACCGCAGCGATTGGAGATTGGAGAGAAGAAACTCGTTATCCTACGACGCTATAAGAGCATTGTGATTTACGCTGACGAGGTGTTTAGCGTGGATGCACTTCCGAAGGATGGCTTGCGCGGAGCAATTCGCACTTGCGGAGTAGGCGGCTGCTTCGGTTACTTTGGCTCATATTATAAATCTAATATCGGAGCCTTCAAACTCTACGCAACAGCCTTCGACCACCTCTTCTTGATAAGACTCAAGAACGGAAAGAAGATAGTTATCTCGTGCGCCGAGCCTGAGAAGATGTCTCATTTCTCGGTATAGTATTATGACTGTTTGATTTAAGTCGCTGCTCTATGGAAAATTAGGGTAGCGACTTTTTATTTTATAAATTATTAAAAAAGTTGTGTAATTCAAAAAATTATTCGTACCTTTGCGCACTCGCAAAGTGCGAGGTTGGATTACAAACTTTTTTAACAAGTATTAGATGGATTCATTAAGTTACAAAACTATCTCGTTGAACGCAGCGACTGTCAACAAGGAGTGGGTTGTCATCGACGCTACTAACGAGGTATTGGGCCGCTTGGCTTCGCAGATCGCAAAGATCCTCTGCGGAAAGAACAAGCCGGGCTACACCCCACACGTAGATTGCGGTGACAATGTTATCGTTATCAACGCTGAGAAGGTGAAGCTCACAGGTAAGAAGTTGACCGACAAGGTCTATGTCCGCCACACTGGTTACCCAGGTGGTCAGCGTTTCGCTACTCCTGCCTTATATTTGGCAAAGAAACCTGCATTCGTAATCGAGGAGGCTGTTCGTGGTATGTTGCCAAAGAACCGTCTCGGAGAGGCTATTATCAAAAACTTGAAGGTTTATGCTGGCGCAGAGCATCCTCACGCAGCACAGAACCCAAAGCAAATTAAGTTAAACGAGATTAAGTAAGAATTATGGAAGTTGTAAACACAGTTGGTCGCCGTAAGGCAGCTGTAGCTCGCGTATTCGTGAAGCCAGGAACTGGAAATA